>NZ_DLMU01000005.1:0-15318 GCF_002479375.1 Comamonas sp. UBA7528
AGGCGGTGGCGGGGGTCACGCCGATGATGTCGCTGATACGGCGGGTGCTGTCGGTGATCTGCTGCATGGAATGTTCCGCCTGTTGCGCCACGGCACCCCCCCGCTCGGCCGCCTGGGCGGACGTGCTGGCCAGCTGGTTGGCCTGGCGGGCAGTTTCGGAAGATTGCGTCACGGTGGACGTCAGCTCTTCCATGCTGGCAGCGGTTTCTTCCAGGTTGGCGGCGGTCTGTTCGGTACGGGCCGACAGGTCCTGGTTGCCGGTGGCAATCTGGCTGGATGCAGCCGACACCGACTCCACCCCGCTGCGCACCTCGCCCACCACCGAGCGCAGGCGCACCGCCATGCGGTCCAGCGCGTTCAGCAAATGGCCGAATTCATCCGTGCGCTCCACCTTGGCCTGGACCATCAGGTCACCGTTGCCAATGGATTCCGCCACCGTCACCGCATGCTCCAGCGGCTGGGTGATGGTGTGGATGATCTTGCGCATGAGCAGCACCAGCAGCAGGGCCAGCAGCAACACCGCCACCACGCCCGTAATGGCCAGTATCTGCTGGTCGGCATTGGCCCGGGCAATGCCTTCATCACGCTGGCGCTCCTGGAGTGCCACAAAATCGTTCAGGCTGGCCGCGTATTTTTCGGCGGCCGGCAGGTAATCCTGGCGGGCAAAGTCGGTGCGGGCAGAGAAAGACTCGGACTGGCGCACGCTGTCCAGTTCCTTCATGACGGCAGCCACCTTGTCTGCCTCCTGGACCACGGCGGCCAACGCCTGGCGGTCCGCCTCGGTCTGCAGGCCCTGCTCCACCGCCTTGCGCGCATCGGCAATCATGGCGCGGCTGTCATTCAAACGCTGGTTGAACAGGTCCTCCACATGGGGTTCGCTGCTCGCGATGACGGCAGTGGCCGTCTCCAGGCTCTTGAGGATGGCGCCCTGCCAGCGTAAGGCTGCAGAGATATTGGTTTCATAACGCTGCACCGAGGTTACGGTGCTGTCCATCAGTGCATTGGCCTTGTACTGCAGCAGCCCCCCCGCACCCAGCACCAGCACCAGCAACGCCGCGATGGTAGCCCACAGTTTGTGGGAGACCCGCATATTCAAAACGCTCATCCAGACCCTCTTGCCTCATGTGAAGCACCATCCCAACGACAGTGCGATAGATGTGACACCCCCACGCTGCGGAGAACCGCAGCCCATGCAAGAGAAGCAACCTGGCAACCCTGACAAACTGCCTTAGGCCCATGGCTTTGCGACCCCGTCTTTCGTTCGGGTGTGCCGATGGAGTCAGATTTTAAAAACATTCAGTTGCACTTGTCCGCAATCCCAACAAACCCGCACAAAGCCCTTTTTTTGTCGATAAATGGACACAAAAAAAGCACCCGAAAGTGCTTTTTTTTGCAGATACGTAGAAAACGCGTCGCCCGGGGCGTCACTCTTCCACGAAGGCTTCTTCGCGCTTGTTCTTCACTGCGGGCAGCGTCACGATGATCAGCAGCAGCACAGCCAGAGCCAGCATCACGGCAGAGATGGGGCGGGTCACGAAGACCGACCAGTCACCACGCGACAGCAGCAGGGCGCGGCGCAGGTTTTCTTCCATCATCGGGCCCAGGATGAAGCCCAGCAGCAGCGGAGCAGGTTCGGTACCCAGCTTGTAGAACACATAGCCGATGAAACCGAAGATACCCACCATCCAGACGTCGAACTCGGAGTTCTTCGTGCCGTACACGCCCACTGCGCAGAACAGCACGATGGCAGGGAACAGCCAGCGGTAAGGCACGGACAGCAGCTTGATCCACATGCCGATCATCGGCAGGTTCAAGATGATCAGCATGGCGTTACCGATCCACATCGAGGCGATCAGGCCCCAGAACAGTTCGGGGTTGCTGGTCATCACCTGGGGGCCAGGCTGGATGTTGTGGATGGTCATGGCACCCACCATCAGCGCCATCACGGCGTTGGGGGGGATACCCAGGGTCAGCAGCGGAATGAACGAGGTCTGCGAACCGGCGTTGTTGGCCGACTCAGGCGCCGTCACGCCACGGATATTGCCTTGGCCGAAGGGTACTTCGCCCGGACGCAGCTTGGTCTTCTTTTCGATGGTGTACGAAGCGAAGGCCGAGAGCATGGCGCCGCCGCCAGGCAGGATACCCAGGGCCGAACCCAGCACCGTGCCACGGATCATGGCGGGCAGCATCAGCTTGAAGTCTTCCTTGGTGGGCATCAGGCCCTTGACCTTGGCAGTGAACACTTCGCGCTCGTCGTCGGGCTTGGACAGGTTGGCGATGATTTCACCGTAACCGAACACGCCCATGGCGATCACCACGAAGTCGATGCCGTCGGTCAGCTCGGGGATGTCAAAGCTGTAACGTGCCACGCCGGAGTTCACGTCGGTACCGATCATGCCGAACAGCAGACCCAGCACGATCATGCCCACAGCCTTCAGCAGGGAGCCGGAAGCCAGCACCACGGCGCCGATCAGGCCCAGGATCATCAGCGAGAAGTATTCAGCAGGGCCGAACTTGAAGGCGATTTCCGTCAGCGGAGGCGCAAAGGCAGCCAAGATGATGGTGCCCACGCAGCCTGCGAAGAACGAACCGATACCGGCAGCGGCCAGCGCAGGACCCGCACGCCCCTTGCGCGCCATCTGGTAGCCGTCGATCATCGTCACCACCGACGAAGACTCACCCGGCAAGTTCACCAAAATGGCAGTGGTCGAGCCACCGTACTGGGCGCCGTAGTAGATACCGGCCAGCATGATCAGCGCAGCCACGGGAGGCAGCGAATAGGTCGCGGGCAGCAGCATGGCGATGGTCGCCACAGGGCCCAGGCCCGGCAAGATACCGATCAGGGTACCCAGCACGCAACCGATCAGCGCGTACAACAGGTTCTGGGCGGTGAATGCAACGCCAAAACCAAGAGCTAAGTTGTCAAAGAGTTCCATGTTCTATCTCTCCCGCGATCAGCCGGTAATAAAGGTCGGCCACACCGGGAACTGCAGGTTCAACGCCCACACGAACACCACATAGCTGCCCACAGCCAGCACCAGCGCCAGGCCGATCACTTCCTTCAGATTGAAGGAGTAACCAGCGATACTGGCAATCAGCACCAAGGCAATGATGGCGACCATCAGACCCAGACCGGGGATCCCCAGTGCAGGCACGCCCACCAGCAGAATGCCGAAGGCAAAGTTGGCTGCCAAAATGAAGAACACCTGTTTCCAGGCCCACTTGCCAATCGGGTCCCCATCATCGGGGCCTTTGGCAGTGGCCTTGAAGGCGATGACCAGACCAATGAAGGCCAGGATCACACCCAGGATCAACGGAAAGTAGCCCGGGCCCATGCGCGCACCGGTGCCGATGTTGTATTCGGTGGCACCGATGGCAAAAGCGCCACCGACTGCCAAATACATCAGACCTGCAAAAAAGTCTTTTTGACTCTTGATTTTCACGAAAACGTCTCCTGCGAGGGATTAACGACCGGTGGATTCTGTAAGCAAAGCGTAGGTGATTTGATGTGGATTCCACCTACCAACGGCCTTGATTTCGCTGGCAACCACCCCATATCTCAGCGTTAACCCTTGGATACTTCATGTGAATCACGGGTTAACCCGCAAACACTGCACACTGCTTAGGTCTCGTGGGGGCGTGGGGTGACCATTTCCGGCAAGGAGGGGAACTGTCTGCATCCTCTGCCCCCTCTCCTCCCGTGCCACGCGCAACAGGCTCCTGCCGCGGTGTAGGCCTGGCGGCGCGCCATGTTTCTGGGGCGCCAGCCCCCAGCCCCGCCTGCCAACCCGACATGCGGAAGTGCCCGCAGGCGGGCCATGCGGGCACGTGTGGTCGAGCATTGCAGGCGACAGGGCCCTCAAAGGCGGCGTCGCAGACACCGGCACACGCCCGACAGAAAGCCTGGCCTGCCAGCGCTGTCAGACGTAGACGTCGACGCGTCCCGGGCTGGGGGGCTTCTGCGCTGTCGCAGTGTCCGCACCCTGCGCCGCAGCCTGCTTGCGCGCAGCCGCGTCCTGGGCCTGCTGCGCCTGCTGACGCTGCAGTGCCTCGATCTGTGCCTGCAGCGCCTGCAGCTGGACCTGCAGCAGGTCGGCCATGCGCTGCTTGCTTTCCGCATCCATGTCGCTGGTGGCCAGCTCTTTGAGCTTTTGCTGCGTGTCCTTGATCTGCTGCTGCAAACGCTGGATCTGGGCCCCCACGTTGGCGGACGACGAGGTGCTCACCGAGGAGCTGGAGGAAGAAATGGACAGGTTCATGCCCTGGTCATCGGCAGGTCGCCGGAAAACTTGAGCCCTTGTCCAGCCTGCGTCTCAGCCCCCGACCAGCGTCTCCTGGACCGGTTTGAGCACCTTGAGCCATTTGGTGGCCGGCAGATCCCAGCGCGCCTGCACCGCCTCGGCCCGGGATTGGAGCTGCTCGCGCGAAGGCCGGCTGGCCACGCGCTGGGCCAGCACCACCGTGTTGCCTTCGCGCGTGGGGCGAAAGGCCCACACGTTCTCCGCCCCGAACACGGCGCTGATCTTGTCCAGGCTGGCCTGGTAGCTGCTCATGCGACCGAACAGATTCACCGTCATGCAGCCTTCCGGCGTCAGGCTGTTGCGGCAATCGGCATAGAACGCCTCACTGTCCAGCACCGGCGCAGCAGCGTTGTGGTCGTACAGGTCCACCTGCAATGCATCGACCTTGCCCTGCCATTCGGGGCGGCGGATTTCCACCGCCGCATCGCCCAGCACCACATGCAGGCTGTCGCTGTCCGGCGGCAGCTTGAACCAGCTGCGGCAAATATTCACCACCTGGGGATTGAGCTCGATGGCCGTGGTCGGCATGCGCAGTTTCTTGTGGTGGAACTTGGTCAGCGCCGCCGCACCCAGGCCCAGCTGCAGCGCCTGGCGACTGGCCACGCTTTCGGGCGGCACAAACAGCAGCCAGGCCATCATGCGCTGCACGTATTCCAGATCGATCTCGAACGGCTCCTTGAGCTTCATCGATCCCTGCACCCAGGGCGTGCCCAGGTGCAGATAACGGGAGACGCCATCGTCCGAGACGCTCACTTCGGGCAGCTCGTTCACAGGGGCACTGGAGGCCGGTTTCTTGCGGGAAGCCACGTTTTTTCAATCCTTGTCCAACAATCCATGGGCGGCCATCACCTGCTGCCAGGCCTGCAGCTTGCGTTCCATGCTCCAGCTGGCATGGGCCGGGCTGGTGGAAGGCAACTGGTGCACTTGCAGGCCCAGACCATGCAGGGCGCGGGCATGCTTGGCGCTTTCGCCGCCGTTGTGCGCCACGGCCACCAGCTGCGGGCAGCGCTGCCTTAGCGCCGCAAAATCATTCACCTGCGGGTGGCGGATGGCGCTGTCCAGGCTGCCCTGGCGTTCGCAGCTGGCATACACATCCCACACGCCCAGGCCGCGCGCCAGCAGCCATTCGCAGCGGCCGGCGTAATCCGCGCGGTCCGGCTGCAGATGCTGCGGCCACAGCCGCTGCAAGATGGGCCAGAACTGGTTGCGCGGGTGACCGTAGTACTGCCGGGCCTGCAGCGAAGCCACACCCGGAAAACTGCCCAGCACCACCAGCCGTGTGTGCGCATCGGCCACCGGCGGCAGGCCCTGCAGGCGCTGGGCGGTGGAAGAAGCGGACACGGCGGCAGACGGCATGGCCGCGATTGTGCGGGCAATGCATGCCGCACGCCGGGGCGCGGTTATTGCCTTGGCCTGGGCCGATGCCAGCCCCGCGGCGCCTGTGGACTGCGGTCTGTGCCACAGGCTTGCATGGCGTGCGCCGCGCCAGCGCCTTCAGTCTGCGGCACAGGCAGGCAGGCCGCGCAGGGCTGCGCGCGCATTGGCGGTGGTGACCGCCTGCAGCACGGGCAGCGGCATCCCCCGCAGTCCGGCGATCTCCTGGGCGATGCGCGGCAACTCGGCGCTGGTGTTGCGCCCCTGGGGCTGGCCGGCGGCGCGCTGCTCGGCCGTGGTGTAGAGCCAGTGCGGCGGAATATCAGGGGCATCGGTTTCCAGCACGATGCTCTCCATGGGTAATGTGGCCGCCAGCTCACGCAGCTTGAGCGCACGGTCATAGGTGATGGCGCCACCAAATCCCAGTTTGAAGCCCAGATCGATGAAGGCCTGCGCCTGCTGGGCACTGCCATTGAAGGCATGGGCGATACCGCCCACCACGGGCGTGGCACGCAGGGTCTTGAGCAGGCGGTCGCTGCTTTTGCGCACATGCAGGATCACCGGCAGGCCAAAGGCGCGTGCCAGCTGGATTTGCTGTTCGTAGAACCAGATCTGCCGCTCGCGGTCCCGGCCGGGCACAAAGAAGTCCAGTCCGATCTCGCCCACCGCCACCAGCTGCGGATCACCCTGGCGCTCGGCCAGCACGCTGCGCAGCGCGGCGATGTCCGCTTCCTGCGCACGCGGCGTGTACAGCGGGTGGATGCCCAGGGCATAGCTGTCGCCATGGCGCTGGGCCAGGGCGATCGCGCCGCTCCAGTGGGCGCGCTCCACGGCGGGAATGACGATGTGCTCCACACCCCGCGCCCGGGCGGCGGCGCGCACGGCATCCCGGTCGGTGTCGAACTCCGGTGCATCAAGGTGGCAATGGGTGTCGATCCAGCAAGACATGGCCGTGATGATGCCACCGCCCATCCGGCGCGCTGCCGCCAACGGTTGCCGCCGGGGCACTTTATCCCCTGCATGGCCGGTTTTTTGCCGCATAAAAGCTACTGGGCATGCCCAGGCCCTTGCACACCGATCCGTACGCCTGCGGCATTGACAGCCCAAGCACCACCGGAAGCAGCCATGCCATTTTTTGATTGGAAACGCCGGCAGCAGCGGGAACTGGACGGGCAGTTGCAAGCCATCCACAAATCGCAGGCCGTGATCGAATTCGACCTGCAAGGCCAGATCCTCCAGGCCAACGACAACTTTCTGCGCTGTACCGGTTACACCCTGGCGGAAGTGCTGCACCAGCACCACCGCATGTTTGTGGAGCCTGCCTATGCGGCCAGCCCGGCCTATGCCGACTTTTGGCGCCGCCTGGCCCAGGGCGAGGCAGAAACCGGCCGCTACTGCCGGCTGGCCAAGGGCGGGCGCGAAGTCTGGCTGCAGGCCTGCTACAGCCCCATCTACGACGCCCACGGCAAACCCTACAAGGTGGTGAAGTACGCCACCGACATCACCCAGCAGCAGGAATGCGAAGCCGACGCACAGGGCCAGCTGGCGGCCATCTCCAAGGTGCAGGCCATCATCGAGTTTGCGCTGGACGGCACCATCCTGCACGCCAACGAGCTGTTCCTGCGAACCACGGGCTATGCGCTGTCCGAGATCGTCGGCAAGCACCACCGCATCTTCATGCCCCCTGGCGAGGCCCAAAGCCCGGCCTACCGTGCGTTCTGGGAACGCCTGGCGCAGGGCAAGCACGATGCCGGCCAGTACCAGCGCATGGGCAAGAACGGCCAGCCCATCTGGATCGAGGCCAGCTACAACCCCATCCTGGACGCCAATGGCCGACCGTTCAAGGTGGTGAAGTACGCGACCGACATCACCCGCAGCCACACCGCGGCCCTGACGCTGCGCACGGCGGTGCAGGAGCTGGGCCACAGTGCCGAGCACACCCACCAGGCCAACCAGCTGGCACAGAACGCCAGCGCGATCGCGGAAACCGGCGGCAGCACCATGCGCGACGTGGTGCAGACCATGGAGCAGATCCGCAACGGAGCGCTGCGCATCGCCGACATCATCGGCCTGATGGACGCCATCACTTTCCAGACCAATATCCTGGCGCTGAACGCCGCCGTGGAAGCCGCCCGCGCCGGCGAGCAGGGCCGGGGCTTTGCCGTGGTGGCCAGCGAAGTACGCTCCCTGGCCGGGCGCAGCGCCACGGCCGCCAAGGAAATCAAGCAGCTGATCCAGGCCTCCAATGCGCAGGTGGCACGGGGGGCGGAACTGGTACAGCGCGCCGGTGACACCATGGAAGGCATTGTCCAGGCCTCGCGCGAGGTCAGCAGCATCCTGGGCAATGTGGCCAGCCATGCCATCGCCCAGTCCGCGCAGTTGCGCAGCCTGAGCGACGCGCTCAGCAACCAGGAGCACCAGGACCGGCAGGTCGCCCCAAGCCCTGTGGCACAACTGCCCGCGCGGCCCATGGCCCGGCCGGCAAGCGGCGTGCTCAGAGCGGCGGACACGCCCCAGCTGACCGCAGCGTGACGACCAAGACGCGGCACGAGGTCGCAAGCCGCAGACAGCACACCGCGTACGACACGGCGGAACAACGGCGTACCGCGGGTGGTGTCAGCGGCGCTTACTGCAGCTGGCCTTGCACCAGGCGCACCACGCGGTCGCAGCGCGCGGCCAGCGTCTCGTCGTGGGTGACCAGCACAAATGCCGTGCCATGGCTGCGCGCCAGCTCCAGCATCAGGGCGAATACGCTGTCGGCGGTGGAACGGTCCAGGTTGCCGGTGGGCTCGTCCGCCAGCACGCACGCGGGCTGGGTGACCAGGGCGCGGGCAATGGCCACGCGCTGGCGCTCGCCACCGGACAGTTCGGCCGGGCGGTGCTCGAGCCGGGGCGACAACCCCACGGCCGCCAGCATCTGCGCGGCCTGCTCCATGGTCTGGGCCTTGTCCATGCGGCGGATGCGCAGCGGCATGCCCACATTCTCCTGTGCGGTGAACTCCGGCAGCAGGTGGTGGAACTGGTAGATGAAGCCCAGATGGCGGTTGCGCAGCGCGCCCTGCTTTTGCGGGCTGAGCTGGTGCAGTGGCTGGCCCATCAGTTGCACGCTGCCGGTGCTGGGTGCATCCAGCCCGCCCAGCAGGTGCAGCAGCGTGCTCTTGCCCGATCCCGAGGCCCCGACGATGGCGAGCGTCTCGCCGGCATGCACCGTCAGGTCCACACCGCGCAGCACATGTACATCCAGCTTGCCTTCGGTAAAACGCTTGCCCAGTCCACGGGCTTCCAACACGACTTGCTTATTCATAACGCAGGGCCTCCGCCGGGTTCACGCGGCTGGCCCGCCAGCTGGGGTAGATGGTGGCCACGAAGGCCAGGATCAGGGAGATGATGCCGATGGGCACGATGTCGCTGCTTTGCGGATCGCTGGGCATCTTGCTGATCAGGTAGATGTCCTTGGGCAGGAAACTGGCACCCAGCAAATGCTCGATGGCCGGCACGATAACGTCGATGTTCAGCGCCACCAGCAGGCCCAGTGCCAGGCCGCCAAAGGTTCCGATCACCCCCACCATGGCGCCTTGCACCATGAAAATGCCCATGATGGACGAGGGAGAGGCCCCCAGCGTGCGCAGGATGGCGATGTCGGCGCGCTTGTCGGTCACCGTCATCACCAGCGTGGACACCAGATTGAATGCCGCCACGGCCACGATCAGGGTCAGGATGATGAACATCATGCGTTTCTCCACCTGCACGGCAGCAAACCAGGTCTTGTTCTGCTGTGTCCAGTCCCGGATGAACAGGTGATCGGTCAAGGTGTTGACCAGCTCGCGCGCCACCGCGGGCGCAGCGTGCAGGTCCTTCAGCTTCAGGCGGATGCCGGTGGGCCCTTCCAGACGGAACAGGCGCTGTGCATCCTCGTAATGCAGCATGGCCATGGAAGAGTCGTATTCGTAGTGGCCGGAATCGAAGGTGCCCGACACGGTCATCTGCTTGAGGCGGGGCACCACGCCGGCCGGCGTGACCTGTCCGCCCGGCGCGATCAGCGTGACCACATCGCCCACGCGCACGCCCAGCGAGCGGGCCAGTTCCACCCCCAGCACCACATGGAAGCTGCCGGAGGTCAGCGTGGCCAGGACAGGCGCATTGTGCGTGGCCACATCGGTGACCTCGCCTTCGTGGGCCGGGTCAATGCCCCGCACCAGGGCACCCTTCATGTCCTCGCCGCGCGCGAGCAGCGCCTGGGCAGCGACAAAAGGCGCAGCCCCGACCACCGCCGGGTTAGCCTTGGCCTCGGCCATGGTGCGGTTCACATCGGGCAGCGCCGAACCATCGGGCGCGAAGATTTCGATGTGCGAGACCACGCTGAGCATGCGGTCGCGCACTTCTTTCTGAAAACCGTTCATCACGCTCAGCACAATGATCAGCGCCGCAACGCCAAGCGCGATGCCCAGCATGGACACGCCAGAGATGAACGAGATAAAACCGTTGCGCCGCGTGGCGCGGCCGGCGCGCGTGTAGCGCCAGCCCAAAGCCAGTTCATAGGGAAATTGCATGGTGGCCGCATTGTGGCATTGCCGGCACAAGCCCAGAACCGGGCCGGTCTTGGCAAGCTTGTGACGACCTGTGACGGCCCGTGCGCACCCATGCCGATCAGCCTCCGGCGGCTAGATCCAGCCCAGCGCGCCCAGCAAGGCGCCCGCGCCCAGCATCCACAACAGATGCACCCGCGTCTTCCACACCAGCAGCGTGGTGGTGGCGGCAATCAGCCAGGGCACCCAGCGGTGCAGGGCGCCGGTGTCGCGTGCCGCCAGGATCCAGCCCGTGGCCAGCACCAGCCCGACCACCAGCGGCACCATGCCCAGCCGGAAAGCCCGCACCGAGCGGCGATGGCGGTTCTGCCGCATCCAGCGCGTGCTGGTCCACACCAGGATGGAGCTGGGCAGCAGCATGCCCACCATGCAGGCCAGGCAGCCGCCCAGCGCTGCCAACCAGGTGATGGCGCCGCGGTCCGCGCCCACTGCATTCAGGCCAATGTTCCAGCCCAGCAGGGCCACGTACATGATGTTGGGGCCTGGGGCCGCCTGTGCGATCGAGATCGAGGTGGAAAACTGGTCGCCGGACAGCCAGCCTTTGCCATCCACCACATGGCGGTACATATCGGGCGCCGTGGCCATGGCCCCGCCCACCGACAGCAGCGACAAGGACAGAAAATAGGCCAGCAACTGCAGCCAGCCGGCGGCATCCAGCACCAGAGGGGTCAGTCCTGTCGTCATGCTGCGAGCTTTCTCCAGGTCAGCCAGCAGCCGGCGCCGCCCACCACCGGCAGCACCCACCACAGCGGCCACTGCAGCCACACCATCATGGCGAACGCCGCAGCGGCCAGCAGCCAGCCGCACCACAGCGCCAGCGGATGGCCCACCAGTCCGGCCGACAGCTTGATGCCCGTCCCCAGCACCAGCCCGGCCGCCACCGCCCCCATGCCGCGCAGCGCACCCGCCACCACCGGGTGGTCGGCCCACTGGATGTAGAGGCTGCCCAGCGCCAGCACCAGCACAGTGGGCGCCAGCAGCATGCCCGCAATGGCTGCCAGCGCGCCGCGCAGGCCAAAGTGGCGTTCACCGAACATGATGCAGAGGTTGACCACATTCGGGCCCGGAAACACCTGGGCCGCAGCCCAGTCCTGCAGAAATTCTTCCTGCGTCATCCAGCGGCGGCGTTCTACCATTTCACGCTGGATCACCGCCATCACGCCGCCAAAACCCTGCAGCGCCAGCAAGGAAAACGCCCAGAACATGGCGGCCGGCGACGCGGGTGCGCAAGGCGCCGCCGTGGCACTGGGGGAATCGGGCACGGGAGAGGTCATGGCAGGCAGCGCGGCGCAAGGCAATGAAGGGAGATCTGGATGCTACTGCCAGCGGCCTTGCGCTGCCGCCGCCCCTGAGACAGCCAGGGCACGCAATGGGCGATGCTGGCCCTGCACAAATCCTGGGACCAGCCCACTTGCCTGCTGTCCGGCCGCAGCCCCACCCGGTCGGGCACATACCGGCCCGGCAAAAGAAACCGTATTGCAAACGAATGGCGACACCAGCGCGCGGGCAGGGGAAAGCACTTTGGAAGGGAGAGGGAACCGCTCCAACACGACCGGCACGGCCGTCCGGAAGCAGGGGGATGCCGGTGCCGGTGCGGCGCGCCTGCGGCCCTTGGCTGACAATAGCGGCCATGTCCGTTCCCTCGCTTCCGTTTCCCCACACCGGCGTCGCCGCTGCCACCACCGGCCACCGCCAGGTGCTGATCCCCTATGCGGCCATGACCGGCGTGGACTGGCAACACCAGGGCCAGCCGCTGAAACTGCCCCAGCTGGACGCGGTGCTGGCCCGGCTGGCCGCCGCCGACACCCTGTCGGGCGATGAGGACGACCTCAGCCCCCCCCACGAGCGCATGGCCGCACTGTGGCGTGGCTGGGCCGACCTGGCAGCCACGCGCAACATCAGCCTGCCCTGGGCCGCACTGGCCGCCGCCAGCCGGCCCGACTGCGCCCAAGGCGGCACAGCCGGTGGCTCCTGGGCCTTCATGAGCCCCAGCCACTGGACTGCGGGCGCCGACCAGATCCGCATGGACAACCCCGCCGATCTGCAGCTGGACGAGACCGACTCCCGCGCCTTGCTGGCCCTGCTGTCGCCCTGGTTTGCCGAAGACGGCTTTCACCTGCACTACGAGCGCCCGGACCGCTGGCTGGTGCACGGGCCGGCATTGCAGGCGCTGCAATCGGCCGCACTGGACCGCGTGCTGCTGCGCGATGTGCGCCACTGGCAGCCCGATGCCGGACAGAACCGCACGCTGCAGCGCCTGCACAGCGAGGTGCAGATGCTGCTCTACACCCATGCCTTCAACGACCGGCGTGCCGAACGCCGCCAACTGCCCGTCAACGCCTTCTGGCTGTACGGCGCCGGCGCTCTGCCCGCTTCGCGCGCACCAGTCGCCAGCCCCAACCCGGAGGTCTGGGGGCAGCTGCGCGCGCCCGCGCTGACCGGCAGCCACGACAGCTGGTTGCAAGCCTGGGTGGACCTCGACGCAGGCCCCATGGCCGATCTGCTGCGCCATCTGCACAGCGGAGGCACTGCCACACTGGCGCTGTGCGGTGAACGCAGCGCACGCAGCTTCACCACGGCCCCCCGCAGCCTGGGCCAACGCATCCAGGGCATCTTCAAGCCCCAGCGCTTTGGCAGCTTTCGTGAAGCGCTATGAAAATTATTGCTAAAGAGATTCCCGAAGCCAGCGTGCAACAGCTGGTGGCCGCCGGTGTGCACCCGCTGTGGGCGCGCCTGTATGTGGCACGCGGCGTGTGCTCAGCCGACGAGCTGGACCCCGCCCTGGGCAAGCTGCTGCCGCCATCCACCCTGCTGGGCGTGGAGCAGGCTGCCCGCGTGTTGGCCGATGCCATTGCGCAGCAGCAGCACATGTGCATCGTGGCCGACTATGACTGCGACGGCGCCACCGCCTGCGCCGTGGCCGTGCGCGGCCTGCGCATGCTGGGCGCGCGCCAGGTCAGCTATGAGGTGCCGGACCGTGTGGTGGACGGTTATGGCCTGTCCGCCCCCATTGCCCGCCGCGTCAAGGACAAAGGTGCCGACGTGCTGGTGACCGTGGACAACGGCATCGGCAGCATCGACGGCGTGGCGGCCGCCACCGCCCTGGGTCTGACGGTGGTGGTGACCGACCACCACCTGCCGGGTGAGCAACTGCCCCAGCCCCACGCCATGGTCAATCCCAACCAGCCCGGCTGCGGCTTTGCCAGCAAGGCCCTGGCCGGTGTGGGCGTGATGTTCTACGTGTTGCTGGCCCTGCGCAGCGAGCTGCGGGCGCGCGGCGTCTTCGATGCCGGCAACCAGCCCAAGCTGGACACCTTGCTGCCCCTGGTGGCCCTGGGCACGGTGGCCGACGTGGTCAGGCTGGATGCCAACAACCGCCGTCTGGTGGCCCAGGGGCTGCAGCGCATCCGCAAAGGCCACATGCAGGCCGGCATCCGCGCCCTATACGAAGCGGCCGGCCGGGAGTTCCAGCAGGCGGCAACGTCCGACTTCGGCTTTGCGCTGGGCCCGCGCATCAACGCGGCAGGCCGTCTGGCGGACATGACCATCGGCATCGAATGCCTGACCACCGACAACTACGAGCACGCGCTGACACTGGCGCGCCAGCTCAACAGCATCAACCGTGAACGCCAGGAGATCGAAGGCGGCATGCGCCAGCAGGCCTTTGCCCTGGCCGACGAGCTGTTCGAGGACGGCATCCTGCCGCCACCGGCCGTGAGCGTGTTCGATCCGGACTTTCACGAAGGCGTGGTCGGCATCGTGGCCTCGCGCGTCAAGGACCGATTGCACCGACCCACGTTTGTGTTTGCCGCCAGCCAGGCCCCCGGCAAGGAGCACGAGCTCAAGGGCTCCGGCCGCTCCATCCCCGGCTTTCACCTGCGCGATGCGCTGGATCTGGTGGGCAAGCGCCACCCCGGCCTGCTGCTGCGCTTTGGCGGCCATGCCATGGCGGCCGGCTGCACCATTCCCGAAGAAGGGTTCGAAGCCTTCGAGCAGGCCTTTTCCCTGGTGGCCCAGGAATGGCTGGACGCCGCCACGCTGACGCGCTGCGTGGAAACCGATGGCCCGCTGCGCCCCGAATTCCGCCAGGCCGAGATGGTGGAACGCCTGAACCTCGACGTCTGGGGCCAGGGCTTTGCCCACCCCACGTTCAGCGAGGAAGTGGAAGTGGTCTCCCAGCGCCTGGTGGGCGAGAAGCATCTGAAGCTGCAGCTGCGCCACCAGGGCGATGTGGTGGACGGCATCTGGTTTGGCCGCACCGAGCCGGTGCCCGAGCGGGTGTACATGGCCTTCCGCCTGGACATCAACGAATGGCGCGGCGAGCGCAAGGTGCAGTTTCTGATAGAAGGCGCGGAGTGCTGAACACGGTCTGCACCCCGCCCTTCAGGCGGCCTGCTGCATCGCCCTTTTGCTGCTGATCGCCGGTCTATGAAAAAGCCCTGTGCAGACATCTGCACAGGGCTTTTTGTTTGAAGACCCGGCACAGCACGGTACATGCCCGTGCTCATGCCTGTTCCGTGGAGCGAATTAAAAGGTTTCCCAGTCGTCATCCGCCGTGGTGGCGGCCACCGTCTGTGGCCTGGACGGCAAGGCGGCAGCCGGCTTGACTGCCGCTGCCGCAGGGGGGGATGCCGGCGCCAGGGGCTTGCGCGGCGCCGCCACGCCACCGGATACGGACTTGGTCATAGGCGCAGAGGCCTTGCGCGATGCTGCCGTAGGGGCTGGCGCCAGGCGCGGCGCCGCAGCGCTGCGCACCAGGCCCTCCTGGCCCACGTTGAACACCGCCACCACCTGCTCCAGGCGCTGGGCCTGCTCGCGCATGGCCGTGGCTGCAGCCGTGGACTCCTCCACCAGCGCCGCGTTCTGCTGGGTCATCTGGTCCAGGTTGCCGATGGCACTGTTGACCTGGCCGATACCGTCACGCTGCTCCAGCGAGGCGGCTGTGATTTCGCCAATCAGATCGCTGACCCGGCGCACGCTCTGCACGATCTCATGCATGCTCTGACCGGCCTGCTCCACCTGCTGCGAGCCCGATTCCACATTGCTCACGCTGGTGG
>NZ_DLMU01000005.1:15633-17339 GCF_002479375.1 Comamonas sp. UBA7528
TCCAGGTTGGCGGCGGTCTGCTCGGTACGGGCCGACAGGTCCTGGTTGCCGGTGGCAATCTGGCTGGATGCAGCCGACACCGACTCCACCCCGGTGCGCACCTCGCCCACCACCGAGCGCAGCTTGTGCGTCATCGTGGCCAGGCTGCGCAGCAGGTGGCCCATCTCGTCCTTGCGCTCGTCGTGCACATCCACCGTCAGGTCACCGTCGGCGATCTGGTCTGCCAGATGCACTGCCCGTTCCAGTGGACGGGTGATGGAGCGCACCAGCAGTGCCGCGAGGTACAGCCCCACCAGCACCAGCACCAGACTGCAGACGGCGGCCACGCCGTAGGCTTCCATGCGCTTGCGCTGGCCCGCGGCCTTGGCTTCCTCACGCATCTGCTCCTGCAGGGTGATCAGTGCCTCCTGCTCCTTGATGTATTGGACCGCAGAAGTGCGCAGCTGCTTTTCTGCAATCTCGGCGGCGGCCAGCATGTCGCCCTGGTTGCGCGCTTCCTGCGCCTTGGCAATGTCCGCCAGGGTCTGCGTGCGCGCCTTGCCCACTTTCTCCAGCTGGGCTTTTTCGGCCGCGCTGTCGGCCATCTCCAGCACCAGCCGCTGGGTTTCGGTGATCTGGGCCGTACCGCCAGTGGCCAGCTTTTTCATCTGGTCCACGATCTGCGCTTCGGAGGACATCACGCTCACCACGTAGCGCTCCACCGCCACCTCGGTCATGGCGCGCCAGCGCATGGACAGCACGATGCGCTTGTCCGCCCACTCCATCTGTTTGGCCACGTCGGCATCGACACGGTCCGAATACACCATCAACCCGAAAGCCAGCAGCACCATGGCCGACATGGATCCCAACACCACCGCCCACAGCTTGTGGGCCACGCGAATATTCTGCAAATTCATGGATACCGTCCTGGCGCAGTGCCAATCGAAAAAAGCGGGCATGGCAACCCGCTTTCATTCTCTTTGCCACATCCGACGAGCGGTACAGGCGCTCTCCCGATTGACAAAAACTACTGTTTCGTATTGATACATTGCAGTGCAGCATTTCCTCCAATAAGGCCAGAAAAAAGCCGCCCTTAGGCGGCTTTGCTGGAGTTGGCAAGCAGTAGGTACTTGCCCACTGATGCACATCAGAAGTGCATCAGAACATTTCCCAATCGTCGTCCGCGCCGGTTGCTGCCGTCTTGCCGGTCTGTGCCGGCGCAGCGGCGGGCGTACCCGCACCGGGTGCTTTGTCGGGCGCCAAGGCCGGGGTCTTGCGTAGTGCAGGAGCAGGAGCAGGCGCAGGTGCCACGGTCGGTTTGGCCTTGGGGGCCGCCACTGCAGCGGGGCGCGCCGCAGGCGCCTGCACGCGGGGTGCAGCCACCGTTGCAGCCGGGGCCGGGCGCGGCGCCGCAGCGCTGCGCACCAAGCCCTCCTGGCCCACATTGAACACCGCCACCACCTGCTCCAGGCGCTGCGCCTGCTCACGCATGGCCGTGGCTGCAGCCGTGGACTCCTCCACCAGCGCCGCGTTCTGCTGGGTCATCTGGTCGAGGTTGCCGATGGCACTGTTGACCTGGCCGATACCGTCACGCTGCTCCAGCGAGGCGGCTGTGATTTCGCCAATCAGATCGCTAACCCGGCGCACGCTCTGCACGATCTCCTGCATGCTCTGGCCGGCCTGCTCCACCTGCTGCGAGCCTGACTCCACATTGCTCACGCTGGTGG
>NZ_DLMU01000005.1:17508-491785 GCF_002479375.1 Comamonas sp. UBA7528
TCTGG
Source organism: Comamonas sp. UBA7528 (assembly GCF_002479375.1). Classification (NCBI taxonomy): domain Bacteria; kingdom Pseudomonadati; phylum Pseudomonadota; class Betaproteobacteria; order Burkholderiales; family Comamonadaceae; genus Comamonas; species Comamonas sp. UBA7528. Next base: position 17,514 of record NZ_DLMU01000005.1, read on the forward strand.
CTGGATGCAGCCGACACGGACTCCACCCCGCTGCGCACCTCACCCACCACCGAGCGCAGCTTGTGGCTCATCTCGGACAGGCTGCGCAGCAGCAGGCCCAGTTCATCCTTGCGCTCGTCGTGCGCTTCCACCGTCAGGTCCCCGTCGGCAATGCGGCGGGTCAGCGCCACCGCCCGGTCCAGCGGCAGCGTCACCTGGCGAATCATGCCGCGCGACAGGCCCAGCGCCAGCAGCAGCAACAGCGCCGTCACCCCTGTAGCCATCCACAGGGCTTTCTGGCGCAGTGCAGCCCCGTCGGTCACGATGCGGTCGCGCAGTGTTTCCTGCAGTTTGACCATGTCCTGCTGCGCCTGTTTGTACACCTCGACTGCCGGCAGGAATTCCTGCTTCATGACCCGGTTGGCCTGCTCGGTGTCGCCGGCCGCCCTCAGGTCCGCCAGTTGCTTGTTCAGGGCCAGCACCTTGGTCCGGGCATCCTGGATGCGGCCCAGCTGTGCACGGCCTTCCTCCGACGCCAGCCGTGCCTCCAGCTCCCGCTGCACTTCGCTGGCGCGGTTGGCTTCCGTCTGCGTGCGCTCCACCAGCATCTTGATCATGTCCGGCTCGGAGGACTGTGCGGCCGCCGTCACGCTGCTGACGGCCAGCTCCGTGATCCCGCTCCACTTTTCTGCCAGGCGGATGCGCTGGTCATAGTCGATCACCTGCTGGCGAATGCTCTCGTCATTTTTGCCCAACGCATAGATCAGCACGCCGCCCAGGCACAGCAATGCGGCAATCACCACCGTCAGCAACACCCAGATCTTCTGGGCCACGGAAAGATTTTGGATTTTCATGGTGCAAACAGGCTTCAGCCCCTCCAGCGACGGCGCAGGCATGGGCCACGCCCCAGCAACCGCCAGCAAAGTATCCATCCGCTCACACCCCCTAAGCGGCCAATAAACACAGGGTTTGATGCACTGCAAATGGCATTGCACAGGGCAGGTGCTCCCGGCCAGCCGGCGAGGTTCGCCCCTGCTTTTTTCAGGCTGCTGCGCCGGAGCGGCCAGACTTTTACAATGTCCGCGTGCCCACCTCCTATCTGAATGCCGATCTCCATTGCCACTCCACCTTCTCGGATGGCACGCTGGCTCCTGCCGAACTGGCAGCCCGCGCGCGCCTGGGCGGGGTGGATCTGTGGTCGCTGACCGACCACGATGAGCTGGCCGGGCAGACGGCGGCCTGCCAGGCCGCACATGCCCAGGGTCTGGACTACCTCACGGGGGTGGAGATTTCTGCCAGCTATGCCGGCCACACCATCCATATCGTGGGACTGGGCTTCGACTGCGCAGATGGGCCATTGCAGCAAGGTTTGCACGCCCTGCGCCACAGCCGGGGCCCCCGCGCCCAGGAAATGGGACACCAACTGGCACTGGCCGGGATTCCCGATGCCTACGCAGGCGCGTTGCGCTATGTGGGCAACCCCGATCTGATTTCGCGCACCCATTTCGCCCGCTTTCTGGTGGATGCAGGCGTCTGCGCCGATGTGACCGAGGTGTTCCAGCGCTTTCTGACCGAAGGCAAGCCCGGCTTTGTGCCCCAGCGCTGGGCTGGCGTGGCAGAAGCCGTGCAGTGGATCACCGCCGCCCGCGGCGTGGCGGTGATGGCCCACCCGGCCCGCTACGCGCTGGGCGGCACGCTGGAGCATGCGCTGCTGGACGAATTCAAGACCAGCGGCGGCCAGGGCATCGAAGTCACCTGCGGCGGCCACTCCGCCGCAGAAGCCCTGCGCTACGCCGAATACGCCCGCGAATGGGGCTTGCACGCCTCGCGCGGCAGCGACTTCCACAGCCCGGCAGAATCCCGCATCGCACTGGGGGCCCTGCCCGCACTGCCGCGCAGGCTGGCTCCCGTCTGGGAATTGCTGGCAGACCGCATCCAGCCCGCACCCCACCGCGCGCACTGACGCCCCGCACCGCTACCAGGAAACCAGCCCCATGGCCCAGTACTTCGAAATCCACCCGGTGGACCCCCAGCCCCGCTTGCTGCAGCAGGCGGCCAACCTGTTGCGTGGCGGCGGCATTCTGGCCGTCCCCACCGATTCCAGCTATGCCCTGGTCTGCCACCTGGACGACAAGAACGCCGTGGACCGTTTGCGCCGCATCCGCCAGATCAATGACAAGCACCACCTGACACTGCTGTGCCGTGACCTGTCCGAGCTGGCCAACTATGCCCGCGTGGACAACCGCCAGTACCGGCTGATGAAGTTGGCCACGCCAGGCCCCTACACCTTCATCCTGGACGCCACCAAGGAAGTGCCGCGCCGCGTAAGCCATCCGTCACGCAAGACGATAGGCCTGCGCGTGCCCGACCGCAAAGGCCTGCAGATGCTGCTGGAGCTGCACGGCGAGCCCCTGCTGGGCACCACGCTGATTGCCCCCGGCGAGACCGAGCCATTGAATGACCCGGACGAGATCCGTGCGCGCTTTGACAAGCTGCTGGACGGCATCGTGGATGCCGGCGCCTGCCCCATGGAGCCGACCACGGTGCTGGACCTCACACCCATGTACAGCGGCGGCGATGCAGAGCTGGTGCGCCAGGGACAGGGCAGCCTCCAGGCTTTGGGGCTATAACCTCACTTCGACTCCCTTTCATTCCCCGACTGCGCTGACACTGTGGACGCCACCGAACTCCTGCAAACCGTTCTGATCTATGCCCTGCCCGTGCTGTTCGCCATCACGGTGCACGAGGCCGCCCATGGCTACGTGGCCCGCCATTTCGGCGACCCCACGGCCACCATCCTGGGCCGGGTGACGCTCAATCCCCTCAAGCACATCGACCCCATCGGCACCATCCTGATGCCGCTGCTGCTGTACTTTTCCACCTCGGGCGCGTTTCTGTTCGGCTATGCCAAACCGGTTCCGGTGGACTTCAGCCGCCTGCGCCACCCCAAGCGCGACATGATCTGGGTGGCGCTGGCCGGCCCGGCTGCCAACTTCCTGCAGGCCATCCTGTGGGCGGTGCTACTGATCGTGCTGGTGGTGTCGGGCATCCAGGAACGCTTCTTCCTGGAAATGGCCCGCGCCGGCATCCTGACCAATCTGGTGATGTGGGCCTTCAACCTGTTTCCGCTGCCACCGCTGGACGGCGGCCGCATTCTGGCGGGCCTGCTGCCTTCCAGGCTGGCCTACCAGTTTTCGCGCATCGAGCCGTTCGGCTTCTTCATTGTTCTGGGTCTGGTCCTCTTCGGTTTTGTCGGCACCTGGTGGCTGCGACCGCTGATGGCCTGGGGCTACGAAGCCCTGGACTGGATACTCACCCCTTTGACCCGCTGGCTCGCCTGATCCATTTTTCCTTTGCGTGGAGCGCGCACCGGCGCCCACGGCCTGAGACTGTCTGCACCATGACACAAGCCATTACCCGTTTCCTCACCGGCATCACCCCGTCCGGCACCCCCCACCTGGGCAACTACGCCGGCATGATGCGCCCCGCCATCGCCGCCAGCCGCGCCCCGAATGTGGAGAATTTCTACTTCCTGGCCGACTACCACGCACTGATCAAATGCCAGGATCCGGACCGCGTGCAGCGCTCCACGCTGGAAATCGCCGCCAGTTGGCTGGCGGCCGGCCTAGACCCGGCCCATGTGACCTTCTACCGCCAGTCCGATGTGCCCGAGATCCCCGAGCTGACCTGGTTCCTCACCTGCGTCACCGGCAAGGGACTGCTCAACCGCGCCCACGCCTACAAGGCGGCCGTGGACAAGAACACCGCCGCCAGCACCGAGCCCGATGACGGCGTGACGGCCGGCCTGTTCATGTACCCGGTGCTGATGGCGGCGGACATCCTGGCCTTCAACGCCCACAAGGTGCCCGTGGGCCGCGACCAGGTGCAGCACATCGAAATGGCGCGCGACATGGCGTCCAGCTTCAACCACCTGTATGGCGAGCACTTCACCCTGCCCGAAGCGGCCGTGGAAGACAGCGTGGCCCTGCTGGCCGGCCTGGACGGCCGCAAGATGAGCAAGAGCTACGACAACACCATCCCCCTGTTCACCCCCCCTGCCCAGCTGAAGAAGCTGATCGGCTCCATCGTGACCGATTCGCGCGCACCGGGCGAGCCCAAGGAAGTTGAAGGCTCGGCCCTGTTCCAGATGTACCAGGCCTTTGCCACGGCCGAGGAAACCGCCGCCATGCGCCAGGCCTATGCCGACGGCATCAGCTGGGGCGATGCCAAGCAGAAGCTGTACGAGTGCATCGACCGCGAAATCACCCCCATGCGCGCCCGGTACGAAGACCTGATGGCCCATCCCGAAAAGGTGGAAGCCGTGCTGCAGGCCGGGGCGGAACGTGCCCGCGCCCTCAGCCGCCCGCTGCTGCAGCGCCTGCGCGCCGCCGTGGGCCTGCGCACGCTGACCGGCATGACCCAGGCCAGCCAGAAGGCGGCCAAGGCCGACAAGGCCGCACTGCCGGTGTTCAAGCAATACCGCGAGAAAGACGGCCAGTTCTATTTCAAGCTCACCACCGCCAGCGGCCAGGTGCTGCTGCAGAGCACAGGCTTTGCCCAGCCCCGCGAGGCCGGCCAGCACATCGCCCGCCTGCAGCAGGAAGGCGCTGCCGCGCTGGAAGCCGTGCGCAGCCACCTGCAGCCGCTGGAAGGCGTGCAGGAGGCCGACATCACCGCCGCCCTGCAGCAGTTGCACGCTGCAGCCCAGGCGGAATGACCCGGGTGCACTGCCCGCTACGCCAGGTTTGAGACAATCCACGCAAACACCAGGGAGGCCCCACCACTATGCGCATCGCAGTTCTTGACGACGACCCACTGCAATTGGAGCTGATCGACCAGGTGGTGCGCCAGGCGGGCCACCTGTGCCGTCTGCACCACAGCGGGGCGAGCTTTGTGCAGGATCTGCGCCGCGAGAGCTTCGATCTGCTGCTGGTGGACTGGGAAGTGCCTGACCTCTCCGGTCCCGAAGTCGTGCGCTGGGCGCGCGAGCACCTGCCGGCCACCCTGCCCATCGTGTTCATCACCCACCGCAGCGAAGAGCGCGACCTGGTCGAAGGCCTGAACTGCGGAGCCGATGATTTCATCGTCAAGCCCATCCGCGTGGCCGAGCTGCAGGCACGCATTGCCGCGCTGCTGCGCCGTGCCTACCCGCAGGCCCAGGAAGATGTGCTGGAGTTCGGTCCCTACCGTTTCACCCAGTCCACCTTCACGGCCGAGTACCACGACCAGTCCGTGGTGCTCACGCACCGGGAATTCGCGCTGGCCGTGCTGCTGTTCCAGAACCAGGGCCGGCTGATGTCGCGCGACCATCTGCGCGAAGCCGTCTGGGGGCAGAACTCCGAAGTGCTGTCGCGCACGCTGGACACCCATGTCTCGCGCCTGCGCCAGGTGTTGCGCCTGCGCCCCGGTCAGGAGTACGCCATCTCGGCCGTCTACGGCCTGGGCTACCGGCTGGACGCACTGGGTTGCACCACGCCCACCGATCTGGACCTGACCTCCTAGCCCCACCTCCAGCAACTTGCGGCTGTCGGCTTTTTCCTGCAGGCTTGCATGCTGTATGCCTATGCACTTTTTCCGACCTGCACCTTTGTGGCCCAGCGCCGCAGCCTGCATTCTTCTCACCCTCGCCTGCAGCGCCCAGGCACAGACAACCCCCTCCTCGGCCACCGGGGTGACGCGCCACCGCATCCACACCGGTGATACGCTGGAACAGCTGGCCCGCCACTACCTGGGTGACGCCGGCCAATGGCCGCTGTTGCAACGGCACAACCAGGTCGGCAGTCCCTACCGCCTGCAGCCGGGATCGGTGCTGGAGATTCCCAACCACCTGCTGCGCATGGCCACGGCCTCGGTGGACTACCTCCAGGGCCGGGTGACGGTGCTGCCGCCGCCGTCGCATACCGGATCGGCCGGTGAATCCGCACTCACTCCGGGCCAGCAGCTGCCCGAAGGCAGCCGCCTGCATGTGGCGCCCGATGCCTTTGTCAGCGTGCGCCTGGCCGACGGCTCGCTGCTGAAGGTGCAGGCCGACAGCACGCTGCTGCTGCAACAGCTGCGCCGCAAAGGACGCACAGGCAGCCTGCAATCGGTGGTGGAGCTGCAAAACGGCGCCGTGGAAGCCTCCGTTCCCCCCAACAAGGCCCAGCCTGCAGCGCTGGACGTGCGCACCGGCACGGCCACCAGCAGCGTGCGCGGTACGCAGTTCGGCGTCTACCGCGCGGCCGACGGCAGCACCGCCACCGCCGTGCAGCAGGGCGCGGTGCAGGTGGCATCCCACCAGCCCCCGGGCGCCAGTGCCCAGGTACCCAAGGGCCGCGGCGCTGCCGTGACGGCCGATGGCCTGCTGCACCAGGCAGCACTGCTGCCGGCATTGCCCCAGGACCAGTTGCCCCGCCTGTCCGAGGATGCCCAGTGGCTGGACCTCCCGCTGCCGGCCCCCACCCAGGGAGCTGGCTATGTGGTGCAGCTCACGCAGGATGCGGCCGGCCAGCAGGTGCTGCGCAACGGCCGTTTCACCGGCGACAAGGCCCGCTTTGCCGCGGTGCCGGATGGCAGCTATTTCCTGCGCGTGCAGGCCATGGACGGCCATGGCATTCCCGGCCTGCCCGCCCAGGGCCCGCTGAAGGTCAAGGCCCATCCGGTGCCGCCGCTCTACCAGACGGCGCCTGCCGCCCTGCTGCCCACCGACGGTGTGGACCTGCGCTGCACGCCGGTGCATGGCGTGTCCGCCTACCGCATCCAGATTGCTGCGGCCGGTCAGGATTTCAGTGCCCCACTGCAAGACCGGGTGGTGCGTGAAGGCTGCGCGCTGCAGACCACCGACCTCGCCGCAGGCGACTACCGCTGGCGCACCGCCAGCGTCCGCACGCAGGACAACGGCCAGACGGACCAGGGCCCGTTTGCCGCGCCCCAGGATTTCCGTGCCATCCCGCGCCCCGCCGTGCCCGACGCGGCCGCGCTGCAGTGGAACACCGCCGGCGGCGTGCCCACGATGCACTGGCAGGGCGAGCCCGGCCAGAGCTGGCGCGTGGTCGTGGCCCGTACACCCGAGGCCGAGCATCCGGTGCTGGACACCCGTGTGACCCAGCCCGAATGGCAGGCCGCCAACCTCGGCCCCGGCCAGTACTTCCTGCGCCTGCAGGTGCGCGATCCATCCGGCCTGGACAGTCCGCTGTCGACCGCACGCCAGTTCACCATGCTGCCCTGGGTGCGCGACGGCTCGGGCATGCCGCTGCGCAGCGGTAGCGGCCAGGATGTGCTCTCGCCATGAGCCTCACTGCGCCCCTGGCGGATCGCCTCCATCCAGCGGGCCAGCGGCGCGGTTGCCGCGCCAGACCCTCGTCGGCCTTGCCGGTCAAATGGCAGGGGCCGCGTTCCCATAGCGCACCATGGCAAGCCGCCATGCCCCGCACATGAGGCGCTGGCTGACCCGGCTGCGCGCCTCCGGCGGATCCCGGGGCCACCTGGGACTGCGGCGGGAATGGTGGATTTTCAGCGCCCTGCTGCTGGCCACCTGCTGGTGGCTGGCCGGTCCGCAGCAGCTGGAGCGCAGCAATCTGCTGGTGCAGGATCTGGCCTCCCGGTTGCAGCAGCGTCCGGCATCGCCCGAGGTGGTGGTGATTGCCATCGACGATCGCAGCATCGAAGCCATCGGCCGCTGGCCCTGGCGCCGGGCCATCCATGCCCAGCTGGTGCGCCACCTCTCGGCGCAGAACCCCAAGGCCATCGGGCTGGACGTGCTGTTCAGCGAAGAAGATCTGGACTACCCCACCGACGATGCCCTGCTGGCGAGCGCCATCGCCGACAGTGGCCGCGTGGTGCTGCCGGTGGCGCAAGACCTGGCTGGCCGGCCCGTGGGCCAGTTGCCCGCCCTGATCCGGGCTGCCGCCACCCTGGGCCATGTGCAACTGCGCGTGGATGCCGATGGCGGCGTGCGCAGCTTTGCACCGCGCGCCGGCCTGGCCGGTCAGAGCCATCTGCACCTGGGCCTGGCCATGCGCTGCGTGGCCCTGCCGCAGGATGCGCTGTGCGCTCCGCAGCCAGCCGATACCCCGCCCGCCCTGCAATACATCGGCTTTGCCGGCGGCAACCCGGCATTCACCACCTATTCCTACATCGACGTGGTGCGCGGCGCCATTCCCGCCAGCGCCTTCCGTGGCAAGTATGTGGTGGTCGGCAGCCTGGCCACCGGCCTGTCCGCGGCCGTGGCCACCCCCACCCAGACGGCGCAGCACACCCCCAATGTGGTGATGGTGGCCCAGATCCTCAATGGTGCGCTCCAGCACACGCATGCGGTCCCGGCATCGGCCACGGCCAACCGGCTGTTCAACGCCCTGCCCCTGCTGCTGACCCTGCTGGCCCTGGCCCTGCTGGGCCCCTCGGCCGCGCTGGCCGCCTGCGTGCTGCTGTGGTCCGCCACCTTGCTGACCGCCACCCTGGCACCGCTGTGGTGGCAACTGGTGCTGACCCCGGCGGCGGCACTGCTGCTGGTGGCCCTGGCCTACCCGCTGTGGAGCTGGCGACGCCTGAATGCCGCAGCCCGCTTTCTGGAACATGAAATGCGCGACCTGGGCCGCAGCGGGGTACTGGCGCCGCTGCAGTCCGGCCTGATGGGCCATGACATGCTGGCCCAACGCATCCAGGCGGTGGAACAGGCTTCGCGCCAGCTGCGTGCCCTGCACCACTTCGTCAGCGAAAGCCTGCTGCAGCTGCCCTCACCCACGCTGGTCTGCGATCCGCAAGGCCGCATCCTGCTGGCCAACAGCGCTGCCCAACGCTATGCTCAGTCGCTGGGCCAGACGCTGCAGGAACGCCAGGACGTGCAACTGCTGCTGGCCGGGGCCCGGGAAAACGACAGCCAGGGCCCGCTGTTCGACCCGCAGACCCTGGCGGGCGGACAGGCGTCCTTCCAGCACGAGGGAATCGACCGCCTGGGCAACCACCTGCTGCTGGTGGGTCGGCCGTTTGCCGCGCCACCCACCACCGGCTGGCTGCTGACCCTGGTGGATATCACCCACATGCGCCAGGCCATGGCCCAGCGCGACCAGGCCATGCATTTCATCTCGCACGACATCCGCGCCCCGATCGGCGCCATCGTCACCCTGCTGGAGATGGACCGCACCTTTGGCCACCGCACAACAGACACTGCCGGGCCGCTGGTGTCCAGCGACACCGAAGTGCGCATCGAACGCTATGCCCGCAGCGCCCTGGCGCTGGCGGATGATTTTGTGCACCTGGCCCGCGCGCAACAGCAGCCTCCGCGCCAGGAAGCCGTGGAGCTGGGCCAGCTGCTGGAGCAGGCCGTGGACGACAGCTGGGCCGCCGCCCATGCCAAGCTGATCGACATCGACTGGATGCCCCAGGACGCGGAAGCCCTGGTCACCGGCGACCCCGGTCAGCTGCGTCGCGTGCTGGGCAATCTGCTGGGCAATGCCATCAAATACAGCCCCGCCGGCAGCACCGTGCACTGCAGCATTGCAGAGCGCCCCGCGCACTGGGTGGTGGTGCTGCGCGATGAGGGCGACGGCATCAGCCCCGAGCAGCAGGCCACACTGTTCCAGCCCTTCACCCGCCTGGCCCAGCATGAAGCCAGCCGCATCCAGGGAGTGGGCCTGGGTCTGGCCTTTGTGCACACCGTGATGCAGCGCCACGGCGCCGTGATGGAGCTGGACAGCACGCCCGGCCAGGGCTGCACCTTCCGCCTGGTGTTTGCCAAGCGCTGATCCCGCACCGGCGTTGTACCCGGAAGGTGCTGGCAGGCATGGCAGGCGGCACCATCGCAGCGGCGGCATGCGCCCAGAAACGAAAAAGCCTCAGAGCGTTTCCACTCTGAGGCTTGTCGTTTTGGTGCGGCTGGCAGGAATCGAACCCACGACCCCTTGGTTCGTAGCCAAGTACTCTATCCAGCTGAGCTACAGCCGCCGAAGCCATGATTATATGCAGAAAAAACAGGGCTTCAGGGAAAACGCTGAATTTTTCGCAGCAAAGCGCAAAAAACCGCGGCAGAGGCACCCGATTAATACCTGGTTATTTTTACAGTTATTTGCAACAAGATAACCTTGCAAGGCTTACACTCCATGGATAAGTTGCTATTTGAAAAATAGCAACCACCTCCGGTTCCCGCCCGGCCGCTCCTTTCCCCGTGCCCGCCCTGTCTGCCGTGCGTCGCCTGCGCCCACGGTGGTGGCAGCGGCTTTGTGTGTCCATGGCCACCCGCAAGCGCAAGTCTTCTCCCGCTCCCCTCCACTGGTTCCAGCGACTCAGGCACCGGCTCACCAGCCGCCTGGCCTTCTTCATCTGGGGCGCCCTGTTCGGCAACGCTGTGCTGGTACAGGCCCTGAGTCCCTGGGACCTGCTGACCCACAGTCCGGAAAGCCTGCTCAGCCAATCCTGGCGCAGCCACCTGGACGGCGCACGCCAACAGCTGCGAGGTTGGGGTGAAGGACTGGCCGATGAAGCCACACGCCTGGTCAAGCAGCGCATCGGGAATTGGGCCCAGTCCCCCTCTCCCCCCCAGGCCACACGCCCCACGGCATCGCCGGCGACCACTGCCAGCACGCCGACAGCAGCCACCACCTCCTCCGCATCCTCCGCCACTGACAGCAGCGGCTTTGCGGCCTGCCGCGAGCAGTTTCCGGCCGGCCGTGTCCTGCAACCAGGCAGCATCGGCAACGAATGGGCCGCGCGCGCGCTGTGCTCGGAAGGCTTTGCCGTGCTGTACTCCGGCCGCACCAAAACCCCGATGGTGGTGGTGGAGCGGCTGAACCGGGGCCGACTGCAGCAGGCCGCTGGCCAGGAACGCACCGACCGCTTCTATGCCGACGCGCGCGTGCCCAGTGCACAGCGCGCCACGCTGGCGGACTACCAGGGCAGCGGCTATGACCGCGGACACATGGCCGCTGCCGCCAACCAGTACAGCGCCAGCGGCATGGCCCAGTCGTTCGCCCTGACCAACATGGTGCCCCAGGACCCGACCAACAACCGCAAGGTCTGGGCCAAGCTGGAGGCCGATGTGCGCAAATACGCACAGCGCGCGGCGGGCGATGTGTTTGTCTTCAGCGGCCCGCTCTACCAGGGTGTGCCGCACCTGCTGGGAAGCAGCCAGGTCTGGGTTCCCGACCACTTGTTCAAGCTGGTCTACGACGCCAGCAGCCAGCGTGCCTGGGCCTATGTGCTGCCCAACAGCGCCGACGCCCAGATCCAGCGCCCCATGGATTACGCCGACTTTGTGGTGCAGACCCAGTGGCATCTGCTGTCGGGCTTGCCGGTGACGGGCGGGGTGCAGTGAATGCTGCGGCCTGCCCATGAAAAAACCGCCCGAAGGCGGTATCTGCTGGGGGGCCCGGGCGGACTCAGCCCACGCGGCTGTCTTGTGCCGAATCGGACTGCGGCAACTCCGATTCTTCGCGCAGGCGCACCCGCATCCAGAAGCCGCGCGCCTCGCCCGGCTTGACCAGCTGGGTGGTCAGCTTCATCTGTTTCATGGGCAGCACTTCCACGCTGTGCAGCGTGGGCATGCGCAAAATGGCTTCCTGCGTCGGCATCTTCCAGTACTGGTCGTAGCCTGCGTGGTAGGACACCTCTTCGCACAAGCCGATGCGCTGCAGATCGGACAGCATGTGCTGGGTCAGCACCTCGCCCTGGGCGGCTCCCAATCTGGGCACCAGAATCAGACGCTGGGTGTTGGGGCAGACGAACACCCACACCTCACCCGGTCCGCTCAGTCCCTTTTCCACCGGTTTCTCCGAGGCGGCACGCTCCGAATGGCGCATGGCCTGGGATTCGTCCTTGCCCATGAAGCGGCCACCGCCCACCTTCCCCTCATCGGCAGCGGATGTCGCAGCGGCTGGAGCGGCATCACTGCCGGACAGATTGGATTTCAGGCGATCAAAGATACTCACAGATAGCTCTCAATGTGGTGCGCTGCCTCCCCGGGCAGAGTCATGCGGTATGGTCCGTATTGTGTCAAAAATGAGGTATCCCCGATACCTGTCCGCCATGGCTGGCGCGCATACGCCCTACCAAGGGTCACGTCAGGCCCACTATCCCATCACCGGCTGTCGGCGGGATTGACATGCATCAAGCGCCGGCCAGACCTGCCCCATCCACCAGCGCCAGCACCACGGCCGCCGCAGAAATAAGCACCTGAACCTGCGCACCGGGCTGCAGCGGCGGGCCCACGGCAAAGCCCACCACATGCACGCCGCCGGGCAGGCGCACGGCCACTTCCGCACCCTCGCCGGCATCGGCACGCGAGACCTCGCCGTCCCAGACAGTGGCATGCGACCCGTCGGCCACGGCCTCCCCGGACAGCACCTGCACCGCCGTGGCCTTGGCCATGGCCAACACCGCCTGACCGGGAACCAGCCCCATCAGCTCGGCACTTTCGCGCGTCACCTGGGCACGCAAGGGGGCCGCATGGCGGCTGTCGGTGTGCAGCAGCACGGTCACACGGCCGCCTTCGGTGTGCAGTGACTGCACCGTGCAGGGCCACTGGTTGCGCATGCTGGTGCGCACGGCCAGGCGTGCCAGCACCGGCTGGTGCAGGCCGGCGCCCTGCAAGCGTGCCAGCACCTCGAAGCGGGCGAGCTCCATGGCATCGGCCGCCTGCAGCAAGGCATGGCCGGCGTCGGTCAGTGTGGCACCGCCCCCGCCGGCGCCGCCCACGCTGCGCTCCACCAGGGTCACGCCCGCCAGGTTGGTCAAGGTGTCCAGCGCCTGCCAGGCCGCCTTGTAGCTGATGCCGCAGTCGCGCGCAGCCTGCGAAATGGAGCCGTTGTGCACCAGGTGCCGCAGCACCTCGATGCGCTTGTCCGACATGCTGTGGCCCAGCGCATCGAGCAAAGCCGTCGCGGGCATGGAGGAAGAAGGAGCAGTGCGGTCAGCCATAGCCCCGCATCATGCCTGCACAAAAAGTTGCAGGCGGACGGGATGGCTATACTTCACGCTATTCAAATAAGGAATAGCGAACCATGTCCCAGTCTTTCCCTCTGCGCCGCCTGACCCTCGCTTGTGCGGTGCTGCTGGCCGGTGCGGCCCACGCCGACGAAGTGTCCGTGGCAGTGGCCGCCAACTTCACCGCCCCGATGCAGAAGATTGCGGCCCAGTTCGAGAAGGACACGGGCCACAAGGCCGTGCTGTCGTTTGGCGCCACCGGCAAGTTCTACGCCCAGATCAACAACGGCGCACCGTTCGGCATTCTGCTGGCTGCGGATGACACCACGCCCGAGAAAATCGCCAAGGAAGGCAAGGGCGTGGACGCCAGCCGCTTCACCTATGCCATCGGCCAGCTGGTGCTTTGGAGCAAGCAGGCAGGCTATGTGGACGACAAGGGTGCCGTGCTCCAGCGCAATGACTGGCAGCACATTGCCATCGCCAATCCCAAGCTGGCCCCTTACGGCCTGGCCGCCATGGAAACCCTGGGCAAGCTGGGCCTCACCGCCCAGGTGCAGCCCAAGACCGTGCTGGGCGAGAACATCGGCCAGACCTACCAGTTCGCCGCCAGCGGCAATGCGCAGCTGGGCTTTGTGGCGCTGTCGCAGGTGATGGAAGACGGCAAGATCCGTGAAGGCTCGGCCTGGATCGTTCCCGCCTCCATGCACGAGCCCATCCGCCAGGACGCCATCGTGCTGAACAGCGCCAAGGACAATGCCGCCGCCAAGGCGCTGATGGACTATCTCAAGGGCGACAAGGCCCGCGCCATCATCAAGTCCTACGGCTACGCCTTCTAAGCACCACAGTGCACCTGCGCGCACCGCGCGGGTTTCCGCATAAGAGGCGCTGTCCTGGCGACCTGCGCCGGGACAGCGCCCCTTTGGTTTTTATATAGTGCGGCTTTCTGCCGCCATGCCGTGAACACACCCCACCTCAGCCCGGAAGACTGGGCCGCCATCCGCCTGACGCTGGAGCTCGCCAGCGTCACCACCGTGCTGCTGCTGGTGCTGACCACGCCGCTGGCCTGGTGGCTGGCACACACGCGCTCGCGCTGGCGTGGGCCCATCGGTGCCGTGGTGGCACTGCCGCTGGTGCTGCCGCCCACGGTGATCGGTTTCTATCTGCTGGTCACCATGGGGCCCCACGGCCCCATCGGCCAGCTGACCGAGGCACTGGGCCTGGGGCGCCTGCCTTTCACCTTCCCCGGGCTGGTGGTGGGCTCGGTCGTGTACTCGCTGCCGTTTGCCGTGCAGCCACTGCAGCGCGCCTTCGAATCCATCGGCAACCGCCCGCTGGAAGTGGCGGCCACGCTGGGCGCCAGCCGACTGGACCGCTTCTTCACCGTGGCCCTGCCGCTGGCACGCCCCGGCTTCATCACCGCCGCCGTGCTGAGCTTTGCCCACACCGTGGGTGAATTCGGCATCGTGCTGATGCTGGGCGGCAACATCCCCGGCGTGACCCGCGTGGTGTCGGTGCAGATCTACGACCATGTGGAAGCCATGGAATACGCCCAGGCCCACTGGCTGGCCGGCGGCATGGTCGCCTTTGCCTTTGTGGTGCTGGTGCTGTTGAGCTGGCTGCAGCCGCGCGAACACCGCCACGCCTCTCCACTATGACCGCGCCCCACGCCAACGACCGCAGCATTGCGGCCCACCTGCAACTGCAGCGCGCCGACTTTGCGCTGGATGTACAGCTCAACCTGCCCGGTCAGGGCGTGACGGCCCTGTTCGGCCCTTCCGGCTGCGGCAAGACCACCTTGCTGCGCAGCATCGCCGGGCTGGAGCGCGCGCATGGCCGCGTCACCGTGAACGGCGATGTCTGGCAGGACGACGCGGCCCGGCATTGGCTGCCCACGCACCAGCGCGCACTGGGCTATGTGTTCCAGGAAGCCAGCCTGTTCCCCCACCTCACGGCCGAGGACAACATCCGCTACGGCCTGCGCCGCACCCCGGCTGCCCGCCAGCGTGTGGCGCTGGAGCAGGTGATCGAGCTGCTGGGCATTGCACCGCTGCTGCCGCGCAAGCCATCCACCTTGTCCGGCGGCGAACGCCAGCGCGTGGCCATCGCCCGGGCCCTGGCCACCAGCCCGCGCGTGCTGCTGATGGACGAGCCGCTCTCGGCGCTGGATGCCGAACGCAAGGCCGAAGTGCTGCCCTATCTGGACCGCCTGCAGGCCCACCTCGACATTCCGGTGCTCTACATCAGCCATTCGCTGGACGAGGTGGCACGCCTGGCCAGCCACCTGGTGCTGCTGCGCGCCGGCCGGGTGGTGGCCGAAGGCGATACGGCCCAGCTGCTGGCACGCCTGGACCTGCCGCTGGCCCACGGGGACACGGCAGCGGCCGTGGTGCCCGCCACGGTCACGCAACACGACGAAAGCGACCACCTGACCACGGCGCAGTTCGACGGTGGCCAGCTGCGCCTGGTCGGCACCCAGGCGCGCGCCCCCGGCACGGCGGTGCGCCTGCGCATCCAGGCGCGGGACGTGAGTGTGGCGCTGATGCCACCCGCGTATTCCAGCATTCTCAATGTGCTGCCGGTGCAGATAGCCGCCATCCAGCCCGAAGCCCCGGGCTACGCCATGCTGCAGCTGCAGGCTGGCGCCACCATGCTGCTGGCCCGGCTGAGCCAGCATTCGGTGCAGCAAATGGGCCTGTGCGCCGGCCAATCCGCCTGGGCCCAGGTCAAGGGTGTGGCCCTGCTGGATTGAGTCCATGCATTGCGGTGACCGTGCGCGCGGGGAATGCATACCCGAGGCTTGCGCTCATGTTTGCTGGACATCAAGGTGTGAGGTGAATAGATTCGCGTGCCTTCCCGCCTCCTTGTAGGAACTGGATGACATGAAGACTTGAGGGTCTTCACGCAACTCCTCGCTTTGCGAACCGGCGCCTGCCGCGCCGGTTCAATTGCTTGCCATTGGCACCCCTCAACATTCGACGTGGCCCGTGAGGTCCTGCAATGCGTGGGCAATCGTCAAGGTCGAGGCTTCGAGTCCGGGCTGTCCCCCCGGCTCACCAGGCGCATGCATGCCGCGCCTGCAAACCTAACGCCCTCCATGGTCATGGGAGCGCGGTTGAAGAAAAACGAATCACGATGAATCACGGCAGAAGAAGATTCTTCAAGCTCTGTGGCGCCGGTGCGGCCGGTGCGACGGCTGCAGCCCTGGGCTTTGCCCCCTCGGTGGCCATGGCCACCCTGCCCCGCCAGTACAAGCTGCTGCGCGCCAAGGAAACCCGCAACAACTGCACCTATTGCTCGGTCGGCTGCGGCATGCTGATGTACAGCCTGGGCGACGGTGCCAAGAACGCCAAGGGATGCCGAGAGGGAAGACCGGGATCTGGTGCACAGCGGCATCAACCCGCTGATGCTGCCGCCGCTGGTCTGATTCGCCGCCTGCGCGCCTGCTGCGCACCCCACAGCCCTGCAGGCTGTCCTTCCCCGGGACAGTTTGCAGGGCTGAATCGATAATGGCAGCCATGACCGACCCTGCCGCCGGCACCTGCCCCCTGGTTCCACCAAACGGTGCCCCCCTCTCCATCTCTGCCATCCGCCATGTCACCGTGCAGCGCCACCACCTGCAGGACGGCGTGCGCATGCAAGCGCGCGTGCTGGCCAGCGAGGTGCCGATTGCCCTGGTGTTCAACGGCATCTCGCACGCGGTGATGATGGGCACGCCCCTGGACCTGGAAGACTTTGCCCTGGGCTTTGCGCTGAGCGAAGGCATTCTGGACAGCGCCGCCGATTGCTATGGCATCGACGTCACGCCCGTGGCGGCCTCCGCCGCAGGTCTGCCTCCCGGCATGGATGGTGTGGAAGTGCAGCTGGAAATTTCGTCGCGCTGCTTCGCCCGCCTCAAGGACCACCGCCGCAGCATGAGCGGGCGCACCGGCTGCGGGGTCTGTGGCGTGGAAAGCTTTGCCGCGCTGGACCTGGACTTTGCCCCCCTGCCGGCGCACGGCTGGCTGGCCCGGGTGGATCTGCAAACGGTGTGCCGCGCCATCGATGCGCTGTCGGCCAGGCAGGTGCTCAACGCCCAGGCCGGAGCCATCCACGCCGCTGGCTGGGCCACGCTGGACGGGCAACTGCACGATGTGCTGGAGGATGTGGGGCGCCACAACGCACTCGACAAGCTGCTGGGCCGGCTGGCCCGCAACGGCCGGCTGGGCGAGCCGGGCTTCGTGGTGCTGTCCAGCCGGGGCAGCCACGAACTGGTGCGCAAATGCGCCAAGCTGGGCGTGGCCGCGCTGGCGACCATCTCGGCCCCCACCGCCATGGGCGTGCACATGGCCGAGCTGACCGGGCTGCGCTTCTGGGGGCTGTGCCGCCCGCCCCAGGCCGTGCTGTATGCCGCTGGCGCCGGCCTGCCACCGCTGGCAGCGCGTCCCCCGGCTGCTTGACCCGGCAGCGCACTGTGAAAGCAGCGGCTTCGTACAATGGCGGCTTCAGCCCCTGGATGTACACCATGACCCGCTGTTCCTCTGTCTTTTCTGCTGCGGCCCTGGCCTGTGCCCTGCTGGGCGGCATGGCCGTGCCTGCAGCCCATGCACGCGTCCACACCGACACCGTGCGCAGCTTTCCCGATACCGCCCAGCGCGGCGAGCTGCTGATCTCGGCCATGCCCGAAGTGGCACTCAACGGCAAGAAGATCCGCACCACCCCGGACTTTCGCCTGTTCAATGCCAGGAACCAGCTGGTCCTTGCCCATACGCTGCAAGGCCAGAAGTTCGCCGTGAACTATGTGATCGAGCCCAGCACCCAGTGGCTGTCCCAGGCCTGGATCCTGACCCCGGAAGAAGCCCAGGCCAAGCTGCCCAGCCAGCGCTGAGCCCAACCCGCTTCATTCTTTTCTGACTGCCGCCTGCGCCCTGCAATGGTGCCGGCGGATGGTCTTTTTTAAGGCGCACAGGCCATGACCTCTGCGGCCGCCCCACTGCCATGACCACGAAAAAAGTCTTTATCAAAACCTTTGGCTGCCAGATGAACGAGTACGACTCGGACAAGATGGCCGATGTGCTGGGTGCGGCCCAGGGCTATGAATCCACGGACGACCCGGAGCAGGCCGACCTGATCCTGTTCAATACCTGCTCGGTGCGGGAAAAGGCACAGGAGAAGGTCTTCTCCGACCTGGGCCGCTTCAAGCACCTGAAGGAAAAAGGCGTGCTGATCGGCGTGGGCGGTTGTGTGGCCAGCCAGGAAGGCGAAGAAATCATCAAGCGCGCGCCCTATGTGGACGTGGTGTTCGGCCCCCAGACCCTGCACCGCCTGCCCGATCTGCTGAACGCGCGCGCGGCCAAGGCCAGGCCCCAGGTGGACATTTCCTTTCCCGAGATCGAGAAGTTCGACCACCTCCCGCCTGCCCGCGTGGACGGGGCCTCGGCCTTTGTGTCCATCATGGAAGGCTGCTCCAAATACTGCAGCTACTGCGTTGTGCCCTATACGCGCGGTGAAGAAGTCAGCCGCCCGTTCGAGGACGTGCTGGTGGAGGTCGCCGGTCTGGCAGACCAGGGCGTGAAGGAAGTCACGCTGCTGGGCCAGAACGTGAACGCCTACCTGGGCAAGATGGGCGACACCACCGAAATCGCCGACTTTGCGCTGCTGCTGGAATACGTGGCCGAGATCCCCGGCATCGAACGCATCCGCTTCACCACCAGCCACCCGAACGAGTTCACGCCCCGCCTGATCGAGGCCTACGCCAAGCTGCCCCAACTGGTCAGCCACCTGCACCTGCCCGTCCAGCACGGCAGCGACAAGATCCTGATGGCCATGAAGCGCGGCTATACGGCCATGGAGTACAAGAGCACCATCCGCAAGCTGCGCGCCATCCGTCCGGATCTGGCGATGAGCAGCGACTTCATCGTCGGCTTCCCTGGCGAGACGGAAGAAGACTTCCAGAAGATGATGAAGCTGATCCACGACGTCCGCTTCGACAACAGCTTCAGCTTCATCTTCAGCCCCCGCCCCGGCACACCGGCCGCCAATCTGCACGACGACACGCCCCACGATGTGAAGCTGCGCCGCCTACAGGAGCTGCAGGCCGTGATCAACCAGAACATCAAGGAGATCAGCGACGAGCGCGTGGGCACGGTACAGCGCCTGCTGGTCGAAGGGCTGAGCAAGCGCGACGGCAGCGAACTGATGGGCCGCACCGAATGCAACCGCGTGGTCAACTTCCCCGGCAACGAACGCCTGATTGGCCAGATGGTGGATGTGCGCGTCACCGAAGCCAAGACTTACACCCTGCGTGGCGAAGTGCTGGTGCGCAGCTGACAGCGCGGCCGATGCCGGGCCGCAGTGACGTGGGCCCGGCCTGAGGCAGCCCTCCCGGCTGCCGACGCCGGCTGGGCCATCGCCCCTGGCGCGCACCGCCATCCCGAGTGCAGCACGTGACCATCGCAGGCCAGCCCTGCACACCCCGCCAATCGCGCTACCATATGACCCCGCCGCGTGGATGCACACCCCCGCGGCTTTTTCTTGCCCGTTGCACGGCCAGGGATTCCACGGACTCCCTGACTGCCCTGTTCCGACGCAAGATAGCCGCCCGTTGGGTGCGGAACTTGCTAGACATCAGGACTGCTCCGGTGTGGGGCAGACCTGCTATACACACAAGGAGTCTTTCCTATGAACACACGGCGCAACCTCATCAAGGGCGGCCTGGCCGCGCTGCCCCTGGTACTGGCCGGCATGCTGCCTGCTTCTGCCATGGCGCAGGCCAAGATCAAGGTGGCTGCGGTCTACACCGTCCCCTATGAGCAGCAATGGGTCAGCCGCATCCACCAGGCGCTCAAGGCCGCCGAATCCCGTGGCGAGATCGAATACAAGTCCAGCGAGAACGTGGCCAACGCCGACTACGAGCGCGTGATGCGCGAGTACGCCACCGGCGGCGCACAGCTGATGTTCGGTGAAGTGTTCGGCGTGGAAGCCGCCGCCCGCAAGGTGGCCAAGGACTTCCCCAAGACCGCCTTCGTGATGGGCTCCTCGGGCAAGCCCGTGGCCCCCAACTTCAGCGTGTTCGACAACTACATCCAGGAACCTGCCTACCTGAGCGGCATGATCGCCGGCGGCATGACCAAGTCCAACAAGATCGGTCTGGTCGGCGGTTTCCCCATCCCCGAAGTGAACCGCCTGATGCACGCCTTCATGGAAGGCGCCAAGGAAGTGAACCCCAAGGTGGAATTCACGGTCTCCTTCATCAACAGCTGGTTTGACCCACCCAAGGCCAAGGAAGCCACCTTCGCCATGATCGACAAGGGCGCCGACGTGCTGTACGCCGAGCGCTTTGGCGTGAGCGATGCGGCCAAGGAAAAAGGCAAGCTGGCCATCGGCAATGTGATCAACACCCAGGCCCAGTACCCTGACACCGTGGTCGCCTCGGCCCTGTGGCACATGGAGCCCAGCGTGGACCGCGCCATCCAGGCCGTGAAGGCCGGCACGTACAAGGCCGAAGACTACGGCCCGTATTCGATGATGAAGCACAAGGGTTCGTCGCTGGCCCCGCTGGGCACGTTCGAGAAGAAGGTGCCGGCGGACCTGGCAGCCAAGGTCAAGGCCCGCGAGGCCGACATCCTGGCCGGCAAGTTCACCGTCAAGGTGAACGACAGCCAGCCCAAGACCACGGCCAAGTAAGCGCCGGACCGCGCAAGCCTGCGCACCGCCCCTGCAGCGAGCCGGTACCACCGGCTCGCTGCACGTCGGCGCTGCTGTTTTGATGGCCCCGGGCGCGAGTCCGGGACTTCGGCCCTGTACAAGCCTGCCCCGGGCCTGTACCTTGGTGCCTCCCCGCGCGTCCTCCCCCACCGCGCCCCCTGCACAGGCAATGGCACCCGCACACATGCTCACTGAGACCGCATCCACACCACCGGGCTCCGCGCCCCCCACCGTCCTGCAGTTGCAGGGCATCACCAAACGCTTTGGCACGCTGGTGGCCAACGACGCCATCTCGCTCACGTTGCAGCGGGGCGAAATCGTCGCGCTGCTGGGCGAGAACGGCGCTGGCAAATCCACGCTGATGTCGATTCTGTTCGGCCACTATGTGGCCGATGCCGGCCACATCGAGGTGTTCGGTCAGCCCTTGCCGCCGGGCCAGCCGCGCGCCGCGCTGGCCGCAGGCATCGGCATGGTGCACCAGCACTTTGCGCTGGCCGACAACCTTTCCGTGCTCGACAACATCATGGCCGGCGGGACGTCGCTGGCCCGGCTGAGCCTGGACACCGCCGGGGCCCGCCGCAGGCTGCTGGACGTGGCGCAACAATTCGGCCTGCAAGTGGACCCGGATGCCCGCGTGGGCACTTTGTCCGTGGGCGAGCGCCAGCGCGTCGAGATTCTCAAGGCCCTGTACCGCGGCGCCCGCATCCTGATCCTGGACGAACCCACGGCCGTGCTCACCCCCGCCGAGAGCGAGGCCCTGTTCGACACCCTGGGCCAGATGGTGGCGCAAGGCCTGTCCATCATCTTCATCAGCCACAAGCTCGGCGAGGTGCTGCGCGTCTCCCACCGCGTGGCCGTGCTGCGCCATGGCAAGCTGGTGGCCGAATCGGCCACCGCCGGCTGCACCCAGGCCCAGCTGGCGCAATGGATGGTGGGCCATGCCGTCACGCTGCCCGAACGCCGTCCGGCCCTGCATGTGGGCGACAGCGTCTGCTGCCTACGCCAGCTGTATTCCGCCCCGGCCAAAGGCAAGGACAGCCGCGACCAGTTGAAGAACGTGTCGCTGGAGCTGAAAGCTGGTGAAATCGTCGCCATCGCCGGTGTGTCCGGCAACGGCCAGGTCGCACTGACCGATGTGCTGTGCGGCGTGCGCGCCGTCACAGGCGGGCAACTGACCTACCTGGGCCGGCCCCTGCCCAGGTCGCCCGTCACCCTGGTGGCCCAAGGCGTGGCCCGCATCCCCGAAGACCGCCACTGCACCGGCGTGGTGGGCGATCTGCCGGTGTGGGAAAACGCCGTATCCGAGCGCCTGCACACCCGCTGGTTCTCGCGCCTGGGCTGGGTCCGGCGCACAGCCGCACAGGACTATGCCCAGCATGTCAGCACCACGTTTGACGTGCGCGGCGGCGGCCTGCATGCACCCGCCCGCGCGCTGTCCGGCGGCAATATGCAAAAGCTGATTCTGGGCCGCGCCCTGCTGCCTCCCGACGTGGACGGCCAGCCCGGCGCTGCCCCCCGCCTGATCGTGGCCCACCAGCCCACCTGGGGGCTGGACATCGGTGCCGTGCACTTTGTGCAGCAGCAGCTGATGGCCGCCCGCGATGCCGGCTCGGCCGTGCTGCTGATCTCGGACGACCTGGACGAAGTCCTGGCCCTGGGCGACCGCATTGCCGTGATGCACGAAGGCACTCTCACCGAAGCCCGGCCCCACGCCGACTGGAGCCGCGCATCCATTGGCCTGGCCATGGCCGGTGCCCACTGAACCCGGGCGAAAGCACATTCCCATGCGATTAGAAAAACGACCTTCCCCCTCCAGAACCGCCATGGTGGCCGCGCCACTGGGTGCCGTGGTGTTCACCCTGCTCATCAGCGGTTTGCTGGTGCTGTGGGCCAAGGCCCCCGTGGGGGCCACCTATGTCGAGCTGTTCAAAGGTGCCTTCGGTTCGCTGTTTGCGTTGAGCGAAACCATGACCCGTGCCGTGCCCCTGATCCTGACCGGTCTGGCAGCAGCCGTGGCCTTTCGCGCACGCCTGTTCAACATCGGCGCCGAAGGCCAGCTGTATGCCGGCGCCGTGGCGGCCATTGCCGTGGGCGGCATGCATGGCGGCACCGGCTTTGAACTGCCCATCTATGTGCTGTTCCCGCTGATGCTGGTGGCCGCCGCCCTGGCCGGCGCCGCCATGCTGCTGGGCCCGGCGCTGATGAAGACCCGCCTGGGCGTGGACGAAGTGGTGACCACGCTGCTGCTGAACTTTGTGATGCTGCTGCTGGTGGCCTATTTGCTGGACGGCCCGATGAAAGACCCGATGGCCCTGGGCTGGCCGCAAAGCGTGACCCTGCAATCGGACCTGGAGCTCTCGCGCCTGATCGAGCAGACCCGCTTGCACACCGGCCTGCTGATGGCCCTGGTGCTGGCCGTGCTCACCTGGCTGCTGCTGCAGCGCACCACAGCAGGTTTTGACATCCGTGCCGCAGGCGCCAACGCCAAGGCTGCCAGTTTTGCCGGGGTCCCGGTCACCCGCACCGTGGTGCTGGTGGCCCTGCTGTCCGGCGGTCTGGCCGGGCTGGCCGGCGCGATCGAAGTGGCCGGCCGCACCAGCTACCTGACGCTGGACATGTCACCCGGCTATGGCTACGCCGGCATCGTGATCGCCATGCTGGCGGGCCTGCACCCGCTGGGCGTGGTGGCGGCCGCCATTTTTGTGGCAGGCATGCAGGTGGGGGCCGACAGCATGAGCCGCGTGGTGGGCGTGCCCAATGCGATTGCCGATGTGATTGTGGCCGCATCGCTGCTCTCGGTGCTGGTGGCCAGCCTGCTGACGCAGTACCGCCTACGCTGGAAGTGAGGAGCCGACCCATGCATGACTTCACCTTGACGGCCCCTGCGGCCCCCCGGGCGCTCTGCCAGTACGCAGGCAGCGCCGTTTCCGACCATTTCACCGGGGAATGCGCAGCATGACCGAATTTCTGGACATCCTGTCGAACTCCGCCTTCTGGGTGGCCGTGCTGCGCACCGCCACGCCGCTGCTGCTGGGCACCTTGGGCGTGTTGCTGTGCGAACGCGCCGGCGTGCTGAACCTGGGCATCGAAGGCATCATGGTGGCCGGCGCCTTCACCGGCTGGCTCACCGTCTATGCCGGCCATGGCCTGTGGACCGGGGTGCTGGTAGCGGCACTGACCGGCGCCCTGTGCGGCCTGCTGCATGCCTGGCTGACCGTCGGCCTAGCACTGTCGCAGCACGTGTCGGGCCTGGGCATCACCATGCTGGCCACGGCGCTGTCGTACTACGGCTACCGCGTGAGCTTTCCCAAGGTGAACACCCCACCCACGATCGAGCCCTTCCAGGCCATGGACTGGCTGCCCATTCCCATCCTGGGCGAACAGACGGTGCTGACCTTGCTGGCCCTGCTGCTGGTGCCGGTGTTGGCCTGGTGGCTGTTTCGCACCCCCTCGGGCCTGGCCGTGCGCATGGTGGGCGAGAACCCGCTGGCGGCCGAAGGCCAGGGCATCCCGGTGATCGCCGTGCGCACTGCGGCCATCGTGGCCGGCTCGGCGCTGATGGCCGTGGCCGGGGCGTTCCTGACGCTGTCGGCCTTCAACGCCTTCTTCTTCAACATGATCAACGGCCGTGGCTGGATCTGCATTGCGCTGGTGGTGTTTGCCTCGTGGAAACCGGGCAAGGCCTTGCTGGGCGCGCTGCTGTTCGCCTTCTTTGATGCGCTGCAGCTGCGCCTGCAGCAGTCGGGCGAAGGCCTGCTGCCCTACCAGTTCTACCTGATGCTGCCGTACCTGCTGTCCATCCTGGCGCTGGTGCTGGTGGCGCGCAAGGCGGCCTATCCCCAGGCGCTGATGAAGCCCTACCGCAAGGGCGAACGCTAAGGCTCCGCCATCCTGTCTATGGCCGCTGCTGCACCTTCCGAGTGCGGGAGCGACCAATTCCACCGACCAAGAGAAACACCCATGCTGGACTTACTGATCACCCATGCCACGCTGGCCGACGGCCGCACCCATATGTCCGTGGCCGTGCAAGGCGGCAAGATCACGGAAGTGACCGAGGGCCTGCAGGCCCCGGCGCACGAAACGGTGGATGCACAAGGCCTGCTGCTGTCCACCCCCTTTGTGGACCCGCACTTTCACATGGACGCCACGCTGAGCTACGGCATGCCGCGCGTCAACGAAAGCGGCACGCTGCTGGAAGGCATTGCGCTGTGGGGCGAGCTCAAGCCCCAGCTGACGCACGACGCCCTGGTGGAGCGCGCCCTGGCCTATTGCGACTGGGCGGTGGCGCGCGGCCTGCTGGCCATCCGCAGCCATGTGGACACCAGCGACCCCAGCCTGCTGCCGGTGGAAGCCATGCTGGACGTCAAAAAGCGCGTGGCGCCCTACATCGACCTGCAGCTGGTCGCCTTCCCCCAGGACGGTGTGCTGCGCACCCCGGGCGGCATGGACAACCTGAAGCGCGCACTGGCCATGGGGGTCGATGTGGTGGGCGGCATCCCCCACTTCGAACGCACCATGGCCGATGGCGCCGAAAGCGTGAAACAGCTGTGCGAACTGGCGGCCGAGCTGGGCAAGCGCGTGGACATGCACTGCGATGAGTCGGATGACCCGCTGTCGCGCCATGTCGAGACCCTGGCCTACCACACGCAGCGCCTGGGTCTGCACGGCCGCGTCACCGGCTCGCACCTGACCTCCATGCACAGCATGGACAACTACTACGTCAGCAAACTGATTCCGTTGATGGCCGAAGCCCAGCTGGGCGTGGTCAGCAACCCGCTGATCAACATCACCATCCAGGGCCGCCACGACACCTACCCCAAGCGCCGCGGCATGACCCGCGTGCCCGAGTTGATGGCCGCCGGCCTCACCGTCGCTTTCGGCCATGACTGCGTGATGGACCCCTGGTACAGCCTGGGCAGCGGCGATGCGCTGGACGTGGCCCATATGGGCCTGCATGTGGCGCAGATGACCAGCCGCCAAGGCATGCAGCAGTGCTTCGATGCCATCACCCGCAACCCTGCCCAGCTGCTGGGTCTGGAAGGCTACGGCCTGCAGGCCGGCTGCAACGCCGACTTCGTGCTGCTGCACGCCAAGGACCCGGTCGAAGCCCTGCGCCTGAAGAGTGCCCGCCTGGGCGTGTGGCGCCGCGGCCAGCGCATTGCCAGCACGCCGGCACCGGTGGCCACGCTGAACCTGCCCGGCCGCCCGGCACAGACCACTCTGCTGCACCAGGGCTGAGCGCGGTCAGCGATCAGCGGCCCACGGCCTGCCTTCGCAGGCCGTTTTGGGTGGGGTGTCGTCTTCAGGCGAAGATGCTGCGTGCTTCGGTGAAGCGCTTGGCAAAGTAGACGTTGTCCATGCGCACCCGCTGCACGGTGCCGCCGCTGGACGGGGCATGCACAAACTGGCCGTTGCCCACATAAATGCCCATGTGCGAATACGCGCCGCCCAGGGTGTTGAAGAACACGAAGTCGCCGCGCTGCAGATCGCGGTTGACCGGGCTGCTGGCCTGGGCCCACTGGGCCGTGGTGCGCGGCAGGCGGCTGGCATGGATGCCCGCGACGGCCCACTGGATCAGCCCGCTGCAATCGAACCCGCCTTCCGGGTTGTTGCCGCCATAGGTATAGGGGGTGTTGACCACCAGCATGGTCCGCGCCAGCAAGGCTTCCCGCAGATCGCTGCTCAGCGCCAGCGGGTTCACCGCGGGCACCCCGCCGCCGCGCGCCTTGGGCACGGCGGCCGCCGAGCTGCTGCGCTTGCCGCTGCTTGCGCAGCCGGCCAGGACGGCGGCCATCGCCGCTGCGCCCAGCAATAGCAGGCGGCGGGCAGGCCATTGAGGAGCAGGCGGCGATGCGGCACGGTCAGAACCGCACGCCGTGGACAACGGGATGGGAGCTTGGTGCATGGGCCGCATTATGGCGCTGCCCGCTATCAGCACGGGAGCATGGCCCGCAAGCCCGCTGGGCTTTAGCCCATGGCGGTTTCAGCGTGCCGGCCCTGACGCACACCGGCGCCTGCCACCCCAGGCCATCGCCCGCGCGCAGCATGGCGCCAGCTCCCGGCACACAGCGCCGCAGCGGGCGCCGCAAAGGCCCTGTCAGCCCGTGTTGCGCAGCGCTGCCGCAATGCCGTTGATGGAGATATGGATACCCATCTTCACCCGCTCATCGCCCGCCCCATCGCGCCAGCGGCGTACCAGTTCCACCTGCAGGTGGTGCAAGGGGTCGATGTAGGGGAAGCGGTGGCGTATGGAGCGTGCCAGCGCGCTGTTGTGTGCCAGGCGGTCCTTCTCGCCGGTCAGCATTTCCAGCGCTTCGGCCGTGCGGTGCCATTCGGCCTGGATGGACGCAAAAATGCGTTTGCGCAGCTTGGCGTCGGGCACCAGATCGCTGTAGCGCGATGCCAGCGCCAGATCGCTCTTGGCCAGCACCATGTCCATGTTCGACAGCAGCGTGCGGAAGAACGGCCACTGCTTGCACATGCGGCGCAGCAGGGCCTGCTGCTTGGCGGGGTCCTGCCCCTTGGCATGGACAAACTCGTGCACCGCCGTGCCGAAGCCGTACCAGCCCGGCAAGGTGAGACGGCACTGGCCCCAGCTGAAGCCCCAGGGAATAGCGCGCAGGTCTTCGATCTTCTGCGAAGGCTTGCGCGAGGCCGGGCGCGAACCGATGTTCAGCTCGGCAATCTCGCGGATCGGTGTCGCGCTGAAGAAGTAATCGGTGAAGCCCGGGGTCTCGTACACCAGCTTGCGGTAGGCCGCCATGCTGGACTGCGACAGCGCTTCGGCCGCCACCAGAAAAGGCTTGCCCGCCAGCTTGGTGGGCTGCAGCAGCGTGGCTTCCAGTGTGGCGGCCACCAGGGTTTCCAGATTGCGGCGGCCGATCTCCGGGTTGGAATATTTGGAGGCAATCACCTCGCCCTGCTCGGTCAGGCGGATCTGGCCGCGCACCGTGCCCGGCGGCTGCGCCAGGATGGCCTGGTAGCTGGGGCCACCGCCCCGGCCCACGGTGCCGCCCCGGCCATGGAACATGCGCAGGCGGATGCCGTACTGCGCAGCCAGCGGATCGAACACCTGCACCAGTGCCGATTCGGCCTGGTACAGCTCCCAGTTGCTGGTGAAGATGCCGCCGTCCTTGTTGCTGTCGCTGTAGCCCAGCATGATGTCCTGCTCAGCGCCGGAGCGCTTCCACAGCGCGGCAATGCCGGGAAGATCGTAATAGGCCTGCATGATGGACGCCGCCTGGCGCAGATCGCCAATGGTCTCGAACAGCGGCACCACCACCATATCGGCCACGGCTTCGCTGCTGTCCAGCGTTCCGCGCATCAGCCCCACTTCCTTCATCAGCAGCAGCACTTCCAGCAGATCGCTGACCGATTCGGTGTGGCTGATGATGCAGTGGCGCAGGGCTTCGGCGCCGTAGTCCGCACGGGCCTGGCGGGCGGTGGCAAAGATCGCCAGTTCGGCCTGGCTGTGTGCGGAGTACGCCGCACCCACCACACGCAGCGGGCGGGCATCGCTGAGCATGCGCAGCAGCAGCTGTTGCCGGCCGGCTTCGTCCAGCGCGCTGTAGTCGGCCTCGATCTTGGCGACCGCCAGCAGCTCGGCCACCACCAGTTCGTGCTGGTCCGAGCTCTGGCGCAGGTCCACAGTGGCAAGGTGGAAACCGAACACTTCCACCGCACGGATCAACGGCGACAGGCGCTGTGCCGCCAGTGCCCCGCCATGGTTGCGCTGCAGCGAATCCTCGATGGTGCGCAGGTCCCCCAGCAGCTCCTGCGGCGTGTCATAGGGGTTCTGTGGCGCCACGGCGTGGCGGGCGGCTTCCCCGCCCGACAGCTTGCGCAGCGTGGCCGCCAGACGTGCGTACATGCCGGTCAGCGCGCGACGGTAGGGTTCGTCCTCGCGGTGGGCATTGCGGTCCGGCGACGCATCGGCCAGTTGCTGCATGGCGGGCGAGACGTCGGCCAGGCGCGCGGCCATCGACAGCTCGGTGCCCAGAAAGTGCACCTCGGTCAGGTAGTGGCGCAGCGCCACCTCGGACTGGCGGCGCAGCGCCAGCGCCAGGGTCTCGGCCGTCACATTCGGATTGCCATCGCGGTCACCACCGATCCACTGGCCCATGCGCAGAAAGCTGTGGATGCGCTTGCCATCGAGCTGCTGCTCCATTTCACGGTAGATGCGCGGAATCTCGCGCAGAAACGTGGCTTCGTAGTAGCGCAGCGAATTCTCGATCTCGTCGGCCACCGTCAGCTTGGCATGGCGCAGCAGGCGCGTCTGCCACAGCTGCACCACGCGGGCCTTGAGCTGCTCCTCGTTCTGCGCCAGCTCCCTGGGGCTGAGTGCATCCTTGCTGCTGGCATACAGCTGAGCCCGGGCACGAATTAGGTCGCGCTCGGCCAGCAGCCGGGCAATGTCCTGCTCGGCCGCCAGAATGCTCTGGCGCTGCACTTCGGTGGGGTGGGCCGTCAGCACCGGGGCCACATAGGCGGCAGCCAGCGCCTGCACCACGGCATCGGTGTCGATCCCTTCCCAGCGGATGCGCGACAGGGCCACCTCCACACTGCCTTCTTGGCTGTGGCCCGCGCGCTCGTGCACCTCGCGGCGGCGGATGTGGTGGCGGTCTTCGGCCAGATTGGCCAGGTGCGAGAAATAGGTGAAGGCGCGAATCACGCTGACCGTCTGGTCGCCCGTGAGCCCCTTGAGCAGCTTCTTCAGCGCCTTGTTGGCCGCCTGGTCCGCGTCGCGGCGGAACGCCACGGACAGCTGGCGCACCTGTTCCACCAGCTCGTAGGCGGGGGCGCCTTCCTGCTCGCGGATCACATCGCCCAGCAGGCGGCCCAGCAGCCGGATATCGTCTATCAGCGGCTGGTCCTTGTCGGTACGGCGGACGGGCGCGGTGGTGCGGGACTCGGAACGTCGGCGGGCTGCTGCATTCATGCAAAAGGCTCCAGGTGGCGGATGGTGTCGGCGCGCATGCTAGCATTCCCAGTTGCCCCGAAGGCTGACAACCCATGACTGCTACCCACACTTCTTCCTCTCTTGTGATCGCCACCCGTGAAAGCCGCCTGGCCCTGTGGCAGGCCGAACATGTGCAGGCCCTGCTGCGCGCACGTGGCCACCAGGTGGAACTGCTGGGCATGACCACCAAGGGCGACCAGATTCTGGACCGTTCGCTGTCCAAGGTCGGCGGCAAGGGCCTGTTCGTCAAGGAACTGGAAGTGGCCCTGGAAGAAGGCCGTGCCCACATTGCCGTGCACTCCCTCAAGGATGTGCCCATGGAACTGCCCGAAGGCTTTGCACTGGCCTGCGTGATGGAACGGGAAGACCCGCGCGACGCCTTTGTCTCGCCCCGCTACGCCAGCCTGGATGCACTGCCCCAGGGCGCCGTCGTCGGCACCTCCAGCCTGCGACGCCAGGTGCTGCTGCAGGCCCTGCGCCCGGACCTGAAGATCGAGCCGCTGCGCGGCAACCTCGACACTCGTCTGCGCAAGCTGGACGAAGGCCAGTACGACGCCATCGTGCTGGCGGCCGCCGGCCTCAAGCGCCTGAACATGGCCGAGCGCATCCGCTGTGAATTCGAACCGGGCAGCATGCTGCCCGCTGCCGGCCAGGGCGCACTGGGCATCGAGGTGCGCAGCGACCGCACGGACCTGATTGCGGCACTGCAGCCGCTGGTGCACATGCCCACCTGGCTGCGCGTGGCGGCCGAGCGTGCCGTCAGCCGCCGCCTGGGCGGCAGCTGCTCCGTGCCGCTGGCCGCCCATGCGCTGCTGGCCGACGATGGCATGCTGACGCTGGATGCCGCCTGGGGCGATATCGAAGGCGTGCAGGCCCTGATCCAGGTGCGCCAGCAGGCCCACGTCACCACGCTGGACCAGGCCGAAGCCCTGGGCAATGCCGTGGCCGAACAGCTGCTGGCCCAGGGCGCCCGCTGCGCCGCCAAGGCGGAGTGATGGCCGCGCGGCCCGCCGTCATCCTGACCCGTCCCCTGCCGGAGGCGCTGCATTGGCAGCAACTGCTGCAGGCCCGGGGCCTGGATGTCGCCGTGCTGCCGCTGCTGGACATTGCCCCCGCTGCCGATCCCGCCACGCTGGCCGCGCTGCAGCGCGTGGGCCAGGAACTGGCGGGCTACCGGGCCGTGATGTTTGTCAGCCCGAATGCGGTGCGCGGCCTGCTGGCCTCCCCCGGTATGTCGGACCTCCTGGCACAGGCCGTCCATACCCATGGCCTGCGCCTGTGGGCACCCGGCCCAGGCACCGCCAAGGTGCTGGAGCAGTCGGGCCTTGCGGCTTCCGCCATCGACAGTCCGCCCGCCGATGCGCCGCAGTTCGATTCCGAATCCCTGTGGGCCGTCGTGGCGCCGCAGATCCGCCCCGGCGACCGCGTGCTGATCGTGCGCGGCGCCAGCCTCCACAGCACCACCGACGGCCAGGGCTCCGGCCGCGAATGGCTGTCCGGCCAGCTGCGCAGTCTGGGCGCACAGGTCGAGCTGGTGGGGGTCTACAGCCGCCAATGTCCTGCAGCCACCCCGGCGCTACAAGAGCGCCTTGCGGCCCACTGCGCCGCCAGCGACCTGTGGCTGTTCAGCAGCTCGGAAGCCATTGCCCACCTGCTGCAGCTGTGCCCCGCACAGGACTGGAGCCGCCAGCGTGCGCTGACCACCCACCCCCGCATCGCCGCTACGGCGCGCAGCGCGGGCTTTGGCGATGTTTTGGAATGTAAGCCTGATGTGGAAAGTGTGTCTGCGTCGATAGAATCCTGGTCATGAGCACCGACGGCGCACAGCACCCTTCTTTCCCCCCATCTCCCGAGCAGCCCCCGACGGCACCAGGCGCCCCCGTGCGCACCAGCACCGGTCCCTCGCCCCTGGCCTGGGTGGCCATGGTGCTGGCCGCGGCCGGCCTGGGCAGCAGCGTGCTGCTGTGGCAGAAGGTGGATGGCATGCAGGAGCAACTGGCACGCCAGACGGCCGAGTCCGGCACCCAGGCCACCGAAGCCCGTGCGCTTGCCCGTGAATCCCAGGATCTGGTGCGCGACGCCACCGGCCGCCTGGCCGTGGTGGAAGCCCGCATGCAGGACGCCACCCTGCAACGCACCCAGCTCGAAGAGCTGATGCACAGCGTCTCCCGCTCTCGCGACGAGACGCTGCTGATCGACCTCGAATCCGCCCTGCGCATGGCCGTGCAGCAGGCCCAGCTCTCCGGCAGCCTGGAGCCGCTGGTGGCCACCCTCAAAGGCTCGGCCCAGCGTGTGGAACGCACGGCCCAGCCGCGCCTGGCCCCGGTACAGCGCGCCATCGAACAGGATCTGGAACGCCTGTCCCGTGCCTCGGTCACCGACACCGCCGGCCTGCTGGCCCGGCTGGATGAGCTGGTGCGCATGGTGGACGAGATCCCCATGCTCAACAGCGTGACCCAGGCCCCCAACCTGGCCAAGGGCAGCGCCAGCACCGGTGTGCCGCTGCCGCCCGCGCTGGATGCGGCGGTCACCCCCACCCAATGGGCCTGGTGGAAGCATTGGGGCGAGCGCGTCTGGAGCGCTTCGGCCGATGAAGCCCGCGATCTGGTGCGCATCCGTCGCATCGACCACCCGGACGCCGTGCTGCTGGCGCCCGAACAGGCTTTCTTCCTGCGCGAGAACCTCAAGCTCAAGCTGCTCAATGCCCGCCTGGGCCTGCTGGCGCGCCAATATGACTCGGCACGCTCCGACCTGGGAAGTGCCAACACCGCCCTGGCCAAGTATTTCGACAGCCAGTCCCGCCGCACGCAAAGCGCCCAGGCCCTGATGCTGCAGATCCAGACGCATTTGCGCCAGACCGAGCAGCCTTCCATCAACGACACGCTGAGCGCGCTGGCCACAGCCGCTTCCAGCCGCTGACCGGGGAGGCCCAGCATGCGCGCTGCATTGTGGTTTGTCGGTCTGTTCTGCCTGGCTGTGGCTGGCGCCCTGTTTGCGGGCAACAACCAGGGCTCGGTCATGCTGTTCTGGCCGCCCTACCGGCTGGACCTGTCCCTGAACATGGTGGTGCTGCTGTTGCTGGCGGCATTCTTCATTCTGTATGGCGCCCTGCGCGGCTTTTCCGCCCTGGTCACCTTGCCGCTGCAGGCCAAGCGCTGGCGCCTGCAACAGCGCGAACGCAATATGCACCAGGCCCTGCTGGAGTCCTTGACCCATCTGCATGCCGGCCGTTTCCTGCGGGCCCGCAAGGCGGCACTGCAGTCGCTCACGCTGGAAGACGGCCTGGACAAGGACAAGGCCACGGTGGCCTACCGGCTGCAGCTGCGCACCATCGCCCACATGGCGGCGGCCGACAGCTCCCATGCCCTGCAGGACCGGGCCACCCGGGACGAACACCTGGACGCCGCGCTGGATCTGGCGCCGCTGAACGGCACCACCCAGCAGCAGGAACTGCGCGAAGGCGCGCAAATGCGCTCGGCCCGCTGGGCGCTGGACGACCGCGACGCCAGTGGCGCGCTGGAACGCCTGGGCGAACTGCCCCATGGCGCGGCACGCCGCACGATTGCGCTGCGCATCAAGCTCAAGGCCACGCGCCTGGCCCGGCAGACCCAGCCGGCACTGGAAACCGCGCGCCTGCTGGCCAAGCACAAGGCGTTCTCGCCCGAAGCATCGGCCAGCCTGCTGCGCAGCCTGCTGCTGGAGCAGATCCACAGCGCCCACGACGCGGGGCAACTGCTGCACGCCTGGTCGCAAGCCGAAGCGCGCGAACGCAGCGCGCCCGAGTTGGCCATTCCCGCCGCCCGCCGCCTGGTGGCCCTGGGAGGTGACAGCGCCACCGCACGCGAATGGCTGCTGCCGGTCTGGGAGGCCCAGCTGCAGCAACCCCAGGGCCTGCACAGCGAGCACAGCACCCGCCTAGTCCTGGCGCTGCAGGAAAGCCTGGACAATCTGGACGCCGCCTGGCTGGGCCGCATCGAAGCGGCGTTGCGGCATGCCCCGCACAACCCGCGCCTGCAGTACCTGGCCGGCATGGCCTGCCTGCAGCGCCAGCTGTGGGGCAAGGCCCAGCAGTTGCTGGGCCAGTCTACCCAGCAGCTCAAGGACCAGGCACTGCTGCACAGCGCCTGGACGGCCCTGGCCATTCTGGCCGAGCGCCACGAAGCGCCCGACGAAGCCGCCCACGCCTGGAAGCAGGCGGCGCTGCACGGCAAGTAAGCCCTCTGGTCCACCACTTCGGACAACGGACAGGGAACGCCGCCTGCGCCAGCCTGGCGCGAAGGAGCGTCCTTTGCCTGCGGCGTCAGTCCGGCCAGTGCTCCAGCCAGCCCAGCCGCCCCTGCCCCAGATCGTTGAGGCGTTCCACCAGGGCGAAGGCGGCACTTTCCGGCAAGGTCCACTGCGCGGCCACCATGCTGCCGTGCTGCACCTGCAGCAGTTCGGCCCCGGCCTGGGCGATTTCACGGCGCAGCCAGCCTTCCATGGCATAGGGCACCTCGCACTGCAGCAGCGCCATGCGCTGCAGCGTGATTTTTTCCGCGCCGATCAGCGCCTGCGCCACGCTGTCGGTATAGGCCCGCACCAGGCCGCCGGCCCCCAGCTTGACCCCACCGAAGTAGCGCACCACGGTGGCCAGCACGCCTTCCAGCTCCTGGTGGCGCAGCACATCCAGCATCGGGCGGCCGGCCGTACCGCTGGGCTCGCCGTCATCCACCGCCGCAGATTGGCCGCCGGCCAGCAAGGCCCAGCAGATGTGGGCCGCCGCCGGGTGCTGCTTCCACAAGGCATCCACGGCGGCCTGGGCACTGGCGCGGTCGCGCATGGGCTGCACGCAGCCGATGAAACGGCTTTTCTTGATGATCAATTCGCTGTGCGCGGGGGAAGCAAGGGTCTGGGCCATAGGGCTGGTGAGCTTACCTGAGCCAGGTGCCCCACTGCGGGCCACTCCGGCATTCAAGCTTTTTGAACTGTCACGTCAATTTGCCTGAACTTTTTTGTCACCTTTGCTTCCTACACTCCATCTCTTGTCGCGCTTCATGGCCGCTTGCCAGGTGCTTTAAAAACAACGCATAACCATGCCCACCCCCACCGCTTCCACCCGCTACAGCCTGCCCGCCATCGCACTGCACTGGCTGTTGGCCGTTGGCCTGATCGGCCTGCTGGCCTTTGGCTGGTACATGACCGGACTGCCGTTTTCCCCGGCACGCCTGAAGTACTACAACTGGCACAAATGGGCCGGCGTTACCATTTTGGTGCTCAGCCTGCTGCGCCTGGTCTGGCGCCTTACCCACCGCCCGCCCGCACTGCCTGCTGCCATGGCCGTGGCCATGCCGCGCTGGCAGCACCTCGCCCACCATGGCGTGCACCACCTGCTGTACCTGCTGTTCTTTGCGGTGCCACTGCTGGGCTGGGCTTACAGCTCGGCCGCCGGCTTCCCCATCGTGTGGTTCGGTCTGTGGCAGCTGCCCAATTTCGTGCCGGCCGATCCGGCACTGGCCGAAGCCCTCAAGCCCTGGCACATGATCAGCGCCTACACGCTGGCCGCCCTGATTGCCCTGCACATTGC
The DNA here is from genome assembly GCF_002479375.1 of Comamonas sp. UBA7528. Classification (NCBI taxonomy): domain Bacteria; kingdom Pseudomonadati; phylum Pseudomonadota; class Betaproteobacteria; order Burkholderiales; family Comamonadaceae; genus Comamonas; species Comamonas sp. UBA7528. The sequence goes on from NZ_DLMU01000005.1 coordinate 52,592, forward strand.
GGCAGCACTCAAGCACCAGTTCATCGACCGCGACGGCCTGCTGCGCCGCATGCTGCCCGGCAAAGCCGCGTAATTCGTCCCCTGTTTTTTTTCGAGCGTCAGGAGTTCACCATGACTTTCAGCACCACTTTCCGCGCCGCCTTCTTTGCCAGTGCAACCCTGCTGGGCACCGCCGCCATGGCCGCCCAGGTCCTGGTGCCGGCGCAAAGCAGCATCAACTTCACCGCCAAGCAGATGGGCGTGCCCCTGCAAGGCCAGTTCAAGAAGTTCGACGCGCAGGTGAGCTTTGACACCGCCAAGCCCGAAACCAGCAAGATCCACTTCACCGTGGAAACCGGCAGCGCCACCATGGGCTCCAAGGAGACCGACAGCAACCTGCTGGGCGCGGACTGGTTCAACATCGCCAAGTTCCCCAAGGCCACGTTCGATTCCACCGCCGTCAAGGCGCTGGGCGGCGGCAAGTACCAGGTGGACGGCACGCTGACCATCAAGGGCAACGCCCAGAAGGTGTCCGTGCCCGTGGTGCTGACCCAATCGGGCGCCACCACCATCGCTGCCGGCACCCTGCCGCTCAAGCGCCTGTCGTTCAAGATCGGCGATGGCGACTGGGCCGACACCTCCATGGTGGCCGACGAAGTCACCGTGCAGTTCAAGCTGGCACTGACCGGTGTGGGCAAGCTCTGACGTTCTGGACAGCCACCGGTGTGCATACCCGCTCTGCTGCATAGGACCGCGATCTTGATTTCCAAGATGCGTTCAGGGCAATGCGGCATGCACACAGGCAGCCATTGATTCACGGTTCCGTTTTCCCTCTCTCATTCATTTTTCACACAGGAGATTCCTTCATGCGTTCCACCCTGTTTGCTCTGGCTGCCGCCAGCCTGTTCGCCACCGCCGCCCACGCTGCACCGGCCCAGTACGCCATCGACCCCACCCACACCTTCGCCACCTTCGAAATCGACCACTTCGGCGCCTCCACCAACCGTGCCCGTTTCGACAAGAAGCAAGGCGCCGTGGAATTCGACAAGGCCGCCAAGACCGGCAAGGTGGAAGTGACGCTGGACATGACCAGCGTGAACTCCGGCACAGCAGCCTTCGACAAGCACCTGAAGAGCAAGGACATCTTCAACACCGACCAGTACCCGGTGTCCAAGTTCGTGTCCGACAAGTTCGTGTTCGATGGCGACAAGCTCAAGGAAGTGACCGGCCAGCTGACGCTGAACGGCCAGACCCACCCCATCACCATCAAGGCCAACAAGTTCACCTGCTACGAAAGCCCCATGCTCAAGCGTGAAGTCTGCGGCGGCGACTTTGAAGCCACCATCGACCGCACCCAGTGGGGTGTGAACTACGGCGTGGACTGGGGCTTTGCCAAGAACGTGCGCCTGGTGCTGCAGCTGGAAGCCGTCAAGCAGTAAGCCCTGCACCGACCGCCTTGTATGGCCGCCCACGCGGCCGTGCCTGCCACCCGCCTGCCCTCCCGGCATGCGGGTTTTTCTTTGCCCAACAGCGCCGTCAGTTCCTAGAATTCCGTTTAGTGCAATGCATTGCATATACGTAAAAGGAGCTGCACATGCCCACCGCCTCTGCCAGTCCCCAGGCCATCTCCCAGGTCAGCCTCTCGACCGGCGCCCGCCCGGACCTGGCCACGCTGCCACCGCCTGCCGCCATCCAGCAGCTGCACCACTACGCCTACAAGGCGCGCGATGCAGAGGAAACGCGCCACTTCTACGAAGACATCCTGGGCCTGCCGCTCTACCACATCATCCAGAGCGACCATGTGCCCTCCACGGGTGAGTACTGCCCCTACACCCACTTCTTTTTCCGCCTGCGCGATGGCAGCTTCATCGCCTTCTTTGACATCGGCGACGACGAAAAAGCCCTGCCATCCCCCAACACCCCGCTGTGGATCAACCACATCGCCTTCCGCGTGGACAGCGTGCAGGAGCTGGAAAACACCAAGGCCCGCCTGCAGGCGCATGGTGTGGAGGTGCTGGGCGTGACCGACCACCACATCTTCAAAAGCATTTATTTCTTCGACCCCAACGGCATCCGGCTGGAGCTGTCGGCCCAGCTGGCCGATGCTGTGCAGATGGCGCGCGAAAGCACCACCGCCCATGCCCGCCTGGCCGAATGGACCACGCGCAAGCAGCAGTGGCGTGCGGAACGCGCCGCCGGCGCCAGCAGCACGCCCCTCAAGCCCCAGCACAACGACCGACCGGAATACGGCGGCAAGCGCTGAGTGGGCCGGCCGTAGGCGCACGGCCAGGGGCACGCGGACAACAGCATGGTGTGCTCCTGATTTCACAGCACACCATGCGCACGCCGCTGGCCTGCGGCACCGGTCTGGCACTCCACCATAGACCCCGACCTGCGCGCAGCCGGGGGGGCTGGCTAAAATCATTGCAATCCGTCTTTATCCCTGCAGACGGCATCCCCTGTGGATGCCGTTTGCATTTCCAGATTTCCTTCACGCAGCCATGAGCGACACCATTGCCCAGCCAGGCCTCGACAGCCTCTCCAAGTCTTTTGAGCCATCCGCCATCGAAGCCCAGTGGGGCCCCGAGTGGGAGAAGCGCGGCTACGGCAACGCCGGCTACCGCGGCACGGGCCAGCCCGGCGCCGAAGCCACCGCTGCGGGCAACAATTTCGCCATCCAGCTGCCGCCCCCCAATGTGACCGGCACGCTGCACATGGGCCACGCGTTCAACCAGACCATCATGGACTCGCTGACCCGCTACCACCGCATGAAGGGCTACAACACGGCCTGGATTCCCGGCACCGACCACGCCGGCATTGCCACCCAGATCGTGGTGGAACGCCAGCTGCAGACCCAGGGCGTGAGCCGCTATGACCTGGGCCGTGACGAGTTCACCAAGAAGGTCTGGGAGTGGAAGGAAAAGTCCGGCAACACCATCACCACGCAGATGCGCCGCATGGGCGACACCGTGGACTGGAGCCGTGAGTACTTCACCATGGACGACAAGCTGTCCAAGGTGGTGACCGAGACCTTTGTGAAGCTGTACCAGCAAGGCCTGATCTACCGCGGCAAGCGCCTGGTGAACTGGGATCCGGTGTTGCAATCGGCCGTGTCCGATCTGGAAGTGGAAAACCAGGAAAAGGACGGTTCGCTCTGGCACATTGCCTACCCGCTGACCAGCGGTGAAGGCAATCTGGTGGTCGCCACCACCCGCCCCGAAACCATGCTGGGCGACGTGGCCGTGATGGTCCATCCCGAAGACGAGCGCTACAAGCACCTGATCGGCCAGACCGTGACCCTGCCGCTGGTGGGCCGCCAGATCCCCATCATTGCCGACGAATACGTGGACCGCGAGTTCGGCACCGGCGTGGTGAAGGTGACGCCTGCGCACGACCAGAACGACTACCAGGTGGGCCTGCGCCACAAGCTGCCGATGATCTGCGTGCTGACGCTGACCGCCAAGATCAACGACGAAGCGCCCGAGAAATACCGCGGCATGGACCGTTTCGTGGCCCGCAAGGCCATCGTCGCCGACCTGGAAGAACTGGGTCTGATGGTCGAGATCAAGAAGCACAAGCTGATGGTGCCGATCTGCGACCGTACCGGCCAGGTGATCGAACCCATGCTGACCGACCAGTGGTTCATCGCCATGAGCAAGGTCAGCGACCAGGATCCGACAGGCAAGTCCATCGCCCAGAAGGCCATCGATGCCGTGGCCTCTGGCGAAGTGCAGTTTGTGCCCGAGAACTGGGTCAACACCTACAACCAGTGGATGAACAACATCCAGGACTGGTGCATCTCGCGCCAGCTGTGGTGGGGCCACCAGATTCCGGCATGGTATGACGAGGAAGGCAACCTCTACGTCGCCAAGAACGAAGCCGAAGCCCAGGCCCAGGCCCCCGGCAAGACCCTCACGCGCGACCCGGACGTGCTGGACACCTGGTACTCGTCCGCCATGGTGCCGTTCTCCACCATGGGCTGGCCCGGCCAGACCGATGCCGCCGACGATGACTACAACCTCTACCTGCCCTCGTCGGTGCTGGTGACGGGCTACGACATCATCTTCTTCTGGGTGGCCCGGATGATCATGATGACCACGCACTTCACCGGTCGCGTGCCGTTCAAGCATGTCTACATCCACGGCCTGGTGCGCGATGCACAGGGCAAGAAAATGTCCAAGTCCGAAGGCAATGTGCTGGACCCGGTCGACCTGATCGACGGCATCTCGCTGGAACCACTGCTGGACAAGCGCACCACCGGCCTGCGCAAGCCCGAAACCGCCCCCCAGGTGCGCAAGAACACGCAGAAGGAATTCCCCGAAGGCATTCCCGCCTACGGTGCCGATGCGCTGCGCTTCACCTTTGCCGCACTGGCCTCGCTGGGCCGCTCAATCAACTTCGACAGCAAGCGCTGCGAGGGCTACCGCAACTTCTGCAACAAGCTGTGGAACGCCTCCCGCTTTGTGCTGATGAACTGCGAAGGCTATGACTGCGGTCTGCAGGACCACACGGCCGCAGACTGTGCCGGCGGCTATCTGCAGTTCAGCCAGCCCGACCGCTGGATCGTCTCGCAGCTGCAAAAGGTCGAGGCCGAAGTGGCCAAGGGCTTTGCAGAGTTCCGTCTGGACAACGTTGCCAACACCCTCTACGACTTCGTCTGGAACGAGTTCTGCGACTGGTACCTGGAAATCGCCAAGGTGCAGATCCAGACCGGCAACGAAGCCCAGCAGCGCGCCACACGCCGCACGCTGATCCGCACGCTGGAAACCATTCTGCGTCTGGCCCACCCCATCATCCCATTCGTCACCGAAGCCCTGTGGCAGAAGGTGGCCCCCGTGGCCGGCCGTGCCGGTGCCTCGATCGCCATCGCCGCCTACCCCGAAGCACAGCCCGAGAAGATCGACGAAGCCGCCATCGCCTACGTGGCGCGCATCAAGCAGATGGTGGACGCCTGCCGTGCCCTGCGCGGCGAGATGGGCGTGTCGCCCGCCCAGCGCCTGCCGCTGCTGACGGTGGCCGGCTCGGCCGACGGCGCCGCCTTCCTGCGCGCCAATGCCGACGTGTTGAAGAACCTGGCCAAGCTCAGCGAAGTCAAGGTGTTCGACGACGAAGCCGCCTGGGCCACCGAGGCGCAGAACGCCCCCGTGTCCGTGGTGGGGGATGCCCGCCTGGCGCTGTTCGTGGAAGTGGACGTGGAAGCCGAAAAGGCCCGCCTGTCCAAGGAAGCCAAGCGCCTGGAAGGCGAGATCGCCAAGGCCAACGGCAAGCTGGGCAATGAAGCCTTCTGCGCCAAGGCACCCGCTGCGGTGCTGGAGCAGGAGAAAAAGCGCGTTGCCGACTTTGGCGCCACGCTGACCCGCATCCAGGAACAACTGGCCCGCCTGGGCTGATCGCTGGTAAGCTGAGCTCAGAAGGCGCTGCGGCTTCGGTCACAGCGCCTTTTTCCCTTTTGTAGAGGATTTGTTGAGGTTTTGTCATGACCAACCCGAACCGCGTGCGCAAAGCCGTGTTCCCTGTCGCCGGCCTGGGCACCCGTTTCTTGCCTGCCACCAAGGCATCTCCCAAGGAAATGCTGCCCGTGGTGGACAAGCCGCTGATCCAGTACGCCGTCGAGGAAGCCTATGAAGCCGGTATCCGCGACATGATCTTTGTCACCGGCCGCAGCAAGCGCGCCATCGAAGACCACTTCGACACCGCCTACGAGCTGGAAAACGAGCTGGAACGCGCAGGCAAACAGGCCATGCTGGACCTGGTGCGCGCCGTCAGCCCGGCCGACATGAACTGTCTGTTCGTGCGCCAGCCGCGGTCGCTGGGCCTGGGCCACGCGGTGCTGTGCGCCGAGCCCCTGGTGGGTAACGAACCCTTCGCCGTCATCCTGGCCGATGACCTGATGACCGGATTGCCCGGTGGCCCCGGCGTGATGGCACAGATGACCGCCGCTTTCCTGAAGCAAGGCCGCTCGCTGCTGGCCGTGCAGGAAGTACCGCTGGAACACACCAAACGCTACGGCATTGTCAAAGGCGAGCCCGCTGGCGGCCCGCTGCTGCGCGTGGATGAGATCGTGGAGAAGCCCGCACCGGAAGTGGCGCCTTCCCGCATGGGTGTGGCCGGCCGCTATGTGCTGACACCGCGCATCTTTGACGAGATTCGCAGCCAGCCCAAGGGCGTGGGCGGAGAAATCCAGCTCACCGATGCCATCGAGCGCCTGATGCAGCATGAAACCGTCTATGCCTACCAGTACAGCGGCAAGCGCTATGACTGCGGCAGCAAGGAAGGCTTTCTGCAAGCCACAGTGGAACTGGCACTGCAGCACCCGGAAGTGGGCGCTTCGTTCCGCGCCTACCTCCAGACCCTGGACATCTGATCGCACGCCCTGCCTGGGCACAACATGCAAAAGGCCTGCAATTGCAGGCCTTTTGTGATCAGAAGCCGCCTTTAACGCATCAGCGGCGGCGCAGCACGTGAATGAACTCGTCGCCCACGGTTTCCTGGTGCACCAGTTCGTTGCCCGTCTGCTTGGCAAATGCCTGGAAGTCGCGCAGCGATCCGGTGTCGGTGGCCACCACTTTCAGCAACTGGCCGCTCTCCATGCCCGACAGGGCTTTTTTGGCCTTGAGGATGGGCAAAGGGCAGTTCATGCCGCGGGTGTCGATTTCTTGGTCAATCTGCATGGGGTTCTCGCAAAAGTGCAGCCTTGGGGGCTGCTCTGGAGGGCCATTGTAGAAAGCCTGCAGCAGCCTTGTGACGGACAGCGGTACCGCCGGCCCCCACGGGTGACACGCCGCAGCACCGTCTTCCGAAGCATGAGCCCACCACGACACCTGGGGGCGACGACGACACACACGGGCCGTCCCGTAGCGCACGGCCCCTCTGGAGCACGGGGTAAGACGGGAAGGGGAAGCCGCATCGCGGCTCAGGGTACGTTACGCCAGTGTGGGCGGCAGCTGAAACCGCGCATCTTCGCCCCATGGCCGCAGCGGCCACTTGGCGGGATCCGGTTCCGGGCTTTGGCCGGGACGGAAGGCCCCGAATTGTGGCTCCACGCCCTTGTCGCGGATCCAGTGGGCCAGGGCATAGCCCGTGCCCGCCGGCCAGCAGCGCGCGGCTTCGGGGGTCACCCAGCGGTATTCCAGCAGCTCAGGGGACAGGCGCACATCGTCGGGATTGCCCGCCACGCGCACGTGGTAGGCGATCAGCACCTGGTTCATGCGCAGAAATTCCCAGCTCCCCAGCAGGCGCAGGGCTTTGACCTGCAGACCGGTTTCTTCCAGCACCTCGCGGCAGATGCCGGTTTCCGGCGATTCGCCGGCCTCCATGAAACCGGTGATCAGGCCGAACACGCCCTCTTGCCACAGCGCATTGCGCGCCAGCAAGGCCTGGCCACGGTCGTTTTCCACCACCGCCGCCAGCACGGGCGTGGGGTTGCCCCAGTGCGTGAAGCCACAGGCCGGGCAGCGCAGACGGCTGACATCACCGCTGTCCTCTGCCTGGGTGATCCATTCCAGCGACGTGGCGCAGTTCGAGCAAAAACGGGTTTCGAATGCCATGGAAGTTCCGGTGCGAGTTTGAGTTTTTGATAGCAGTCTGCACGCTTGCAGCATGCGCAGACTGCGATCTTGAGCATCAATCCGGCCAGTGTAGCCGCCAGGCAGGAGGCCTGCTGTTACGCAGGGAACACGCCAGTGGACAGGTAGCGGTCGCCCCGGTCGCAGACGATGAAGACGATGGTGGCATTGGTTTCGCGCTTGGCGATTTCCTGCGCCACCCACAGCGCACCGGCGGCAGAAATGCCGGCGAAGATGCCTTCCTCGCGCGCCATGCGGCGGGCCATGTCCTCGGCATCATCCTGGCTCACATAGACCAGCTCGTCGACCAGACTGGCGTCGTAGATCTTGGGCAGGTATTCCTCGGGCCACTTGCGAATGCCGGGAATGCGCGAACCTTCGGACGGCTGGGCACCGATGATCTTCACATCCGGGCTCTGCTCCTTCAGGTACTTGGCCACGCCGGTGATGGTGCCGGTGGTGCCCATGGCGCTGACGAAATGGGTGATCTTGCCGCCGGTCTGCGCCCACAGTTCCGGGCCCGTGGTTTCGTAGTGGGCGCGGGGATTGTCGGCATTGGCAAACTGGTCCAGCACTACGCCCTTGCCCTGGGCCACCATCTGGTCGGCCAGGTCGCGGGCGTATTCCATGCCGCCGCTCTTGGGCGTGAGGATCAGCTCGGCACCATAGGCCTTCATGGTCTGGGCACGCTCGATGGACAGGTCCTCCGGCATGATCAGTACCATGCGGTAGCCCTTGATGGCGGCCGCCATCGCCAGCGCGATGCCAGTGTTGCCCGATGTGGCCTCAATCAGCGTGTCGCCGGGCTTGATCTCGCCGCGCTCCTGGGCGCGCTGGATCATGGACAGTGCGGGACGGTCTTTCACCGACCCCGCAGGGTTGTTGCCCTCCAGCTTGCCCAGAACCACATTGCCTTTTTCCGCGTTTGCGGCAGCGTTGATGCGCTGCAGTGCCACCAGAGGCGTGTTGCCGATGACGCTTTCAATCGAAGGATACGTTTGCATGTGCATAAATGTGCCATAATCCACGCTTCCCTGATTGCTGCCCGGGTGGTGGAATTGGTAGACGCAGCGGACTCAAAATCCGCCGCCGCAAGGCGTGCCGGTTCGATTCCGGCCCCGGGCACCACAGAATCAGAGAAAACCAGTTATCGCGAGGTGGAGCAGTCTGGTAGCTCGTTGGGCTCATAACCCAAAGGTCGTTGGTTCAAATCCAGCCCTCGCAACCAATTGGTGCATCCGCACCACAAAAAAGCCCACTGCAAGTGGGCTTTTTTGTTTCCGTCGCGTGCCATCGCGCCCGTTGGCACGCGCCCTGGCAAGGTCAGGCATCCCCGCTAACGGGGTTGCGCACGCCCCTTTCCCCCAAGTCGTTTTCCTGTTCCGTGCCGTTTTTCACCAGCGCACGGGTTTGCAGCCCCGCGCCAAGCACATCACCGCCCAGCACGGCCTATCCCATTGGGTCCGCCCCCTGAAGCCCGGCAAAGCCATGCCCTGTGCGGTGGAGCACGCTTTCACAGCGTGTCAAACGGACTCCCCATCTCGCACCAAAATAGTGCGACGATGGACATGATATGCAGCGAAATTTGGCTTCTCATCCGTTTTGAGCATAATTTCACCCAACAGCCCGGCTTGATACTGCACCGTTTTGGTGCCAATCAGCCGGGCTTTGCCATGTCCGGACCTTGCGTCCGCGTGGCCCCGGCCCACTGTGCCGGAGCCGATTTTTTATTCTTTTCAGCCAATCTGCTCACCATGCGCCAAGAACGCGACTTTTTGGGTCCCAAGGACATCCCCGACAACGCCTACTGGGGCGTCCACACCGCCCGTGCGGTGGAGAACTTTCCCATCACCGGCCACAGCGTGGCCCATATGCCCCAGCTGATTCGCGCCTACGCCCTGGTAAAGAAAGCTGCCGCCCACGCCAACCTGGCTCTGGGCACCATCACGGCCCCGCAGGCCGATGCCATCTCCAAGGCCTGTGACGACCTGGCGGCCGGCCAGCTGCACGACCAGTTCGTGGTGGATGTGATCCAGGGCGGCGCCGGCACCTCCACCAATATGAACGCCAACGAGGTCATCGCCAACCGGGCGCTGGAACACTTGGGTCTGACCAAGGGCCGTTATGACGTGATCCATCCCAACGACCACGTCAATGCCTCGCAGTCCACCAATGACTCCTACCCCACCGCCGTCAAGCTGGCCACCTGGTTCGGCATCCAGGAGCTGCTGGCGGCTCTGGCCGCACTGCGCGGCGCCTTTCAGGACAAGGCCGTGGAATTCAAGGATGTGCTGAAGATCGGCCGCACCCAGCTGCAGGACGCCGTGCCCATGACACTGGGCCAGGAATTCAACGCCTTCGTCTCTATGATTGCCGACGATGAAAAGCGCCTGCGCGAATCCGCCACCCTGGTGTGCGAGATCAACATGGGCGGCACCGCCATCGGTACCGGCCTGAACGCCCCCGTGGGCTATGTCGACGTGGTCATCCCGAAGCTGGCCGAATTCTCGGGTGTGCCCGTGGTCAAGGCCGCCGACATGATCGCCGCCACCTGCGACACCGGTGCCTTTGCCGACATCTCCGGCATCCTGAAGCGCATTGCCGTCAAGCTGTCCAAGATCAGCAACGACCTGCGCCTGCTGTCCTCCGGCCCCCAGGCCGGCGTGGGCGACATTCAGCTGCCCGCGCGCCAGGCCGGGTCGTCGATCATGCCGGGCAAGGTCAACCCCGTGATTCCGGAAGTGATGAACCAGGTGTGCTTCGAAGTGATTGGCAACGACGTCGCCATCACGATGGCCGCCGAAGCCGGCCAACTGCAACTCAACGCCTTCGAGCCGCTGATGGCCTGGGCCCTGCACAAAAGCCTTCAACACCTGGCCCATGCCTGCCACACACTACAGGTCAACTGCGTGGAAGGCATCGTCGCCAACCGCCGCGTGCTGGACGAACGCATTGCCTCTTCGGTGACGCTGGTGACCGCCTTGAACCCGCTGATCGGTTACGAAAGGGCCGCCCAGATTGCCAAAACCGCTATTGCCAGCGGCAAACCCATCGGGGTCGTGGCCGAGGAACTGGGCGTAATGAGCCAGGCCCAGATGCAGCAATTGCTGGTCGCCGACAAGCTGACCATGCCCGGCGCGCTGACCGCCGCCTGAGCACCCGCGGTGCCGCCGGCCACTCGGGGCGGCACCAGGCCATGCCAACGGTCACCAATTGCGCTCGCACGGTACGGTGGCAGGCTCGTGCGGCGCCGTGCGCGCGTTGCCTGCAGGCAGGAACTGTTTGATACAAGGCAAGCAGCAGTCAATCTTCTGCCGCTTGCCGTAGCACCCAACAGCCACTGCAGCGCATACTGGCTGGGCATTCTCCCCATGCCGCGAGCGACACCATGGCCAAGAAATTCCCCAGCAACCCGCCCCACCCTGAACGCCTGTGCTGGGGCTGTGACCTCTACTGCCCCGCCACCGATCTGCGCTGCGGCAATGGCTCCGACCGCACGCCCCACCCCAGCGAGCTGTGGGGCGAAGACTGGGATGCCAGCCCTCCAGCCCCAGTTCCAGCCGCATCGGCGTCCACTGATCCGGCAGTGACTCCATGAAAAAAGGCTTTGCACCACCACGCAAAGCCCCAAAACTACCACCTTGGAAAAAACGTCCGGACTGCGCTAATCGATATAGCGCAGTCCGGCATGTGCCAGACCCTCGCGCATCTTGTACATATCCAGGCCCAGCACGCCAGTTGCCAGCAGTTCACGCTTGGCCGTTTCATTCGCCTCACGCTGGGCCGCAGCAGCCCATGTGGCGGCCGCACGTGCTGCGGGCACGCACACGATGCCATCGTCGTCGGCCACGATCACATCACCAGGAGTCACCAGCATGCCGGCGCACACCACAGGGATATTGACCGATCCCAGGGTCGCCTTGATCGTGCCCTTGGACGAGATGGCCTTGCTCCACACGGGAAAATGCATCGCGGTGAGCGTCTTCACGTCACGCACACCGGCATCGATGATGAGCCCACGTGCACCACGCGCCTGGAAGCTGGTCGCCAGCAGGTCCCCAAAATAACCATCGGTGCAAGGTGCCGTCATGGCAGCGACCACGATATCGCCGGGTTGAATCTGTTCTGCCACCACATGCATCATCCAGTTGTCGCCCGGATGCAGCAGCACCGTCACTGCCGTACCGGAGATCTGCGCCCCGACGTAAATAGGGCGCATATAGGGCTGCAGCAGACCCACACGCCCCATGGCCTCGTGCACGGTGGCCGAACCGAACTGCGCCAGACCATCGGCTACGGCCGATTCCACCCGAGTAATGGTGCGGTGCACCACTCCCAATTCATACATCACACACTCCTTGGTTCAAAGGCCTCGCACCTTCAACGACGCATCCAGACGGGGAAATACACGGCGTGCATTGCCCTCATAGATCTGCCAGCGCTGTTGTGCAGTCAGGCTGGCTGCTTCGATATAGCGTTTGGTATCGTCAAAGAAATGCCCGGTCTGCGGGTCAATGCCACGCACCGCACCGATCATTTCGCTGGCGAACAGGATGTTGTCCACCGGAATCACCTCGGTCAGCAGATTGATGCCAGGCTGGTGGTAGACGCAGGTGTCAAAGAAAATGTTGTGGAGCAGATGCTCTTCCAGCAGCGGCTTCTTCATCTCCTGCGCCAAGCCACGAAAACGTCCCCAGTGATAGGGCACGGCACCGCCCCCATGGGGGATCAGGAATTTCAACGTCGGGAAGTCCTTGAACAGATCACCGTTGAGGCATTGCATGAAAGCCGTGGTGTCTGCATTCAGGTAGTGGGCCCCCGTGGTGTGAAAGCAGGCATTGCAGCTGGTGCTGACATGCACCATGGCAGGCACATCCAGTTCCACCATTTTTTCGTACAGAGGGTACCAGTGACGGTCGGTCAGCGGTGGACTGGTCCAGTGGCCTCCAGAGGGATCCGGGTTCAGGTTCAGACCGACAAACCCATACTCGCGCACACATTTCTCCAGTTCGGGAATGCAGCTGGCAAGGTCCACGCCAGGGGATTGCGGCAGCATGGCTGCACCGACAAAGTGCTCGGGATAGAGACTGGCGACGCGATAGCACAACTCATTGCAGATGGCAGCCCAGGCACTGGACACCGCAAAGTCACCGATATGGTGGGCCATGAAGCTGGCCCGCGGGCTGAAGATGGTGAGGTCACTGCCGCGCTCGCGCATCTTCTGCAGCTGATTCGTTTCAATCGACTCCCGCAGTTCGTCGTCGCTGATTTTCAGGTCTGCTGCCTTGGGGGCACGGCCAGGGTCTTGCAGTGACGCGATCTGCAGATCGCGCCACACACCCAGTGCGGCGGGTGCGGTGGTGTAGTGCCCATGCACATCAATAATCATGACATCGTCTCTCTTTGTGATTCAGACATGCGCCGGCAGCAAGCCATGGCGCAGCTTGCAGGCATCGGTCGCATCAGAGGCCAGCCATGCCAGTGCGCGGCGTGCTGCCTGCGGATACCGGCTGACAGTCGCCACGGCACCGCAAAAGGTGGTGGTGATCTCGAGGCCCGGCGGCATGTCGCCCAGTACCTGTACACCCGGCACCCCCTGCAATTCGCTGCGCTGCTGAAAACCCAGGTCCACCTCCTGGCGCGCCAGCAGCGTGGCCACCGGTACACCGGCAGGCGCTTGCACCAGACAGTCCTGCAGTGCATCCAGCAGTTGCCAGCGCGCAAACAGCGCCAGCAATGCCTTTCCACTGGGACCGGTCGAATAGCCAATGCGGCGCGCGGAGCGCACCATGCGATGCAACACCGCTTCGGTGTCCACCGACGGCAGCGCGGCTCCCTCTGGTACTGCGATCGCCATGGAGGAGCGCACCAGCGGCACCACGCTGTCCTTCAGTACGTGCCCGGCAGCGGCCAGCTCGGCCATGGCATCGGCGGCCAGGCTCACCAGATCCCAGGGCTCTCCTGCCGCCACACGGCGGGCGGCATCCACGCCGCCCGTGGCTTCGAACGCCAGAGAACACCCTGCAGCCGACGCCAACGCTTGCACCTCTGCCAGCATGTGGCTTGTGGCCATGGAAGATATGCCCCGCAGGATGGGGACATGGAGGCTGCAGGTGTTCATCATGCGCACTCAGAAGGAATGGCGAATGCCCACCGCCACACCCGTCTGACCTTCTCCGGCAGCGGGAGTGCCTCCTGCGGCGGCGTTGCTCACCGACAGTGCCAATGTGCCCTTGTTGGAGATATGACCTGCCGTGGCATACACCGCCGTCCGCTTGGACAGGTTGTAGGTTGCACGCAAGGCATACAGCATCGCGCTATTGCGACTGTTCTTGTAGTCAAGCTTAAAGACTTCACCATCCAGCACCAGCGCCGGCGTCGCGTGGTATGCGGCCCCCACATACCAGAGGTTGCTGCGCGGTGCTGCAACAGAGGCATCGTTGTCGCGCGCAATCAGACCAGCGCCCACCTTCACACCACCCACCTTCGCCCAGCCGGCCAGGGTCGAACGGCGGTCCTTCATGCTGCTGCTCGTCAAGCCCGCAAACGCACCAGGACCACCGCGCATTTCATCCACAGCCACCGCCACACCCCAGTTGGGCGCATCGTATTTGGCCATCACCGACCATTGGCGGCAGGCCTGCTTGTCTGTGGCACTTTCGCCCGCACAGTTTGTTCCCGCCGGGCTGGGGCCGGCATTCACCGTGTCACGCCCCAAGCTGTACGTGGCCCCCAGCGTCACCCCGCTGAAGGTCCCCCGGTAGGCGATGGCATTGTCTACACGGGCATTGGGCAGGTAGTTGTCCAGCGAAGCCGAGCCAAAGGCATTGGGCCCCAGGATGTCTGCATCCAGCTGCGACCAGAACAGCATGGAGTACTGGCGACCCAGCGTCAACGTGCCCCAGTTGCCAGACAAACCGACAAAGGCCTGGCGGCCAAATGCACGACCGCCTTGGTTGAAGGTCCCGCCATCCACGCCGAAGCCTGACTCCAGAGTGAATACAGCCTTCAGACCATTGCCCAGGTCTTCCGTCCCACGAAAGCCCAGGCGGGAAGGAACGCTGCCCGTCAGGCCGGGCATGCGTGTCAGTCCATCGCCAGCGGCCCCCACATTCGTCAGATGCTCCACGGAAGCATCCAGCAGGCCATACACCGTCACATTGCTTTGAGCCTGCGCGGTGGTGCAAGCTGCCGCCCACACGCCCAGCGAAATCAGAGCGATCTTGTTCATGGGTTTGTCTCCTTTTTTATGGTTCAAGGCGCTTCAAGCGCTACCGGGTTGAGAAACTGTGTTGCCGTCGGATGTGCTGCTGGCGTTGTCCCAGGCGAGTGGTGCCGCGCTGTTGCCCGCGACCGAATACAGCGCTTTGGTGTTGCGTGTTTTCTGAAAGTCTTCGAGGGATTCCCCGCGCATCGCGGCATAGATGTGCAAGTTGGAGACGCCAATCACCGCACCCAGCTTTTCCAGCATGAAGAAGATCACGCCGTAATGAATGAGGCCACGCCAGTCGCGTTGGCGCACCAGTTGCTGCTCCGTCTCCGTCAGGCCGGCCTGGCGGTATGCCGTTTCCTCATCGGCCAGGAATGCAGCCCTGACTTCGGGATGAATCAACGCGTGCAGAAAGCGGTTCAAGCGGTAGGCCTTGACGCTGCGCAGCAGACTGAACGGATAGGTGCCTTGCAGCGCTTCTGCACCATGCAACTGCGTCTGCATGCGCTGCCGGTGGCGTTCGAGCGCAGCCGCGGACAGGCCGCTTTCTGCAGGCTCATAAATAGCCGTCGCGATACCTGTCATGGAGGGCAGGTAGTAGCTGCGATGCAGGCACTGCACCTGCGCTGCCAGCGCGCCACGCATCACCAGCCACATGATGACCTCCGCGCCTTCCAACCCTCCCAGGGCGGCATACTCGGCATGCGTCATGTCGGCCAGCTGCTCGGGGTCTTTCTCCAGCAGATCCAGAAAGCGCTGATCCCACTCGGTGTTGTTGAAGCCGGCACGCTCGCCATGCACCTGATGCGACAGGCCGCCAGTGGCCACCACGGCCACCGTCAGATCTTCGGGATAGCTTTCGATGGCGCGGCGCAGCGCCTGACCCAACTTGAAGCATCGGCGCGCGCTGGGAATGGGGAACTGCAACACCCCCATTTGCAGCGGAACCATCTTCACGGGCCATTGGGGCTCATGCGGACACATGACCGACAAGGGCGAAAAGCAGCCATGGTCCAGCGCCTTGTCTTGGAAGAAGGACATGTCGAACTCCTCTTCCATCAGCGACTGGCCAATGTGTGCAGCCAGCCCAGGATGCCCGGTCACCGCCGGCAAATCCCGGGCACCACCGCCTTCGTCCGCCACACGCCACTGTTCACCGACCCCCAGTGCGAAAGCCGAATAGTGGTCAAAGAAGAACGAGGTGACGTGGTCGTTGTAGATGAACAGCAGCACATCCGGCTTTTTGGATGCAATCCAGTCCTGCACCGGCTGGAACGCCCGAAATATGGGCTCCCATACCGGATCCGTCTGCTTGTCCCGGTCGAACGCAAACCCAATGGTCGGCGTGTGTGATGCGGCAATACCACCAATGATCTTGGCCATTTGACTTCTACCTCCTGCTGTCTCGCTTGCCACGCAGGCAAGCTCTAGATGGACGGGTGCTGCGTCAGTAGTACGCGAGCAACACGCGGCCCTCCCGGTACATACCGGGATACTTTTTTCTGATGTATGTGGAACAGTGCCAAGCCGGCAGAAGTGCGACTTCCAGGCTTGGTACATAGGTCTACCTTGCGAACGCCAGCGCATCGCTAGCGCACAAGGTCAGTGCTGAGCAGGTGCCACACCAGGTGGCACGCGTCTACTTACTTTGCGGCTTTGGCGTGTTGCTCAATCAACGCTTTGGCGTCTTCGCGCAGCTTGTTGCCGTTCAGCCCCTTGCCGTCCATTTCCTTGATCCAGTCGGCAGACAGCTTGTCCCCCAGCTTTTTCCAGGTCGCCAGTTCCGATGCAGCAATCACATTGGTCGCATTCCTGACCGTGAGCTTCTTGCCATCGGCATCTGCCTGGATGAATGCCTTGCCAATCTGGCCCGACAAGGCCTGCCCTGAATTGCTGTCGATCACCTTCTTCAGATCTGCTGGCAGCGACTCGTATTTCGCCTTGTTCATCGCAAAGATGAATGTCGAGGTGTAGAAGGCAGCTTCCTGCGGATCCGTCTCGGAGTGGTACTTGGCCAGCTCCTGGATCTTGACGGAGGGCACCACTTCATAAGGCACCACCGCGCCATCGATCACGCCCTTGGACAGCGCATCACCCACTTGGGGTACGGGCATGCTGACGGGCGTTGCCCCCAGCATGGCGATGAACTTGTTGGTCAGGCGCGTGGGGGCTCGCAGCTTCAAGCCCCGCAGATCGGCCATGGTGCGCACAGGCTTGCTGGACATGTGAAACACCCCTGGTCCATGCACGTGAAACGCCAGTGGTTTCACATCTTTGAATTCGTTCTGGCTGTGAATCTGCGCGTAGTCCCACAGCGCCTTGCTGGTAGCTTCTGGGTTGCGCATCGTGAACGGCAACTCGAAGGCTTCCATGGATGGGAAGCGCCCTGCGGTGTAGCCAGGCAGCGTCCACACCACATCGGCCACACCATCACGCACCTGGTCAAACAACTGGGGAGGCGTCCCTCCCAGCTGCATGGACGGATAGATCTGGCACTTCATGCGATTGCCGGAATCCTTGGCGATCTTGTCGCACCAGGGCTGGATAAACAGCGTCCCCGCATAGGATGTAGGTGGCAGGTGGTAGTGCACCTTGAGAGTGACTTCCTGGGCTGCAGCAGGTAATGCGGCGGCAACCCATCCGCACAGCATCAGCAGTTTTCGGGCTTTCATGTCGTGTCTCCTCTGTTGTCTGCGGCAATGTTTCCGCTTGGTTTTTATGCAGCGGGCACGGCTGCGCCCGCCGCCTCTCGGACAGTCAAAAATCAGGTCAGTTGGTGTACCAGCCACAGCGCAGTGGCGGGAAAGGCGATCAGCAGACTCAGGCGCAGGCCGTCTGTAATCAGGAAGGGCACCACGCCCTTGTAGGTTTCCACCATGGGAACATCACGGGCCAGGCCATTCATGATGTAGACATTCAGGCCCACGGGCGGGAAGATCATGCCGATCTCGCACACGGTGAGAATCAGAATGCCGAACCACAGCGCCTTGTCTGCGGGCGACAGGCCAAAGAAATCCATGCCCATGATCACAGGGAACAAGGTCGGCACGGTGAGCAAAATCATGCTCATTTCGTCCATCACACAGCCCAGCGCGACATAGAACAGCATCACGCCCACCATGATCAGCATGGGCGAAATCTGCAAATGCCCCACCAGATCGGCCAGTTGCGTGGGCAGTTGAGACAAGGCCAGCGCCGCGTTGATCATGTCCGCGCCAATGAAGATCAGGAAGATCATGCCGCTGGTCTGTGCCGTGGTGCGCATGGCGGCTGCAAACTTGGACTTGTCCATTTCGCCGCGCAGCAGGGTGATCACACCGGTCAGGACATTGCCAATGGCCGCCCCTTCCGTGGCAGTGAACACACCACCATAGATACCGCCAAACACCACCCCGAAGATGGCCAGAATGGGCCAGACCTTGAGTGCCGATGCGAAGATTTCCGCACGCGACACACGCTGCGCCGCAGGTGCCTGGTCAGGGTGAATCCGCACGATGACGGCAATGGCGATGATGTATCCGATCGCCGCGATCAACGCCGGGACGTAGGCCGCCAGGAACATTTTGGTGATGTTCTGCTCTGTCAGGATGGCATACACCATCAGCGTGACGGATGGCGGCAGCAACACCCCCATGGTTCCGCCGGTCGCCAGCGCCGCGGTAGCCAGACGCCCCGAATAGCCGATACGGCGCATTTGGGGATAAGCCACCTGGGCAATGGTGGCAGTCGTGGCCACGGTCGAGCCCGAAATGGAGCCAAAGGCCGCGCACGCCAGCACCCCTGCCATGGCCATGCCGCCACGAAAGCGCCCCAGCAAGGCATTGGCAAAGTCAAACAGCGCCTTGGACAAGCCCCCTTGCACGGCCATTGCGCCCATCAGCATGAAAAGCGGAATCACCGACAGGTCATACACCGAAACGCGGCCATACACGGCGCCCTTCAGATGCGCCAGCAGCGGCCCCCAGCCCGACAGCACGATGTACCCGGCTGCACCGGAGATGAACATCGCGATCGCGATCGGCACCCGTATCGCCATGAACACCAGCATGGCGGCGAACATGGCCAGACCTATGGACATCGTGCTCATACAGCCTCCTCTGGCGTCGCGCCTTCAAACAGCTGCATCACACCAATAAGCACACACAACACCAGTCCGGGCAGCATCAGCACATAAGGGATCCACAATGGCAGGTCCATCAGCATGGAACGCTCCTGCGCGGTATAGATATCCATGCCTCCCACCGCCACGCGCCATGCAACCATGACCATGGTGACGGTGTAAAGCCAGGTCCCCAGCGCATCCATCCGCCGCTGCGCCTTGGTGCTGGCATGGGTGGTGAAGAAGTCCACGATGATGTTGGCGCGCCGAAACTGGGTGTATGGCAGGAAGCAGGCGACCACCACCGCCACACCCAGCTGCACCAGTTCCACATCCCCCAGGATGGGGTGTGAGAAAAAGGCCCGCCCCAGTACGCTGACGGTGGTCATCAAGGCCACCGCCACCAGCACCAGAACCCCTATCGCCGCGCTGAAATCGCACAGCTGCTCCAACCGCCGCATCACTGCCGATGCGGGCGGAATATGTTTTTCCATCTGTTTTGTCTCCCAACTCTTTTTCTGTGCCGCCGCCACCTATCGGCGCTCTTGCAGCGGGCATTGATGTATTGCAATACCGCTGAAAAGTTTAGGAACTACGATCACTTGCCGGAAGATGCCGTGTACGATGGCGCGATAACTTCTTGTTATCACGATCTGCATGAAACTCCTGACGCTCCAGGCATTGGTGGCTGCCATTGAAGAAGGCAGCTTGCGTGCTGCGGGTAAACGCCTAGGCATTTCGCAGCCTGCGCTGACCAAGATGATCCGGGAGCTGGAGCTGGAGCTTTCCACCACACTGCTGGTGCGCTCCACAACCGGTGTGGTGGCCACCGCGCAGGGCATGGTCATGTACGAACGTGCGCGTGCAGCAGACCGCGAAATTGCACAGGCTGTCGAGCAGATACGCCAACTGGATGGGCACATGACGGGAGCGCTGACCATTGGCGCCGTCCCTTTGGCAGTGATGCTGCTGATTCCGGAAACCCTGCGCACCTTCAGCCGGGACTTCCCCCATATCCAGCTGCAAATTGCCGAAGAGCTCTACATCGCGCAGCTGACACGCTTGCGCAAAGGTGAGGTGGATATTGCGTTGGGGCCTTTGCCCCCCGAGCTATCGGCAGGCGAGTTTGTGGTGGAAGAGCTGATGCCGATCTCCATGGTGGCGGTGGTCCGCAAAGGCAATCCGCTGGCCAGGGCGCAGAGCTTGCGCGAGTTGGCACATGCCCCCTGGGTGTACACCGGAGGCACTCCCGATTCCGGTTATGCAAAGACGCTGTTTGAGCTCAACGGTCTGGCTGCACCACCGACCGGCGCCCTGGTGAATTCCACGCTGGGGCTGCTTTCCATTGTGGCCAGCGGCCCTTTGGTGGGGCTGCTGCCCCAGCAGATTGCCAACCACCCTATGGCCACACAGTTTCTGGAAACCGTCCATGTCAAGGAAGGCCCACTCCAACTCACCTTGAGCGCGCTCACCCGAATCGACTCACACCTCAAACCCAGCGTGCGCCATTTCATGGCCCATTTGCACCGTGCAGCCCACCAGTTGCAAGGCTAAAGCTTTCCCCACGGTCAACTGACCGCGAATTGCAGGGCAACGTCCCAAAGAAAAACGGGCTACGATTTCTCGTAACCCGTTGTATTCATTGGTAGGGCGTGAGGGACTTGAACCCGCGACCAAAGGATTATGAGTACTCCGTTCTATCGAACATAGCTTACTTCAAAAATCCACAACACCACCACCTCAACACAAAACACACACAAGTCATTGATTTAAAACATTTTTAATGACTCTCACCTGGCACGTTATAAATTTCACGACCAACCCGGAACCATCCAGTCGGCATATTTTCCACGGATGAATTTTTATACGCCGGAAAATTTATGGAAAAGTAGTGGAAAATTGGCAAATCACTTTTCCACGGCTTTTCCGGATGACCCAGCACATTTTCAGCGCCCACTTTGACGCCGTCGGCGCCCCTGCCCCCACGGACAAGCCCTTCGTCGAGCTGAAGCACGTGAGCCAGCCCGGCTTCCTGCTGCGCATCACGAAGCCGAACAAGAGCGGCGTCGTGACTCGCTACTGGGTTGCACGGTACAAAGAGCTGCAGCCTGACGGCTCCATGAAGGACCGCAAAGAGACGATTGGCACGACAGCTGACATGCACTACCGGGACGCAGTCGAGCGCGTCCGCGACCTGCTGTCCTCATCTCGCAAGAACACAGAACAGGGCAGGCACTCGATGACAGTCAAGATTGCAGCTGAGCACATGCTTGCTGCGCTTGACTCGCCTGCGGCACTCGAGTCTGAACAGTACAAGCTAAAGCTACGCACCGCCTACAGAAACTACATACAGAAGTACGACGAGCACGCCCTCGACTCGCTGAAAGAACCATTCTGGAAAAAGGTGCGCGACCAGCTGCGCACCGGCGAAGGAACGGTGAAAAACCAACCACTAGCGACCGCGACAGTAGAAGGCATCTTCAGCTGCGTGAGCAGGTTGTACACAATTGCTCATGAGCACCGCGGGATTCTCGAAGAGCCCGCGGGCTGGAACCCTGTCCTCGCCGCCAAAAACTCGATGGAGCCGGCGAACAAGCGGAAGACCTTCATTCCGCTGGAGCTGCTAGGCAAGGCCTGGAGGGCTTCCGACGTCCTCTGCGCTCCGGGATGGCGGGACATGTTCCGCATCTATCTGCTGACGGGGCTGCGCGACTCGCTGCTTGTAAACCTCACGTGGGACAAAGTCAGGGTCAACAGCGAGGGAGAATGCTCTCTCTTCTTCAGTGTGCTTGAAGAGGGGACCAAGTCCCGGAAAGCAAGCATCCCCCAGAACGAGCAAGACGGCGAATATGAAATTCCAGTTTCGAGCGTGGTCCGAGACATTCTGCGCCGACGCAGCGCATTCCGTCCCGCAGGTAATGACTACGTCTTCTTCGCAGAGGGCTCAGGGGATAAAGTACGTCGCGGCTCAGAGAGAATTGTCGACCCCCGCAAGGCCTGGGAGAGCGTCGAGCGCGTCGTGGGGATGCACATTTCAAAGCACGACCTGCGACGAACTTTCGCGAGCCTTGCTGCAACTATCGCAAGTGAAAGTATGGTGCATATATCTCTGCTGATGATGCACTCTAACAAGTCTATCGCTAGCGTAATCAGCGCGCCCGTTATCACCCTTGACTACGTTCAGGGCCAGCGAGACAAGATGAGGAGCGTGACCGAGAAAATCTCCAAGGCCCTGCTAGAGCTTGCCGGAGAACAGTCGAAAACGGAGCTAACGCAGGGCATCACGGCGTACACCATCGACTCCGCGTTTCTGCGCGAGCTGGGCGCGGAAGTGCCGAACATCGCGTATCGCGAGCAGACGAAGAAAGCTGTGCAGGACACGTCTTTCCGCATGCTTGAGTAACTGGGTATTCGCGTGAAATCCTCCAAGTGTTCGCATAGCAAAAACACCACCGGTTCGCATGCCAAACCCACCACCTAATCGTGCAGTGCACGACACGTGAACACTTGCGTAGCCGAAAACCAGCTCCAGCGTAGCTGAGCCACTCAACTGGTGTTCCTGTGATGGCAGCTATCGGCCAGGAGCGGACCTCAGTGAAGGGCCGCTTTCGATTGCGCCATCCGATGCACCGGCATCGCTTTGCGATGCGTCCTTCGGTGTAGAGCTACGGAAGCAGGCCATCCAAGAACTGCGACGGCCCTTCGCGCCATGTCCTGTCGAACCTATCTCGCCTGAAACCGCTGTACATCAGGTGGACCTTGTCGCGCGCTCTTGTGATGCCGACGTAGAACAAGCGACGCGCTTCCTCCATCTTCTCGGGAGTGTTGTCAGCCCAGTTCGGGGAGGGGAACTCGCCTTGGTCCAGGCCCAGGATGATGACGACGTCGTACTCCGTGCCCTTCGCGGAGTGGAGTGTGAGCAGATTGAGCTGCTTGGGGGCTCCATCACGGCGACCGAGCTGCGCCTTTGTCGTGCCGACAAGAACTCCGCCTTTATCAAGTGCCTTATGCATGCCTGCTAGCCCTCCTCCTCATCATCGGGCAACTGCACTGCGACGCTAGCGAGCAACTCAGCATACTGAAACTCCCCGTATTCGAGGGGCTCAATTGGCAGCCCGCGCTTGCGCAAGTTCGGCTCCCAGTTTTTGACTTTAGCTTTCAAGCCGGACAGCACTCTTGCAGCTGCATCGAAGTCTTCGCAGAGATACAGATGACTGGTCTCTACAACGCATGACTCACTCAAAAGCACGGCAACGAAGGGCACCCCTTTCTTTGTAGGGGGAGGCAGTCGGCCGACGTACGCAACTGGTCGCTCGCGCACGCTCGCTAACGCGCTGAGCGAGCGGAATTCATCCACCCGCAGCCCCCTCACTGCGGGGTACTCGGTGCGCGGCTGCCAGTTTCGGACTTCTCCGACATTAAAGTTCATGAGCGCAAAAGCCGTTGCGCCTGAATCCGCGCATGTGTAAAACAGCTCTGCAGCAGAGTAGGGTCCCATATATTCTATAAGTAACGCTATTTCCGAGGAATCCAGTTTAACAGAATATATTTCTCCAACATATGCAACAACTCTATTAGCTATTTTCATCGCTCTATTATCCTTGCATTTTTCAAAAATCCACCCCATGGCACTTAATAAAATAGTGGAATCTAAAAAATAATATCCATGGCAAATAGATAGCGCACCGAAGACGAGCGCGAATTTCATCTTTTATATGGTTGTAGCAGGGGGTTTGGCTTACCCCCAGCTCATCGCATAGGCTTAGCAGCGGTGAGAAAGTGCTTCGAACTAAGTTTTGTGCAGTTGCTATACATCGCACAACACTCACTTTCCTCTGGAGCACACAATTCCCAAAATTTCTCTCGCTGCAGCCCAAGCCGAGACCCAAGCCGGCTTCTCTCCCAAACTGCACTCGAACACCCTCATATTCGCCCCTGCTCTTCTAAAATCAGCGCTATTCAAAGCCTCGAAAGGCCCTCGCGTAATTCACATGAGCGAAGTCGAAATTCAGGCGCACAACCCCTCAAAAGTCCGCATCCTTTTCACAGGCGAAGAGCTGCAGCAAGACGACCTGCGCATCCTGCTGGCGCTGATTAAGCTGCGCGAGGGCTCGCTGATGAGCCGCAAACTGCAGTTCTCCCCACGCGAGTTTTGTGCCGCAATGGGTCGCGCTGACAGCTCTTCTTCTGTTGCTGTGCTCAAAGAGAGTTTGGTGCGGTTGCAAAAGGCCCGTATCCGCGTTTTGACTGCGCAGATGGAAGCTCACTACTCGTTCGTATTGAACGTGGAGTTTGAGCGCGGCGTGTGGCGGGTGTGGTTAAGCGAGCGTGTCGCGGCCCTACTGGCGGATAGCACCTTCACGTGCCTCGACAAAGACGCTCGTTTCGCGGCCAAGGACGGGCTGGAGAGCTGGCTGTACTCTTTCGTGAAAGCCGACGCATGTTTCGTGCCGTTCAAACTGGAATCACTGCAAGCGTGGACCGGCCTAACGGGCTACGCTCCCAAAGAGTTTTCCCGGGTGCTACGTAAAAAGTTGGGAGGGTTGGTAGCTGCCGGGGAAATCGACAGCTTCGAGTTGAAGGACGGCACAGTGCGGATTACGAAGCACACACTGCAGGAAGTGCACTGAGCACCGAGACAGTACGTAAGTAATCAGGAAGCTCGTTCGCTCTGATGTTTCTTGAGATGAACTCCCACTGCGGGTGAAAGCTGGTTGCTGCTCGGCTATGTACCACGAATGGGGGTGCCTGAGAGCTGGAGGTTGCTGTAACTTCCAGCGCCACACATTCCTTTCATGGTGCATACGCAAAGCGCATGCTAGAAGTCATCGCCGAAGCCACCACCACCGCCGAAGCCACCGCTGAACGAATCGTCGCTAGTCACTCCGAATGGGTTGCCGTTGGTGTCGACGTCGCCCACCATAAGCGCCCCGTCCACGTTGACGGCTGGCTTGCTCATATCGTCCACCCCTCCTGAGGGGCTGGAGCCGAACATGTCTGTAATCCACTTAAACATCGTATTCCCTTTCGGCCGCTACACAAGTCATTGACCCATTCAACACTGGATTCTGATGACGCAATTAATCACAAACGTGTCGACGCTGGAACTTGTCACCGCTGACAAGCCCCTCGCACTCTTGAATCTTCTCCCAAATTCCGCTGTTTCTGTCTCGTGTGCCAGGAACACAACTGCTTTTTTGAAGTAAGTTTTGGGCTGTTTCCGGGTTCGATGACACCTTGTCAAGGTGAAAGATGAAACCTGAGGTGGTTAATGGAGAGAAGAAGGACATTCAGTCACGAGTTCAAACTCGAGGCGGTCAAACTGGTCGTTGAGCGTTGCGTGTCTGTGGCCCAGGCGGCCAACGACCAGGACGTTCACGAGACCTGCGCTGCTCTTGCCGCGGCAGCATCCGCGGCTCGCTGGGCTTGCAACTGAGCGACGCGGTCTTTCAGCGTTGCAACAACGGCAAGAGCGTCGGGCGATTGCTCTGCCAGTTCCCGCATGATGCGGAATGTGTCGTCGATTTTCGATGGGCTGACGTAGGTGACTACCTTGCACATCATCTCGTAGACCCTCTTACGGTACTTCGCAGCAAAATGTCCGGACAGGCGCAAGAGGTTGATTCCGTCCATCGCGCATATCGAGATGGTCTTAGGGCCTTTGGTGCTACCTGGAATCGGTGCTATGCGGCCTATTTCGTCAAAACTCAGATGGTGGTCCCACTCGTCGAGGTGGGGGTGAAGAATCTTGTAGTCGGTAGACGTGCCGGGGATGGTCTGAGGCCGCACGGTGCCATCGGTTAGTACTGACTTCGCAGACTTGTGCGTGTTGCATATCACGCAAGCTACCGCGATGTTTTCCGGATGGAACATGAATTCTGGAAAACCAGATTTGTCCAGGATGTGCTCGGCGTCGTAGACACGGGCATTCGGCTGGAGCTCCGTACTGCAGTAGCAGCACCGGAAGCGCTGCTGCCAAAAGTAGTGGTCTTTGACCTCTGCCCTGAACCTGTTGACGAGTTGTCGGTGCGGATACTGGGTGTCGGACCACAGATGGTGATTCTGTGCGCCGTCGGTCTTGAGCGTACCGTGCTCCACGTCGTCGAGGGTGGTCAACTGAGTCAGGCGGGCTGCTTTCTCTCTGAATGTCATCGTGTTCACCCAAGGAACTGACGCACGTCGCCGCTAGGTGGTGGGGTATCCGGCGTGTTTATCAGCCGTATCGCATCCCTGACAAGCCGAGCAGTCTTCCCGTCCTTCTCGTCCCGATAAATCTTGCCGAGCTGGTCGAGCTTGGCCAACGCCTCTTGTTTCTCAAGCCAGTCGCCCGTCTCCCCCATGACCACGGCCTGGAAGATTTCGTTTGAAACGTGGGCGCTGCCGGCGATGGGGGTTTGGAATACGTCAACGAGTGCCTGCTCAATCGACAAGGGCGCGTCTGAACGCATGGGCAATGGGTTCGCAGAACTGCCAGTCCTGTCCCCCATCTGCACCACGTCAGCTCCGTGGAGCACGGCTTGTTGGACCACCAACGGTGAATGGGTCGCAACGATGATGTGGGCGTCCTGCACCGACTGCGCGATTCTGAAGAGGGCGTCTACATACTTCAACTGCCACTCCGGGTGGAGGCTCAGTTCAGGCTCGTCCAGCAAGGCGAGGCAGCCGGGAGTTATGGAGGTCGCGAGGCCGAAGATGGCGCACAGCATTTGCTGCTGGCCGGAACTGGTTTTAGCAACGTCTATCGACTCAACCTCGTAGCCGCGAAGTTCACACGACGTCAGGTTCAGGAGGTCCAGCCGACGCAGGAGCGCAAAGGCCTGGATGACGTGGAAATTCCGTCTCACATTCTGAAGTGAGATAGGAAGGATGTAGCTCTTGGCGCGTTGGTTGTAGTGGTCGCGGACGACACTGATGGAATGGCGCAGTACGCCAAGAAACTCCTCGCTTTTGCCCGAGTTGAGTTCGCGAAGAATCCGTGCTTCGTTGGGACGGAGCCTGCCTTTGGTCTGCATGTCTTGCAGGTGCGACTCGATAAAACGAGTCGGGTCATTTTTTTCAAACGCATTCTTGAACCCCGCTTTCAGCTTGTACCCAAGATTGAATCGGGTCTGGAAGCCAAGCTCGTACAGCACAGAAAAAAGAGTCTCGGCCGATTCTGGGTTTTCGCTCAGCCTTATAAGTGCTTCTTCCAGAACCTTGCGCGACAGAGTGGCACCGACGCTTCGAGAGGACCTGTGAAGACCAGCGCAGACGTACTTGCTTTGCTCAACATCCTCTTCGGTGTACCTTTCTGTGAGCGAGGTGACGCCAGCCTTGGGTGCCTCGAAGCGTGAAAAGGGACTGAATGTCTGTACAACGACCCTTTCTGGCATGCCGGTAGCGTGGACCACAGGCCATAGGTTGGGTTGGTTGGGCCGGCTCTGATATGGCGATTTCGCGTACTGCAAAAGTACCTCTAGCAGCTCCGTTTTTCCGCACCCGTTTGGCCCAGTAATGACATCGACGTAGTTGCCACTGTCCGAGAGCTTGCGCCCCAGCGAGACGTTCAGCCTCTGGCTGATGACCTGATGAACTTGCATTTTCCTATCTCCACCTCATCGCGGCCTACCTCGCGATGCCTCTTTATTCCTGTTATTCGCTCGTCTGCTTGAGTTAAGCCTGCCTTTGCGTGCCCCGTGCTCGTCTTCTGGACGTGACCAATGTGCGCACGAAGCCCGGCCGCAAGTTCCCACGGGTTCAGTGTTCGGTCTGTAGCTCCACGACCAGTTCTTCCCTCGTCGAGGCGCTGTAGTCGTCCCTCTTGAGCTTGAGCTTTTCGAGCATGAACCCGTGTGTCAGTTCGAACCCGTCAAGCAGCGTGTACCAGTTCATGACATACAGCTTCATGCGCGGGTCCTCTGTAACGAGGCCGGGGTCGTTGCGCAGGACATGGGAGTTCAGCCGGCTGGTGATGATTGTGTCCGCAGAGGAAATCTGACGCCCCAGTAAGATGAGCTCGAAGTGCATCTTTTCCGACTTGAATTGGGGCTGACGCTTGATGATTTCTGCGTAGTCTTCGAGCTGTCGAAGATGCTTCTTGTTTAGCGAAATGGCCGGCCGCTTTATCTCCACTACGATGCACTTGTAGACCTTGTTTCCAGTCGAATCGAGGGACGGAAACTTGCGCGCCAGGAAGAGGTCGGTTTGCCGCTTTGCACCGGGTAGGTCCTCCTCGTCGTCAACATCATCCACGCCGACCGGATTCCGAGCCATCACCTCATCGCGCATCTTCCGAGCAATCTGGGTGAAGGTGTCCTCTTCCGCCCCGAGAGTCTCGTAGCGCGGACCGAACAACCAAGTGTTGCTCTCGATAACCTTCTGAAGGTCGGGCGTCTCAAGGACTTCTCGGTAGTGCACGTTCATCACGTGACGCAGCTGCTCCACAGCCATAGCCCGTCGTTGCAGTACTTCGATGCTCGCAACGATGTTCTCGAACGTCGCGTTCTTGAGCTGGTTCGCGAGGTCTTGAACCGACTTTGCGTCGAGGTCAAGCGCACCCTCGAGCACTTCGAACAGAGCGTCGTTCTCATTTGAGACCACAAGTCGGTCAAGGAGTCGAATGATGAGCTTCGCCTGCTTCTTGCTGGCGGTTTGAAAGACGCGCGGCTCGGCGATGTAAATGTTCCTCACCAAATCGCGGGTGTGCTGGTGTCGTCATGCTTTTTCCTCCTCATCCAGCCCTACATAGGTCGGGAAGTAGCCTTCATCCTCGTAGCCCTGCACAACCTCCTCTGCCTGTAAGCGAAGGAACTCGTCGTAGATGGACTGACCAAGTCGGTCCAACTGAATCCTGAACTTCTTCCATACCGGTGACGCCGGCGTATGTGCTTCAGGATTGAACAAATCCTGTTCTTGCGAGAAGGTGTCAGCCCACGATGACCTCACGCAGACGCTGGTGAAGAAGTTGGGTTTTTGATTAAGCGAGCTCAGCACTTTGAAGACCGGCTCCCCGCTGGAGTTGAGCAGGTAGAGATATGACTTTTCTGATGTTGGGCGTTGCTCCCAACGGATGACCTGGGCATCGAAGACTTCGTTGTCTGCAGAAATGGCCTGAACGAAGTTGTCGTGTCTCGGCACCTCCACAGCTTCGCCGTTCAAGAACAGCCGTTTCTCTTTGTGCACGGCAAGGTACCAGCCGAACTCAACGGCAAACATCTCCCGGAGCTTTTCCTGCGTCGGCAAGACACCGGTAAAGTGAGTAAGCTCCACCAGCGTACCGTGGCCGTGCGACAGCACCTCTTGCTTCTGGTCAGCTTCCTCGATGAGCCAGGCCTCAAAGTCTTTGATGGTTGGCTCGGCGACCTCGATTACCGCATCGATATTGTTGAACCTGGTGAACCACGCGGCGTTGCGACATAGCTTATGGAACGCAAGACGCCCGCGACCGTGCTGCCCCTTAAGCGATAGGTTCGCCTTCTTCGAGGAGTCGTTGAAGTTGCCAAACGTGTTGCCCAGAGTGGCGAATTCGATACCGGAACCGTTGTCCAGAACCACTACCCGTTCCACGCCGTGCAGCTCATTCTCGACCACGGTGAGTGCAACTGTGTTCGCACCGGCATCAAATCCATTCCAGGCCAGCTCGAAAAGGGGCACCCAGAGCTCGTCGTTCCCGAAGTGCTTCTTGATGCCGGAATTGCCAATGGCGGCACTTCCCTTAAAACCATTCTTCTTCGCCATGTGCCTCCCCTTCTATTTTTGGACGCCGACTGCGCCACATGGTCCATTTCCGACCATTAGAACTGGAGATGTAGGTCTAAGACGGCACTCATCAGGACGTCCTGCTCATGTTCCGAATGTCGAACGCTTGCGGTGCTCGGCCCACTGTGGGCGCTTGGACGGACGCGTGCCGACTCTTGTGTCATGAATGATTGGCCCCCGTCAATGCACCGGGTCAGCTGCAGCGGCGGCAGCGTCTGGTGGAGGCTTCTTCTTCCAGAACTTTGCGTAGGAGGGGCCTTCCGACTTGGGCGGGTACTCTGGCTCGGTTACCTTGATGGGCGTAGGCATTGGGAAGTCAACGCCAACCAAGATTGCCTCCCCTTGACCCAGCGTGGGCAGGAAGGCTGCTGCACTACCGTCCAGATTGCCGCAGGCCTTCTCAACAATGTCGCGGTCGCGCTGGTTTATCAGGCGGTGCACGATGAACATGCCCATCTGGCTCAACACATCCTCGGGGATGTCCCGCGGACGCTGCGTAGCAAGCAAAGTCGTCAGGCCGTACTTTCGTCCCTCCTTCGCAATCAGCCCGAACGCGTCGAGCGACACGCGGTTGTTCTCATCACCGATGGACTTGCTCAAGAACTGGTGGGCTTCATCGAGAACCACCACCGTGGGCATCTCTTGGAACGCCCCGTTCCGAGCCAAGCCTAGAAGGTGTCGCCCAATGGCGTTGATGAGCAGCTCGCGCGCGTGGTGTTCGAAGGGCAAGTCGGCCAAGCTGATTCTCAACACGGCGTCGTCAGAAGCAAAAAAGGATTGAATCTCTTCCGTCAAAGGAGCGAACTGGTCAGGCGCGAAGAGGCATCGAAGCGCTGTCGAGCGGGTGATGCTGTGAATCTTGGACACTAACGTGTCGCAGTAGCCCCGAATCCGCTCATCCCGACCACCCCAAAAGAGATAGTTAGGTTGGCTATACGTGCCACCGTTTTCTTGGACACATTCTTCATATACCTGGTGCGCCAGCGCCTTGATTAAGTATTTGGCTCCCTGCGCCTCGACCTTTGCCTCGTGCTTGTTCACTGCCTTGTTGAAGACCTTCTTCTCCGCGTTCGCCTTCACGTACTGATGAGGTTCCTGGTCGCCGTGCAGGACGTAGTTCAGTTTCAGGCTGCGCAGGGCTTCCCGCAGTTTCGGAACCTGGGCGCCAGGTGACGGCTGGAAGATTGCGAACAGGTCCGTTTCGGTGAGGTCCCAATACGGAAAGGCAACAAACTTGCGAGTGTCCTCATCACCCTTAGGTGCGCCGCCGAGGTGCACAGAGCGAACGCCTTTGGTGAACGTGTGGAACTCGCCACTGGGGTCTACGAGGAGAACCTTGCCTCCGAGCCTGGCAGCTTCCTGAATGATGCGAGCGACGGACCAGCTCTTGCCGCCCCCGGTCGCGCCCAGTACCGCGCAGTGACGTCCAAACAAGTGCGCTGGGCTCACGTTGACCATCGTGCTCGGGTCATGCGGAATCGTGGCGAGCTCGACGGCTCCCGCGCTGGAGACGGACTGCCCCTCGACGATGTGCTTCACGAGAAGCGGATGCGCCGAGAAAACGTGCTGCCCGATGCGGGGATGGAACGGAATCCCTGAGATGACCTTGGCGGTCGCCAGCTCGAGAGTCGTCAGGAGCTGGACAAACCCGATGGGGTTGGCGTCGGGGGGAGCGCCCAGGGAGGGTTCGGCCTTGAGCCGCTCGTTGTCGGGCAGCTTCACCTCGGTGATGCGCCCCAGCACCGCAACCCCTTCGCCCTCGATGAAGATGAACTCGCCGACCTGGCCGCCGAGCACTGCATAGCCCGAGTATTGCCGTGGAGCAACGCCTGCAGCCTTTGGCAGGTTGATGCGAGCACTGTCCGGCCCAACGAAGGTGACCGCACCAATGTATCGGCTGGGGTCAAACGGGCTTGTTGCGAGCCTACCGGTCATCCTGCCTCCCGCATCAGTCGGATGCGCTCGTAGTGCTGCTCGAGGTCGGTTTCCGCCGCGATGTCCGGCATCAACGGAACGGATTGCTCAAAGGTGGCGGAAATGAGCGCCAGGCGGGCATCGCCGTGTTCAATCAAGTACCTGAGCTTTGACAGGTAGGGGTGCTTCGCATCGTTGCCATCCTGGACACCCTTTTCCTTATGTTCCCATGGACCAAGGCCAGGGTCACAGACCACGACCTTGAGATGCAGATTGGAATTGATGGCCGACAGTATTGGCTCAGCCAAATGGTTGTCATTGAATCCAAATCCCAAGACGAGAAGGCCGGTATCCGGCTGCCGCAATGCAGTTTGGAATGCCGACATCATCTCGAGATACGGTTGCTCGAATGACAACTCGTATTTTGTATTTCGCGGATAGATAAGCAGCGGCGACTCAGAGGCGGGGTTTTTTTCAATCTCCCCGGATTTCGTGTTCTTCGTCCAATCTACAGAGCCGTGAAGTTTGTAGAGATGGAAGACGTTCGGAATGAAATCGTGACTTTCTGGGCTGCTTTCCCGTTTCACGATGTCGTACGAGAAGTAGAGCGAGTCGAAGACTTGCGGCGTCGTATGCGAAAAACCGTCAACGATTACGTAGCGTCCTTTGCGCGCAGCGTACTCGAAGCACAGGTCATAGTTGGTTGTAAAGACTTTTGTGCGCAGCTTTCGCGTGGACCGGCGAACCAGCCGGCGAAGAAAGTCGGCATGGAGGCCGACCTCGTCTTCAACATCCAAGAAGCGCACGCAATCGCGAACCGTTTGCTCGGCGGTGGCGATGAATCCCGTTACCAGAGCCTTGTCGTCCCCGTCTCCAAGGAACTCTTCGGCAATCTTGCAGTGCGAGAGCAGCGCTTCGATGTTCTCTCCCTTGGCAGCGGGGAAATGCGTTAGCGCAATGACCTTCTCGAAGAGCTCTTCGCGGTTTGCCTTGCACGCGTTCCACAGGTCAGCCATTGTGGGAGCGATGCGCTTGCCAGGCTGTGCTGCGCGTGGACCAGACGCCCCAGGAGCTTTCGGCAGCACGTTCACATGCAGGGATGTGCCGAGCCCTGTGAGAACAACAAGGTTGGTGCACCTGAAGCAGTCGGAAAGGTTGCGGTTGATTTCTGCAAGTGCTGGGTCAGGGATGGCGCGTCCGTTGCCATCCTCCTGAGGGTCTTTAACTTCGCGCCACGCGCCCCCATTCCTGTAGGTCAATACTTGCATATTTCAATAAGCGTAAGGAATATCCAAAGTTCCGCGGGCCCCGAGAGCACAACGCGAGCTGCTGCCGATAAACGCCAGATATACGAATGATAATATTTCAGATGAGAGGCAGCTCGTCAGTTCTGCGCGAAGCATAGGAATCTGGCTGCGATAATGGAGCCGGTGATGCCATGGGTACGGCAGCCCTAGCCGCATCCAGTGATGCAAACACCGATGACGAGCTATCCCCGCCGGGCAACGTACCCTCATCGTCACGGTCCGGCAGAAGCCACCGACTAGCACCCTGGACAGAGTTGTTGGCTTGACAACCCACATTGACGCCAACCGTTGACACGAGAAATCGCATCGAAACCCAGCGTTCATGGGGAAAGTCGGCATGTCCAGGGTATGTGCACTCGCAGGTGGTTCGACAGTGGCCATTTCGTGAAGGCACGTGGCAAATTGAAGAGATTCGCCGCAAAGTCGCACTCATTCACGTGACTGCAGCCGGCTCGTTGAGGTGGTGCAATGAGCCTAACGTCACACCCCGCAACGTCGGCAGCAGCGTTCACCGTTTCGGCAGCAAAGAGCTGCCTGCAGATTAGTCTGGGCTTCAAGTTTCCGCCCGGCTTTACACGTCACTGCGCCTGACACTCATCAAGCACCCAGCCGAGTCCGGTAGCTGTTGTGTGCTTCGCCGGCAAGCAAGTCCTCAAAAAAATCGGCGTCGAGGTATTCGAAGCGGAGCAGACATACGACGTTGGGCTCATCTTCCTCGTCTGACAACGACGACGGCCCTGCTGTCCACAGCGTCATCCGCGCTCTCCACTTCTTCAAACGCCTGCGCTACACCTCGTGCGTCAGCGATTTTGAAGACAACGCACGTTATTACACACTTACTTTTAAAGTCACGCGGGTGCAGGAGATTCGCTAATTAGAGGCTTTCATCACTTAATTCTCAAAAACCTGACGGCTAATTGAATAAATCGTTGTTAATTTCCCACTCGAAAATATGTAACAAATTGCGTTATATCATCCCCGATTCACCTGTAATTTGTTTCCGGAGAGAGAAGATGGGGATGACTAAGAGAAGTGCTGCGCGAGTGGCTTCGATTGCCTTATTGGGAGCTACGCTGGTGGGCTGCACCATACAAATCGGTAGCGGCAGTAACGGTAACGCAAAGCGCGTTTCCACTCCAGCGGAATACAAGGGCGCGCGCAGCGCATCTATGAAGTACTACGCCGACAACTCGTTTGCATTCCAGGTGGGGAACAGAGTAGTGTGGTCTACCTTGGGAAAACCGATTGGTACAGCTGTCGCGTTGGGCATTCGTAAAGAAGCTTACAACCTCGCCGACGTTCAAACTATTCAGTCTTCTTCAGTGCAGAAGGCGAATGCCATCGTGCGCGAAGTTACCGTCACTTTGCGGAATGGTAAAACCGTAACTGAATCCGCAGACTCAATAGCGTGGCTCGTTTGCGACGAGAGCAAGGGCTGCTTGTATTCTGAGCCTTTAATAAGAAATTCCTCGCCCCGAGCGACCAATTTTTCGTTCGCTGCTATGTCAGCCATCAAAGCTGATTTAGCTCGACCTTTCGCGGGCCAGAACCCTTCTAGGGAGCAACGCTCGAATGGACTCGACTTCGGCGAAGATACAGACTATCAATTCACAGCCGTAGCGCTTTCTCCGGGTGAAGCCCTCGAACTTCGCACCCAGATAGCCACAAAACACGAAGCGTGGAAAGCTGGTGCTCCCGCTCGTGATGCAGCCGATGCCGCACGTCGCAGCGAAGAGAAGCGTGCTGCCGAAGTACGCCGGCACGCTGAAGACGAGAAGCGCAAAGCTCAGCAAGCTAAGCGACTGAAAGAGCTGCAGTCCGTGCGAGTCGGAACAATGACTCTCTGCACAACTGATGAGCTTACTGACGAGATAAAAAACGCTACGGGACTCTCTTGCCCCGGCTTCGGTGATAGCTATGTGCAACAAATGCTCGACGCAGGCTGGACGATGACTGCAACAGCTATCGCCAGCCAGAGCCAGTCTCTCGGACTTTTCCCTGTCGTGCGTACTCGGTACAACATCACATTCCAGAAGGCCCGCTAACCCCTTCACCAACCCGCCCCTCGGCGGGTTTTCTTTTGCCCAAAGCTTTCGCCGCGAGCCTAAAACGATAGCTACACGAGTAGCCGCGGCCGCTGCTGCTGCCGTGGCGGCTATCAGCGCTGTGATGATTGGCGGCCTGAAAAAAGGAGTGGCGCGCAATAGTGAGATGAAGGACCTGCAGACCGGTGTCGCAGCGACAATTTCGTTTCTGCACGAGCTTAACGACGCCTACGGGGTCCCACGCGTAACCGGCGTCGTCGTGGACTGGAAGAACCGCAATCGAGACTTGCACGCAATAACGAACTACAACGACGCGCGCGACATGCCTGCGCCAGGCGCACGTGTGTGCTGCCGCCTCGCATCGGGGGCACTGGGGAGTGGCCGGACAGCAGCGACGTCACTCGGGCCGCTGTCGGCGCGACTACAACCACGATTTCAACAGCCCACGTCCCCGCAGGTGAACGCCTTGGCCGGCTCCGC
The DNA here is from genome assembly GCF_002479375.1 of Comamonas sp. UBA7528. Classification (NCBI taxonomy): domain Bacteria; kingdom Pseudomonadati; phylum Pseudomonadota; class Betaproteobacteria; order Burkholderiales; family Comamonadaceae; genus Comamonas; species Comamonas sp. UBA7528. The sequence goes on from NZ_DLMU01000005.1 coordinate 87,928, forward strand.
ATCTGGACCGAGAACAGCGCAGGCATTGCCTGCAAAGAGCACGTGCTGTATTTCAAGTTCCCAGCGTGAAGAAGGGCCCCTTCTCATTCGCCGCAGTAGCTTGCTCAGCGCGCAGAGACCCACACTTGCTCGGCCCTCAAGGTCAAGCGTACGCCGTCGTGCTCCTCCGCGATTGCCACTTCTAAGGCCTCAGCTTGCTCAGCAGACAGGGCGCGAATGTTCCGAGCCGCGGGAACATCACCCGGGGCTACGAGGGCCAGCTCACTGGTCCCACGACAGAACATAAAAGCGTTGTCGTTCAAGCTCACGGGGAAGTCAAGGAAGGTGCGATTGCCGAAAGTACGAGTGATAAGTCGAGCCATTTTTGTCTCCTGGGAAGTGGCGGTTGCTAGAACAACGATTTGCTGTTCTTGATGTGTATAGCAACGTGTTTTATATGACACCGTCGACTGCAAAAGTTCAAAATAAATAGCAAAGAATGGCGCGAACTATTGCTCTCAAGGTTTTAAGCGTCGGAATTGGCGAAATCACACACCGGAGGGCCAGGCAATTGGAGAAGTTACACACCGGAGAGGTGGGCGGGGCGGGAAATCAGCCCAAAGTTGCTTAAAAAATAAGCATTGTTTGGCGAAGTTACACACCGACTTCGGCGAAATCACACACCGCGATGGCTGGAAACCCGCACCGGCATTGGGTTTACGGGGTCCGAAATCATTTATTAAATCATGCAGAAGTTCGACACCTGAGAACGAACACCTCAGAAGAAAGGAACCGCAGGGAAGCTAGTCGCACTGACTTCTCTTTTGGTGTCGCTGCGCGACTATGCACCAGGACAGGACGGGGTGGGCTTAACATTCCAAGCATGAGTACTACCCTCTTCGAAATCCTCTTGCTCGTGACGATAGTGTCGGTCCTGGTACCGCTTCTACTACCCAAGATTTTCGGGAACGGCAAAGACTAAGAGCCGGAGTAATCCTTCCCGCCGCTCCTTTCGTGGTGCATACGCGAAGCGCATAGAGTGCTTGCTACATGAGATGTTCAAACTACTGAGCATCTCGAATGTCCTTCGCCCTTGGCCGCGCTGCCGTAGCCGCTGCCCTCACCCAGCTACCGCCTTCCCTCAACACACCGGCTGTCCGTGCCATCCTCCTCGCGATAAGCCTGCAAAAGTCTCTCTTCCTGCACCGCCGCCAACTCGAGGGTAGCCCCCCTCGGCCCCGCAAAGAGCTTTTGGCAAGCCGAACAAGGCGGCGGGATGGTCCACGGCGTCCGCACTCACTCCGCGACACGCACGCTCGCAGCAGCCCTCTACACGGCCCACAACGTGCCAGCCACCGACGCGGCTATTTGGAACGCAATCGAGCACTGCGACGTCCTTGCTGCCGGCCTCGCCCGCTTGCTGCTCTACTCCGACCCTCACCCGCTGCCCGCCCTCGGCGATGCTGAAGGCGCCTGGGCCCTCTACCTCCGCACGTGGCGCCCGGGCGCGTACACCCGCGGCACTCCTTCCGCCCGCTCCGGGCTGCACGCAAAGTTCATCGCCTCGTATCGCAGCTGTATAGCATTAAGGGGCTGATTCACCGTTGTCTTGACCGTTGTCTGGGTGGCAACGGTCAAGCACCCGGAAAGCCACGCCCTGTATGGGTTTTGCGGAATGGCCAGGGGGGAGCCCCCTGGCCTGAAATCACCTTCAAATAAGGGGGGCTCCATCTTCATCCGTGAGGAAAAACCGCGCCTCGTTTCGAGCCTTCGCGAAGTCATAAAGCGTCTGGTACAGACCCGAGAAATACAGAGCCTTTTCCCCTACAAACTCCGCACCGAGGCGTTCCGACCACGCTCGCATGATTTCTTCTCGCACTTCTCTCTCAGTGGGTGGCTTCCGAGACACCCTGCAGACAGTCCAGACAAACGCAAAGAAACGGCCTTCATCTGCCGCGTGCCCTGTGTGCCAGCTGGGCATCTTTATCCAGTGCTCGAATGCTTCTTTAACTTTCGGCGACATACAGAGTCCTCCCTGTTTTCTTACTTTGATTATGGGATGCTTCTTCGCTTCGTTGTTATTGCGTAACTGTGCTGCTCTCGTCGAAATCCAGGTTACAACTGAGAACGTTGAGTTACAAATGAAGAGCAATGAAGATTTCCACGTTTTCAATCAAGACAGCGCTTGCATTCGCTGCTGTCGTGACGCAGTCCGGCTGCGCGCAGTACATGAAGACTGTCACAAAGATGCAGAACCATGGCTATGAGCTGCACGAAGACTCCGTCAACGCGCACGTCTACGCTGAGGTGAGTCGCAGCGAACTGTTTACTGGCGACCTGGTGCTGCCTCGTCGCACCAGCTACATGCCCTTGGGCGTGGAGTCGGATAACGGTACATACCACTTCCGAATCGTCGAGTCGTACATGACGTTGCTGGACCCGCCGCTCCCTGGCTATTTACCCATTTGGGCTCATGGCGTGCGTTTTGCCTTCCGCGCGGCAGTGGTCCCTGACCAATTTCCTCGTTTGATGGAAGGCGACATCATCGAGCTGCGCAACACGGGAACCTACGAAATCCTGACCGACTTCCCCCACTCCGGCGAAGGTGCAATCGTGACTCGTGTGTTCTGTCGTGCTGGCACCCCCGAGTACAAGTCCTGCCGCGGCAGCCTTCCCGTGGTCGGCCGCTCTCCACGTCCTGCCGGCCAAACCGGCACGGCTTTCAAGCCCAGTGTGAAGGACTATGCGCCACTCACGTTCTCTCGCTGGTACGACGACAACGGCAAGGCCATGCGCCCATTCCCTGCCGCCTTCCCAGCGGGCTTTGAGCCCTTACCCGCTATTCCTGCCGGTGTGCGTGAAGGTGGCTTAGCACCTGAAGAAGACAAGAGCGTCCGCCGCAACCCCGTATAAAACGCATCGCTATACGAGTCATTCCATCCACCGACTTTTCGGAGAAAGCAATGACTCAACGCCCGCACTTGTATGTGTTCAAACCCGGTCGCACTCTGCCTCCTGGTCGCTCAGCGAATCGCGACTACATGACGACTATCGCAATCTCGCACGCGGAGTACCACGCCCTGCTCAAGCTGTGCGGAGGCGCCGACTGCGTACTTCGCGACCTGGCCCGCGAAGTGTCCCTCAGCCTCGCCGCGCCCGCTCCTGGCAAGTCGTGGACAGACACCGTCCGCCCTGAGCTGTTCAAAGCCGCCTGGGCTCACGACGCGGCAGAGCAGGCTCACGCGGATGCGAACAACGCAGCTCATGCTGCTTAAAAAGGGCCCGTCTTATTGCTCAGTACGCAGTGAGGCATTCCTGATAGTAATTCGCTCGCCATTCGACGACAGCTGCACGACGCAGTTTGTCGTCGAATCAACAAAGACACTATCTACTATTTCGCAGAACTTCTCTCTTGAGCAAGAAAGGTCAGGAGCCATGTCAGCTAAGGTTCCTGCGAGGTAATCAGGTAGCCTGATAAGCGCATCGAAACGATTCTTCCCTGTTTTATCCGGCAATTCGAACATGATTTTTGGTATCTCTACTCTAATGTGGCCCTCCGCATCACGAGTTAAGCCAGGCCGGTTCGAAGCCATTAATGCGAAGTAGAAGTACGCCAAGTCATACACTACTGTATCATTGTGCTCAATGAGCTTATCCCGGTCAGAAATCCATCGGATATATCCAGCTCCCGTCGATTCAGTCACTAATGAAAACATGATTGCGGCAAATGCCGCCGCAAGATGAATTTGACGCGATAGCCTTGCATTCGGCTGCTTTCGGGTCAGGTCTTTCCCGAATACGCGCAGACGTTGAAGCGCTTCGTCGAAGTACTTGGGGTCCACTGAACTGCTTGCATGAGAGTTGTTCCGAAAGATTTCTATCGTTTCAGAGGAATCGGGAATAAAGTCCACCATGTCCTCGACACGTAAGTAATCCCGTAGCAATGACGACTCCTGGTCTATGACAAAAGACACGCTAAAAGTTATGGGCTGTGGGCACGTCAAATACTGAATCAAGCCGAGGGGTGCGCTCTGGACTTTCTTAAGGTCTCGGGGTACTGCCGCCGAAATATATTTAATGATGTTCTCGGTTTTATCGTGATTTGCAATGACGACAAATGAAAAAACATCGTTATTCTTTTCTTTATCACCGATGCAGTAGTCCGACACAATTGTCCAGGGCATTCCCGGCGGGTAGCCCGCGAACCACTGCGTCATAGATTCCCTCATTTTCTTTGTAGCGTTCTCAAGCAGCGGCAGCAAATCAATCACAAATCTCTCCTTTTTTGGCCCCCTTGAGCGTCATTTTCGCGCAGAACAGAGAACCTCCAAGGCTACGTATAAAACGCATCGCTATACGTGTCATCACTACCCAACTTTGGAGACAAAAATGAAGCAAGCAAAGATGACTCGTATTGACGTTCTGCAAGCGCGTATCACAGCGATGCAAGAGGAGATTGCGCAGCTGCATGGGCTGCAGAAGAAGCAGTTCAACTTCCCGATGCGCTGCACGGAAGCGACTGTGAATGCTGCGCTCGAGGCAGCTGGATGTGAGCGCCGGGTGCGGAAGACGTTCGTGGCCGGTGGGGTTTGGGCCTTCGTGGTGCTGGAGCCGAACGGCGCCCCGGGCTTCATGCACTACAAGACTGCGAAGCTCGCATTCGAGAACATCGTTCGCCACGCTTGAAGGGGATGCGCCCCTGGGCCGCCCGCCTCGTCTGACTACTGCTTAGGCAGCAGCCAGACGAGACGGGCTTAGCTCTGCCAATTTCGGAGAACGCACAGACCCCGATAGCTTCGCTTCCGGGGTCTACGCTTTTTGGGCACTGCGAAGGTTGAGGGTGCGCGAGTTTCTCGGCGAAGCGGAAACCCTGGTGCATGGACTTCCGGAACCCATTCACCAAAAAGGTGTCACGAGTCAAGAACAGTCCAACTAAGTTGCCAAAAATACAACTCAACATAACAAAAAGCGATGCCTCCAAAAGGAAAGCATCGCTCTTTTCTTGTCTTGCATGCTACGCATTCCGCAGCATCAAAACATTGATGGTAGGGCCTCCCGGAGTCGAACCGGGCACCAACGGATTATGAGTCCGCTGCTCTAACCGACATGAGCTAAGGCCCCAAGTCATCGTAAAACGATAACACCAAAACTTCAAAGCATGGTGAGAAACCTAAGCACCTCAGGCTTCTGACCCACTTTTTTATACGGTGGAAAAATAATGGAAAAGAACCCTTTTCTACACCACCTCAAACACCGCAATACTCTTTAAAATCAATCACTTGCAAGACATCAAGTTGTTTGGGCGGAGCTATTATGAGTCCTCTGCTCTAACCAACTGAGCTAACGCCCCTTGCCAGCCCGGCGCATGGCAGGGCGCACGCATTGTAACGGCTTAGCGCCGGCTGCTCAGCGCATTGGTGACCAGCTTGGAGGTGATGTCCACAATCTGGATCATCCGGTCGTAGTGCATGCGCGTGGGGCCGATCACGCCCAGCGTGCCCACAATCTGGCCGTCCACCTCGTAAGGCGCGCTGACCACGGACAGCTCCTCGAAGGGCACAACCTGGCTTTCGCCGCCAATGAAGATGCGCACACCTTCGGCCTGGCTGGAGAAATCCAGCAGCCGCAGGATCTGGGTCTTTTGCTCGAACAGTTCGAACGCCTTGCGCAGATTGCCCATGTCGCTGGAGAAATCGCTTACCGACAGCAGATTGCGCTCGCCCGAGATGATGACCTGCTCCTGGGGCTGGGGGTTCATGGCCTCGGCGCTGACATTGACCGCCGCCTGCATCAGGTTGGCCACCTCGGTGCGCAGGCGCTCCACTTCGGACTGCATGCGCTCGCGCACCTGCTCGATGGCCAGACCGGCGTAGTGCGCGTTCAGGAAGTTGGACGCTTCCAGCAGTTGCGAGCCCGAAAAATCATGGTCGGTGAAGATGACGCGGTTCTGCACATCGCCTTCCGGCGACACGATGATGACCAGCACGCGCCGCTCGGAGAGCTTCACGAACTCGATGTGCTTGAACACCGAGCTGCGCCGCGGCGCCATCACCACACCGACAAACTGCGACAGGCTGGACAGCATGTTGGCGGCGTTCGCAATCACCTTCTGCGGTTGTTCCGGCACCAGTTCCTGCGCAGGCAGCATGTCGCGGCTCACGGTCAGCATGGTGTCCACAAACAGCCGGTAGCCCTTGGCGGTGGGCACGCGGCCTGCGGAGGTGTGGGGGCTGACGATCAGGCCCAGTTCCTCCAGATCCGCCATCACATTGCGGATGGTGGCCGGCGACAGTTCCAGGCCGGAGGCGCGCGACAGCGTGCGCGACCCCACAGGCTGGCCGTCGGCAATGTAGCGCTCGACCAGCGCTTTCAACAACAACTTGGAACGATCATCGAGCATGGAACGATTTTAATGATGTAATTTCCCTTATGACGTCCAAGTTTCGCCATGTAGCCCTGATCGGAAAGTACCGTGTCGCTTCCCCCACGGGCCTTCCCCAGGACAGCCCGCGCCAGGCCCTGGAAGATATTGCAGCTTTTCTGACCACCCAGGGCTGTGAAGTGATTGTGGAAGCCGAGACCGCCTTGCACATGGGTCTGCCCGCACAGTACCGCAGTCTGGATGTGGACGCCCTGGGGCAAGCCTGCGATCTGGCCCTGGTCATGGGCGGCGACGGCACCATGCTGGGCGTCAGCCGCCACCTGTCACGCTACGGCACGCCGCTGATCGGCATCAACCAAGGGCGCCTGGGCTTTGTCACCGACATCCCGCTGGATGAGAACTTCCAGCCCACGCTGCAAGCCATGCTGGAAGGCTGCTACGAAGAAGACAGCCGCCCGCTGATCGAAGCCCGCGTGATGCGGGGCGATGAATGCGTGTTCGAGGCCCTGGCCATGAACGATGTGGTCGTCAACCGGGGCAGCACCTCGGGCATGGTGGAGTTGCGGGTGGAGGTGGATGGCCGTTTCGTCTCCAACCAACGTGCCGACGGCCTGATCGTGGCCACACCTACCGGCTCGACCGCCTATGCGCTGTCGGTGGGCGGTCCGCTGCTGCATCCGTCCGTGGGCGCCTGGGTGATGGCCCCCATTGCCCCCCACACCCTGTCCAACCGCCCCATCGTGCTGCCCGACCAGGGCGAAGTCATGATCGAGGTGGTGGGCGGACGCGACATCAGCGCCAATTTCGATATGCAGTCGCTGGCCTCGCTGCGCCACGGAGACCGCATCTATGTGCGCCGTGCGCTCCATGGCATCCGTTTTCTGCATCCCCTGGGCTGGAACTACTACGCCACGCTGCGCAAGAAACTGGGCTGGAACGAAGGGGGCACCTGAGCCATGGCCCTCAAACGCATTGCACTGCGCGACTTTGTCATCGTGCAGGCGCTGGACCTGGACCTGCACGCCGGCTTCACGGTGCTGACGGGCGAAACCGGCGCCGGCAAATCCATTCTGATCGACGCTCTGCAGCTGGTGCTGGGCAGCCGTGCCGATGTCGGCGTGGTGCGCGAAGGCACGCCCCAGGCCGATATCACCGCCGAATTCGACTGCCCGCCCCACCTGTCCCAGTGGCTGGACGAAGGCGGCTTTGCCCAGGAAGACAGCCTGCTGCTGCGCCGCGTGATCGATGCCCAGGGCCGCAGCCGCGCCTGGATCAACGGCGCACCGGCCACAGCCACCCAGTTGCGCCACCTGGGCGATGCGCTGCTGGACATCCACGGCCAGCACGCCTGGCAAAGCCTAACCCGGCCCGAAGCCGTGCGCGAGCTGCTGGATGCCTACGCCGGCGTGGACGCCCAATCGCTGCGCGCCCACTGGGCCGCCTGGCGTGCCGCGCACAAGAACCTGGAACATGCTCTGGCCGCCCAGGACACGCTGCAGCGCGAACGTGAACGCCTGCAGTGGCAGATTGGCGAGCTGGACAAACTCAGCCCCGGCACCGATGAATGGGAAGAGCTGAACACCCAGCACACCCGTCTGTCCCACGCTCAGAGCCTGCTGGAAACCGCTCTGGGCACACTGCATCTGCTGGAAGACGATGAAACCGGCATCACCAGCCCGCTGACCCGCGCCCACAGCACGCTCCAGCACCAGGAACACCTGGAGCCCGAATTCCTGGCGATTGCCGATGTGCTGGCTTCCAGCCTGGCCCAGGTCAACGATGCCCGCCACAGCCTGCACAGCTATCTGCGCCGCACCGAGCTGGACCCCGAACGCCTGGCAGAACTGGACAGTCGCCTGACGCTGTGGATGCAGCTGGCGCGCCGCTACAAGCGCACGCCGCAAGAGCTGCCCGGTCTGCTGCAATCCTGGCGCGACGAACTGCGCCAGCTGGATGCCGTGGTCGATGTGGGCCGGCTGCGCCAGCTGGAACAGCAGGCACACGAGGCCTACCAGGCCGCCGCACGCGCCCTGTCGCTGCAGCGCGCCAAGGCCGCACCCAAGCTCTCGCGCGCCATCACCCAGGCCATGCAGGGCCTGGGCATGCAGGGCGGCAAATTCGCCGTGCAGTTGGACAAGCTGGAAGAACCCACACCCAGCGGCCTGGATGGCGTGCAGTTTCTGGTGGCCGGTCACCCGGGCGCCACACCGCGCCCGATTGGCAAAGTGGCTTCGGGCGGCGAGCTGTCCCGGCTGTCGCTGGCGATTGCCGTCACCACCAGCCAGCTGGGCCAGGCCGGCACCCTGATTTTTGACGAGGTGGACTCCGGCGTAGGCGGCGCCGTGGCCGAGACCGTGGGCAAGCTGATGCGCGCCCTGGGCCGCGACCGCCAGGTGCTGGCCGTCACCCACCTGCCCCAGGTCGCCGCCTGCGCCGACCAGCACTATGTGGTCAGCAAGCGGCGCGACAAGAGCGCCACCACCAGCTCGGTCACCCCCGTGCAGCAGCAGGCCCGGGTGCAGGAAGTGGCCCGCATGCTCGGCGGCGAGCGCCTGTCCGACACCACGCTGGCACATGCCCGGGAAATGCTGGCCCAGGCCCATGTGGGCTGATCGCCTATAGTGGAGCGCTGTAAGGAGACGTATCGCGCTATGGCCCTGGAAGTTGTACTCATCACCGGCATGTCCGGCTCCGGAAAGTCCGTTGCCCTGCACGCACTGGAAGATGCGGGCTATTACTGCGTGGACAACCTCCCGCCCGAGCTGCTGGGCCCGCTGACCCAGCTGGAGCCCAGCCGTTATGGGCACAAGGTGGCCGTGGCCATGGACGCGCGCAGCCCCAAGGGCCTGCCGTTGCTGCCCGAGCAACTGACCGCCCTCAAGGCGCGTGGTGCCGTGGTGCATTCCATCTTTCTGGACGCCTCCACCGGCACGCTGGTGCGCCGCTTTTCCGAAACCCGCCGCCGCCACCCGCTCTCGCGCCAGGACACGGACGGCGCACGCCTGGCCCTGGTGCAAACCATCGAGGACGAACGCGAACTGCTGGGCCCGCTGCGCGAGAGCGCGCACGTGATCGACACCAGCAATCTGCGCTCCGCCCAGCTGCAAAGCTATGTGAAGAGCCTGATCTCGGTCCCGCCAGGGCAGATGACGCTGGTGTTCCAGTCCTTTGGCTTCAAGCACGGCCTGCCGGTGGATGCCGACTATGTGTTTGACGTCCGCATGCTGCCCAACCCCTACTATGAGCAGGAGCTGCGCCCCCTGACCGGCATGGACCAGCCGGTGATGGACTATCTGCGCCAGTCACCCGATGTGCAGCGCATGCAGGCCCACATCATCCAGTTTCTGGACCACTGGTTGGACATGCTGAACCAGAACCACCGCAGCTATGTGACGGTGGCCATTGGCTGCACCGGCGGCCAGCACCGCTCGGTCTATCTGGTGGAGCAACTGGCCAACCATTACCTGGGCCAGTGGACCACCTTGCGCCGCCACCGCGAAATGGACCAGCGCCGCCATTGAGAATGGGCACAGCAGGTGGCGTGCAGCGGCCTGCACGCCACCCACCGTACACCGCTCCGGCTCGGCTTATTCCAGGCTTTCCAGCAAGCGCCGCACCGGCGCCGGCAACCCCAGGCCGGGCCACGCCCGCGGGCTGAACCACGCGCCCCCCGCAGCCCAGTCACCGGCCACCGCAGGGCGATCCCCTTCCAGCTGTACCACCACCGGGTGCAAGAAGAGATCGCGGTGGGTCAGCACATGCAGCACAGCTGGCAAATCCTGGCGGGACTGCACGGCTCCCAGTCCGGCGACGGCCGCATCCACGCCGTCCACGGCAGCCTCCCAGGCAGGCTGTGCATACAGACCGGCCCAGATACCGCTGGACGGGCGGCGCTGCAGCCAGGTGTGGCCTGCGGCATCCCGCAACACCAGCAACCACCAGGCCTGCGTGCTGCGCTTGGTCTTGCGCGTCTTGACCGGGTAATCCTGCGGATTGCCCTGGGCGGCAGCCTGGCACAGCACCTGCACGGGGCAGATCAGGCAGTTGGGGCTGCGCGGCAGGCAGACGGTGGCCCCCAGGTCCATCAGGCCCTGGGTATAGCGCGGCATCTGCACCTGCAGGTCGTCAGTGGGCAGCAGGTCTTCGGCCAAGGCCCACAGGGTTTTCTCGTTCCGGGATACCGACAGGTCGTCGCCAAACGCCAGCACCCGGGTCAGCACCCGTTTGACGTTGGCATCCAGAATCGCGGCCCGCTCTCCAAAGCAGAAGCCCGAGATGGCGGCGGCCGTTGACCGTCCAATGCCCGGCAGCGTGGCCAGTTGCACCGCGGTGCGCGGAAATTGCCCGCCAAAGTCGCGTACCACGGCCTGGGCGCATTTGTGCAGATTGCGCGCCCGGCTGTAATAGCCCAGGCCGCTCCACAGCGCCAGCACCGCATCCTCATGCGCAGCCGCCAGGCTGGCCACATCGGGAAACTGCTGCAAGAACCGGTCGTAGTAGCCCAGCACCGTGGTGACTTGGGTCTGCTGCAGCATGATTTCGGACAGCCACACGCGGTAGGGGTCGCGGGTCTGCTGCCAGGGAAGGTGGTTGCGGCCATGGCTGGCCTGCCACTGCACCACAGCGGAGGCAAGGGACAAAGAAGAAGTGGTCACGCGTGGGAAAGTAGGTGTGTGGGCTGGCAGCGTTCCGGCACAGACCCGGTGCTGCTGCATGGCCCATATTCATGGCTCCAGCTGCTCAGCACCATCTCACCAGCGGCTTCGCCCGCTGGGGAAGGCATCACCTCGCACCTGACAGGTGCAAGGACACTGGCGCTACGCTGACAGCGGGAGCCATTGTGCGGCAAGCGCTGCACGGCTGCTGCGGCTGGCCCATTCGGGCCGCAAAGCCCCGCTTGGCGATCGGCCACCGGCTAGCAGCTACCGGCCAAGGCTACTTCTGGCAGTGCGCGCAGAAGTAGGTGCTGCGCTGGCCCTGGCGCAGCATGCGGATCGGGCGGCCACAGCCCACGCAAGGCTGGCCCTCGCGCCCATAGACCTTGGCCTGCAGCTGGAAGTGGCCCGGCATGCCGTCGGCACTGGAAAAGTCCCGCAAGGTCGTCCCCCCCTGGGCCACGGCCAGTGCCAGCACTTCGCGGATGCCGTCAAACAGGCGCCGCACCTTGCGCGGGCCGACCTCCCTGGCCGGCAACTGGGGGTCGATGCGCGCCAGAAACAGTACTTCCGAAGCATAGATATTGCCCACCCCCACCACCAGCTTGCCCCCTAGCAGCAGCTGCTTGATCGGCGTGCGGCTGGCCTGTAGCCCGGCGGCAAAGCGCTCGAGGCGGAAGGACGCCGGGTCCAGCGGCTCCATGCCCAGGCCATCCAGCAGCTTGTGCGCCAGCGGGTCTTCCTCGCCGGTCACATGCACCACGGCGCCAAAGCGGCGCGGGTCGTGCAGCCGCAGCATGCCTTGGTCGGTCTGCATGTCAAAGTGGTCGTGCACGCCGGCAGCCCCCTGCTCTGGCGCAAAACGCAGGCTGCCCGACATGCCCAGGTGCAGCAGCAGCATGCCCGCGTCCAGATCCACCAACAGATACTTGCCGCGGCGACGCACCTCCTGCACCACGCGCCCGGCCAGTGCCTGGGGTTCCACGCCCAAAGGCCAGCGCAAAGGCTTGCCCATGCGCACGCTCTGAACCCGCGCCCCGACGATGGCATCGCGAAAGCTGCGGCGTGTGACTTCAACCTCGGGCAATTCAGGCATGGGCAGATAGAGACAAAGGGGTGTTGGCTTGGATTATTATGGGTTGATGCAGCTTCACTTCCGCCCTCTGCACTTGCCCCTCGCCCTTGCCTTGCTTCTGGGGTCGCACGCCGTGCTTGCCCAGGGCCGGCCAGCGACGCCCAAGGCAGCCGCCGCCCCCTCCGCAGCCCAGCCCGAAACCAGTGCCGAAGAGCTGTCGGCCGAGCTGTTCTACGAAATTCTGGTGGGCGAAATGGCCGCAGGCCAGGGCGACATGGTCAATGCCATGGCCCTGATGCTGGAAGCGGCGCGCCAATCGGGCAGCGAACAGCTGTACCGCCGCGCCACCGAGCTGGGCCTGCAGTCGCGCTCCGGTGACCGTGCACTGTCGGCCGCGCAGGAATGGAAGCACGCCTTTCCCCAGTCACGCGACGCCAACCGCTATGTGCTGCAACTGCTGCTGGCACTGAACCGTGTCTCCGAAAGCCTGCAGCCGCTGCAGCAGGAAATCGCCTTCACCCCGGCCGCCTCCAAACCGGCCTCCTTTCTGGCCATTGCCCAGCTGTACAGCCGGGTTTCGGACAAGTCCCTGGCCGCAGCCGTGGTGGAGCAGGCACTGGCCAAGGAACTGCGCAAGCCCGACACCGGACCGGCCGCCTGGGCCACAGTCGGCCACCTGCGCATCGTCGCCGGGCAAAAGGAACTGGCACTGGACGCCGCGCGCAAGTCGCACGCCATGGCCCCGGACAACGGCGCCGCCGCCCTGCTGGCCCTGGAGCTGATGGAAGCCGACATGCCCGAAGCCGAGCCGCTGGTGCAGGGCTATCTGAAGCATTCGCCTTCCGCCACCATCCGCATGGCCTACGCCCGGGTGCTGATGGGTTATGAACGCAATGCCCAGGCACGGGAGCAGCTGGAGATCATTACCAACGAAAATCCCGAGTTTGCCGATGCCTGGCTGGCCCTGGCCGGCCTGCAATTCCAGAACGGCGAACCGGAAGCGGCCCAGCGTTCGCTGGACCAGTTCATCCCGCTGGCCGAGAAAGTGCCCGACGACAGCACCCGCCAGGCCGTGCTGACCCAGGCCTATCTGATGCACGCCAGCATCGCGCTGCAGCAGCGCAATGACAAGGCCGCCAGCCAGTGGCTGGACAAGATCGAGGACGGCCATGCCATCCTGAATGTGCAAAGCCTGCGCGCCACCATCCTGGCGCGCCAGGGCCAGCTGCCCCAGGCACGTGCGCTGATCCGCGCCGTGCCCACGCGCTCGCCCGCCCAGGAAAAGCTCAAGCGCCGCGCCGAAATCCAGCTGCTGCGCGATGCCGGTGCGCCGCAAGAGGCCTACCTGCTGCAGCGCACCCTGCTGGACCAGTCGCCGGAAGACAACGACATTGCCTATGACACGGCCATCCTGGCCGACAAGGCCGGCAAGTACGACACCGCCGAGGCACTGCTGCGCGGCGTCATCGAACGCCAGCCCACCCACCACCATGCTTACAACGCGCTGGGCTACTCCCTCGCGGAACGCGGCATCCGCCTGGATGAAGCCAGGACCCTGATCCAGAAGGCGCTGGACCTGGCGCCGAATGACCCCTTCATCCTGGACAGCCTGGGGTGGGTGGAATTCCAGCAAGGCCGCAAGACCGAAGCGCTGGCGATCCTGGAAAAGGCATACGGCTTGCGCAACGATGTGGACATCGCCGCCCACCTGGGCGAAGTGCTGTGGCAGCTGGGCGACAAGACCCGTGCCCGCACCATCTGGCAGCAGGCGCTGGCGCGCGATCCGCAGAACGACACGCTGCGGGCCACCCTCAAGCGCCTGGGAGTGCGTCCGTGACGCAAGCGGTTTCCCGCAGGGTGCTGCTGTTGGCAGGTCTCAGCGCCACCGGCTGGCTGGCTGCCTGCAGCACACCGCCCCGCAGCGCGGCGGAGGCCGGCAACCAGTTCTGGAGCGGCCGCATGGCCTTGCAACTGCAGGACGACACCGCACTGAACAGCAACGGCCCGCAGTCCTTCAGCGCCTCGTTCGAGCTGCGCGGTTCGCCCCAGGCCGGCAGCCTGCAGCTGTTCACCCCGCTGGGCTCCAGTGTGGCCCTGATCAGCTGGCAACCCGGCAGCGCCTTGCTGCAGCAGGGCACGACACAACGCACCTCCGCATCGCTGGATGAACTGGTGCGGGACACCCTGGGCACCCAGATTCCCGTTCCCGCCCTGTTTGCCTGGCTGCAAGGCCAGAACCAGGCGGTGGATGGCTGGAGCGTGGACCTGGAACGCTATGCCGATGGCCGCATTGCCGCCACGCGCCACAGCCCCACACCGGCCGCCAGCCTGCGCCTGATCCTGGACCGCTGAGACCGCACGGCCTCACCCATCCTTTTTCCTACTCTCGGATTCCCATGCACTCGCTCTACGATGTGCCCGCACCGGCCAAGCTCAACCTGTTTCTGCACATCACCGGACGCAGGGCCGACGGCTACCACCTGCTGCAATCGGTCTTCATGCTCATCGACTGGCAGGACCGGCTGCATTTTGAGAAAACCAGCGACGGCGCCATCACGCGCCAGGATCTGAACGCCGATGCCCCGGCGCTGCCAGCGGACGACCTGATCGTGCGTGCCGCACGGGCCTTGCAAGCGGCCACGGGCTGCACACAAGGCGCCCGCATCGCGCTGGACAAGCACATCCCGTCACAGGCCGGCATGGGCGGCGGCTCGTCCGACGCCGCCAGCACCCTGATCGCGCTCAACCGCCTGTGGAATCTGGGGCTGAACCGCGCCGCCCTGGCGCGCATCGGCCTGCAACTGGGCGCCGATGTCCCGTTCTTCATTGGCGGAGACAATGCCTGGGTGCAGGGCATCGGCGAGCACATCACCCCGCTGGCGCCCACCCATCCTCTGCCTGCCGCCCGCTTTGTCGTGGTCAAACCGGCCGCCGGTTTGGACACCAAGGGGATTTTTACCTCGCCTTCGCTGCAGCGCGATACAAACAATGCTACAATCGAAGACTTTGCTGCAAATCACTTTGACTTTGGTCACAACGACTTGCAGCCTGTTGCAGAGGCTTTGTGCCCCGATGTGAAAAAAGTCAGAAATTGGCTCGAATCGCGCGGTTTACAGGCTAGAATGACGGGCTCAGGAAGTGCAGTGTTTGCGCAAATAAAGCAAGCGGATTTTCCAATTGCAGAGCAATGCAGCTGGACAATCCGAATTTGCGAGAATCTGCCGCGCCATCCACTGAAAGAGTGGGTAGCAGATTAAAGAACTACCGGTTTGCTGCAACAGCAGCAGGCCAGTGTAGGGGAGTCGCCAAGTTGGTTAAGGCACCGGATTTTGATTCCGGCATGCGAAGGTTCGAATCCTTCTTCCCCTGCCAGATTTCTTTGCGTACAGGTAACCCCAATAACTGGGACGCACATGCACTCCAATCACTCTCAATTCAAGGTCTTCACCGGCAATGCCAACATTGCCATGGCAACGGAGATCGCTCAGCATCTCGGCACGACTCTGGGCGCTGCCGACGTTGGTCGTTTCTCTGACGGTGAAGTCACTGTCGAAATCAAGGAAAACGTTCGCACCCGTGACGTTTTCGTCGTGCAGCCGACCTGCGCTCCCACCAATGACAACCTGATGGAGTTGCTGGTGATGGTGGACGCACTCAAGCGTGCTTCCGCTGAGAGCATCTGCGCTGTCATCCCCTATTTCGGTTATGCCCGCCAGGACCGCCGCGTGCGCTCCACCCGTGTGGCCATCACCGCCAAGGTGGTTGCCAACATGCTGCAGGCTGCCGGCGTGTCGCGCGTGCTGACCATGGACCTGCACGCTGACCAGATCCAGGGCTTCTTCGACATCCCCGTGGACAACATCTACGCCTCGCCGGTGCTGCTGGGCGATCTGCGTCAGAAGAACTACGACGATCTGATCGTGGTCTCGCCCGACGTGGGCGGTGTGGTGCGTGCCCGTGCGCTGGCCAAGCAACTGGGTTGCGATCTGGCCATCATCGACAAGCGCCGTCCCAAGGCCAATGTGTCCGAAGTGATGCACGTCATCGGTGACATCGAAGGCCGCAACTGCGTGATCATGGACGACATGATCGACACCGCCGGTACGCTGGTGAAGGCAGCCGAAGTGCTCAAGCAGCGCGGCGCCAAGAAGGTGTATGCCTATTGCACGCACCCCATTTTCTCGGGCCCGGCCATCCAGCGCATCTCCGAAGGCGAAGCACTGGACGAAGTGGTGGTGACCAACACCATCCCGTTGAACGCCAACGCCCAGGCCTGCACCAAGATCCGTCAGCTCTCCGTGGCCCCCCTGTTCGCTGAAACCATTCAGCGTATCTCCTCGGGTGACTCGGTGAGCAGCCTGTTCCAGGACTAAGCCCCTTTCAAGTCCGAAACCCCACAGCCTCCCTCGCGGAGGCTGCGGTGTGTTCCGGGGCACCGCAAAGACAGGGACAGCAGGTGCTGCCCCATCTTTTTATTAACAGGGCGAGACTGGTCGCGGTCCGCCCCCTCTGGAGTTCATTATGAAATTCGCCGCAACTTCGCGCGCTTTGCAAGGTACGGGTGCGAGCCGCCGCCTGCGTAATTCGGGCAACACCCCCGGCATCATCTACGGTGGCGCTGCTGAAGCCCAACTGATCGAGCTGAACCACAACAACCTGTTCCACGCTCTGAAGAAGGAAGTTTTCCATTCTTCGATCCTGGACCTGGAAGTGGACGGCAAGGAAACCAAGGTCGTTCTGCGCGACGTGCAATTCCACCCCTACAAGCCCCTGGTGCTGCACGTGGACTTCCAACGCGTGGACGCCACCACCAAGGTGCACCTGAAGGTGCCCGTGCACCTGACCGGCCTGGAAGAGTCTCCCGCCGTCAAGGGCGAAAGCTGCACCGTGACCCAACTGATCCATGAACTGGACGTGGTGTGCATGCCTTCCGCTCTGCCCGAGTTCATCAACGTGGACCTGAGCGCCCTGACTTCCAAGTCGGTGGTGGGCCTGCAGTCCGTCAAGCTGCCTAACGGCGTGAAGGCTGTGGTGCGTGGTTCCAACAAGAACCCTGCCCTGATCTCCATCAAGCTGCCTGAAGTGGCTCCCGATGCCAGCGCCGCTGTCGCTGCTGCTCCTGCCGCTCCAGCCAAGAAGGGCAAGAAGTAATTCTTGTGCCTGGCACCGCATGGCCCGCCAGGGCCATGCCCCCCACATGGCCCACCCTGCGTGGGCCATTTGTTTTTGGGGAGCGCCCTGCGCGGGCGCGGCCCCACCGGGATAATCACCGCCATGATCAAACTGTTTGTGGGCCTGGGCAATCCAGGCCCGGAATACGAAGACACCCGCCACAACGCCGGCTTCTGGTGGATCGATGGACTGGCACGCGAACTGAAAGTGCAGCTCAACCCCGAGCGCAGCTACTGGGGCCTGATGGCCCGCGCCAATGTGCAGGGGCAGACCGTGTGGCTGCTGCAACCCCAGACCTTCATGAACCTGTCGGGCAAGTCGGTGGGCGCGCTGGCACGCTTTTTCAAGATTCAGCCCGAGGAAATCCTGGTCGTGCACGATGAGCTGGACTTCACGCCCGGCATCGTCAAGCTCAAAAAAGGCGGCAGCCACGGCGGCCACAACGGCCTGCGCGACATCCATGCCCAGCTGGGCAGCGACCAGTACTGGCGCCTGCGGGTGGGCATCGGCCACCCGGGCCACAAGGGCGAAGTCGCCAGCTGGGTGCTCAAGAAGCCGCCACAGGACCAGTGGAACCTGATCCACGACAGCATTGCCCACAGCCTGAAATCCTGGCCCCAGCTCGTGGCCGGCGACATGGACAAGGCCACGCTGCAGATCCACACCACCAAGGCGCCGCGCCCCAAGCCGGAGCGCAAGACCCCACCCGCGGCCACTGCCGAGTCCTGAGCAAAGCGGCCCATGCGCGCGGCATTGGCGCGGGCATAGGCTTGGGCCGTTCGTGGGTTTGTGGGGTACTCAATCCCTGCCGGCAGTTCCACCCGCCCCGCCAAGGGGCAAGGCCATGGTCAATGCGCGGCCGACCCGGCCTCCGCTTGCAGCCGCAGGTATTTCTGCATCAGCGTCTCCCGGCTTTCCACATGCTCCGGGTTCACCGGAATGCACGACACCGGGCAGACCTGCATGCACTGGGGTTCGTCAAAGTGCCCCACGCACTCGGTGCACTTGTGCGGATGGATCTCATAGATGTGCTCGCCCATGTAAATGGCATCGTTGGGGCACTCGGGTTCGCACACATCGCAGTTGATGCACTCGTCCGTGATCATCAGCGCCATAGCTTCACTCCCGGGAACAACACACAAATAGGGCACATGGCACCTATTATCGGTGTCCGCCAAGCACCTGACCGGTGTGCGGGCAAGCCCCTGCAGCCGAGTTGCCACCGGGAGCGAAGATTTCCCGTTAAGCTTGGCCCCTCACGCACACCCGGCGCGCACCACACGCTATTGCTTTATGAGCATTTTCCTTGCCAAACGACTGCTGACCCTGGTCGCCACCCTGCTGGGGGCGTCCGTGGTGGTGTTCGGTGTGCTGGAAATCCTGCCCGGCAACGTGGCCCAGGTGCTGCTGGGCCCGGACGCAGACCCTGAAGCCGTGCATGCCATGGCCGAGCAGTTGGGTCTGAATCAGCCCGCCTGGCAGCGCTACACCGACTGGATCTCCGGCCTGTTCCAGGGCCAGATGGGCGACAGCTACACCTACGGCACACCCGTGCTGGAGCTGGTGCTGGAGCGCCTGTCCGTCACCATCCCGCTGGCGGTGATGGCCATGCTGCTGACCACGGTGCTGGCCCTGCTGGCCGGCGTCTATGCCGCATCGCACCACAACAAGCTGGGCGATGTGGGCACCATGGGCCTGGCGCAGATCGGCATCGCCATCCCGAATTTCTGGTTCGCCATCCTGCTGATCCTGTTGTTTTCGGTGAAGCTGCAGTGGTTTTCCGCCGGTGGCTTTCCAGGCTGGACCGAAGAGGCTGGCGGTGGCTGGTGGCCCGCCCTGCAGGCGCTGATCCTGCCCGCCGTGGCACTGGCCGTGGTGCAGGCCGCCATTCTGGCGCGCATCACCCGTTCGGCCGTGCTCGAAGTGCTGCGCGAAGACTTTGTGCGCACCGCCCGCGCCAAGGGCCTGAGCCAGCGTGCCGTGCTCTGGGGCCATGTGCTGCGCAATGCCATGATTCCCGTCATCACCGTGATGGGCCTGCAATTTGCCAATCTGCTGGCCGGCACCATCGTGGTGGAAAACGTGTTCTACCTGCCCGGTCTGGGCCGGCTGATCTTCCAGTCCATTGCCAACCGCGATCTGATCGTGGTGCGCAACTGCGTGATGCTGCTGGCCGCCATGGTGATTGTGGTGAATTTTGTGGTGGATCTGCTGTATGCCGTGATCGACCCCCGTGTGGAGGCGAGCGATGTCTGAACCCACGGCAACCTCCCCTATGGTTCCCCGCTCGACCCCGGCCACCGCATCAGCGGCCACTGCCTCCCCCGGCTTCTGGCAGCGCGCGCGCCGCCACCCCAGCTTTGTGGCAGGAGCGACGCTGACCGCCTTGCTGATCGCCTGCGCGCTGCTGTCCTTTGTCTGGACACCCTGGGATCCGTACGTCATGGACCTGGACACCAAGCTGCAGGCACCCGACGCCGGGCATTGGCTGGGTACGGATGCCTACGGCCGCGACGTGGCTTCGCTGCTGCTGGTGGGTGCGCGCAATTCCATCTGGGTGGGCGTGATTGCCGTGGGCATCGGCCTGACCATCGGCACACTGCTGGGCCTGCTGGCCTCGGCCCGCCGTGGCTGGACGGAAGAAGCCATCATGCGGCTGTCGGACTTCACCTTTGCCTTTCCCGCCATCCTGTCGGCCATCATGCTGACGGCCGTGTTCGGCGCGGGCATTGTCAACTCCATCGTCGCCATCGGCATCTTCAACATCCCCACTTTCGCGCGCATCACCCGCGCCTCGGCCAATGCCGTGTGGGCCCGTGAATATGTGCTGGCCGCCCGCGCCTGTGGCAAGAACCGCTGGCAGATCACCCGCCAGCATGTGCTGCCCAACATCCTGTCCGTGCTGGTGGTGCAGGCCACCATCCAGTTCGCCATTGCCATCCTGGCCGAAGCCGCCCTGTCCTATCTGGGGCTGGGCACGCAGCCGCCCATGCCGTCCTGGGGCCGCATGCTCAGCGAAGCGCAGACCCTGATGTTCCAGGCCCCGCTGCTGGCCGTGTTTCCCGGCGTTGCGATTGCGCTGTCGGTGCTGGGCCTGAATCTGCTGGGCGACGGTCTGCGCGACCTGCTGGACCCGCGCCTGCGACGTCGCTGAAGGAGCATCATGCCGCTGCTGGAAGTCGATCACCTCTGCGTCACCCTGCACACCCACCGCGGGCAGGTGGCCGCTGTGCGCGATCTCTCGTTCACGCTGGAGCGGGGCGGCACGCTGGGCCTGATCGGCGAATCGGGCTGCGGCAAGTCGCTCACCGCACTGGCGCTGATGGGCCTGCTGCCCGACAACGCCAGCACCGCCGGCAGCGTACGCCTGCACGGCCAGTCCTTGCTGGACCTGAGCGAGACCGGCTGGAGCCAGCTGCGCGGCAACCGCATGGCCATGATTTTCCAGGAGCCCATGACGGCCCTGAACCCGGTGCACCCGATTGGCCGCCAGGTGGCCGAGCCGCTGCGCCGCCACCAGGGCCTGAGTGCACGCAGCGCCCAGACCGAGGCCCTGTCTCTGCTGGAACGCGTGGGCATCCCGCAGGCCGCACGGCGCCTGGGCGACTATCCCCACCAGTTCTCCGGCGGCCAGCGCCAGCGCATCATGATTGCCATGGCCCTGGCCTGCCAGCCCGATGTGCTGATTGCCGATGAACCCACCACTGCGCTGGATGTGACCGTGCAGCAGCAGATCCTGGATCTGATTGCCGATCTGGTGGACGAGCGCGGCATGGGCCTGATCCTGATCTCCCACGATCTGGGCGTGATATCCCAGAACGTGGACCAGATGCTGGTCATGTACGGCGGCTCCGTGGTGGAAAGCGGCCCCACCGACACCCTGTTCCGGCACATGGCCCACCCCTACACCCGGGGCCTGCTGGCCGCGCGACCGCAGTTGGGTGCCGCCCGCCTGCCCAATGGCCGCATGCCGCCCTTGCAGACCATTGCCGGCACCGTGCCGGAGCTGGCCGATCTGCCGCCCGGCTGCGCCTTCAGCGGCCGCTGCAGCTATACCCAGCCGCAGTGCCGCAGTCAGCGCCCCGTGCCCGTGCCCCAGGACGGCAGCGACCGGCACTGGGCGCGCTGCCTGCGGCCCGAAGCCATGGCTGCCCTGCCCCCTTCCGGCACGGTCGCAGGAAGTCCCGCATGAGCACCGCCACCACGGGCACCATGGACGCGACCACGGCCATCGCCCCGCTGCTGCAGGTGGAACATCTGCAGCGCACCTACCAGCTGCCACGCCGCCAGCTGTGGCGCGCGCCCGAAACCGTGGCCGCGCTGCAGGACATCAGCCTGCAGATCCACGCCGGCCGCAGTCTGGGCGTGGTGGGCGAATCGGGATCGGGCAAGTCCACGCTGGCCCGCCTGGTCATGGCGCTGGACCAGCCCAGCGCTGGAACCATCCGCTTGCGGGGGCAGGACCTGAACGCGCTGACAGCGTCCGAATTGCGGGCCCAGCGGCGCCACTTTCAGATTGTGTTCCAGGACCCCTATGGATCGCTGGACCCGCGCCAGACCATTGCCCGCATCGTCGCCGAGCCCCTGGAAGCACTGGAGGACAGCACCACTGCGCAGCGCCGCCTGCGCGTGGCCGAGGTCCTGGCCCAGGTGGGCCTGCGCGACAGCGATCTGGACAAATACCCGCACGAGTTCTCCGGCGGCCAGCGCCAGCGCATTGCCATTGCCCGGGCGCTGATCACCCGGCCGCAGCTGATCGTGGCCGATGAGCCCGTCAGCGCGCTGGATGTGTCCGTGCAGGCCCAGGTGCTGAACCTGATGCAGGACCTGCAGCAGCAGCACGGCGTGACGTTCCTGCTGATCAGCCACGATCTGGCCGTGGTGCAGCAGTTGTGCCAGGAGGTGGTGGTCCTGCACCAGGGCCGCATCGTGGAACGCGGCACGCCCGAGCAGCTGTTCACTGCCCCGCAGCACCCGTATACGCGCCAGCTGGTGCAGGCCGCTCCCACCATTGCCCCCGGCCGTGCGCGTGCACGCCGCCAAGCCCGCGCCGCCGACTCCAGTGCCGTATAGAGCGACACGGCAGCACTACCGGGTGGTGTACAAAGCGGAGTGCGCTGCGCACGCTGTGCAGCCTGATTCATCCACCACAACAAGATTCGACCGGAGACCCTCCCCATGATCAACCGCCGCCACCTTCTGACCACGGGTGCACTTGCTTCCGTGCCCCTGCTGCACCCGCTGACCGGGCTGGCACAGGGCAAGAAGGACAGCGTCACCCTGGCGCTGACGCTGGAGCCCCCCATGCTGGATCCCACGGCCAGCGCAGCCTCGTCGGTGGCGGAGATCGTGCACTACAACATCTTCGAGTCGCTCACCAAGATCAACAGCGACGGCAGCGTGTCCCCCATGCTGGCCGAAAGCTGGGAAGTCTCCCCCGACCTCAAGACCTACACCTTCCGCCTGCGCAAGGGCGTGAAATTCCAGAACGGGGAACCCTTCAACGCCCAGGCGGTGAAGTTCTCGTTCGAGCGCGCCGCTTCGGACAAGAGCACCAACAAGGACAAGCGCACCTTCGCCAGCATGAAGGTCAGCGTGGTCGATGAGCACCAGGTGGTCATCCTCACGCAGGAGATCGACCCCGACTTCCTGTTCGTGCTGGGCCAGGCCACCGCCATCATCGTCGAGCCCAAAAGCGCCGCCACCAACACCACCAAGCCGGTGGGCACCGGCCCCTACAAACTGGGCATGTGGAACAAGGGCGCCTCGGTCACCCTGGTGGCCTGGCCACAGTACCGCGATGCCGCGAAGATCCGCATCCACCGCGCCACCTTCCGCTTCATCCCCGATGCCGCCGCCCAGGTGGCCGCACTGCTGGCCGGGGATGTGGATGCCTTCCCCCGTGCCACGCCCCGCAGCGTGCCGCAGTTCAAGAACAACGCGCGCTTCCAGGTGCTGGTCAGCGGTTCGCGGGCCAAGACCATTGTGGCCATCAACAACGCGCGCAAGCCGCTGGACGATGCCCGCGTGCGCCGCGCAATTGCCGCCGCCATCGACCGCAAGACCGTGATCGAAGGGGCAGCCGAAGGCTATGGCGTGCCCATCGGCAGCCACTATGTGCCCGGCGCCTTTGGCTATGTGGACACCACCGGCATCAACCCGCATGACGTGGACAAGGCCAAGAAGCTGCTGGCGGAAGCCGGTGTCAAGCTGCCGCTGGAGCTGACCATGACCTTGCCGCCCGCGCCCTATGCGCGCCAGGGCGGCGAGATCATTGCCGCCGAACTGGCCAAGGTGGGCATCAAGCTCAAGCTGCAGAACGTGGAATGGGCGCAGTGGCTGTCGGGCACCTACACCAACAAGAACTATGACCTGACGCTGATCTCCCATGTCGAGCCCTTCGATCTGGGCAACTTCGCCAAGCCGGACTACTACTGGGGCTACAAGTCCGAGCAGTTCAACCAGCTCTACGACAAGATCAAGAACACCCCCCGCCCGGCCGACCGTGCCCGCCTGCTGGGCGAAGCCCAACGCCTGCTGGCTGAGGACAGCGTGCACGCCTTCCTCTACCAGCCGCAGTGGGTCACCGTGGCCAGCAAGGGGCTGCGCGGGCTGTGGAAGGACATGCCGATCTTTGTGAACGATCTGGCCGCGCTGTCCTGGGCCTGATCTCCTGAAGGGCGGCACCGACGGCCGCCCTGCCTGCACCCTGTGCCGGCCGCGTTTTCCTGGTATCTGAATTCTGAACGCCCTGCGGGGCCGCAAAGGAGGGATATGAGCGAATTGCACACCCTGGGCGCCACCCAGCTGCTGCGGGCTTATATGGCGCGCCAGCTGTCCCCGGTCGAAGTCATGCAGGCGGTGCTGGACCAGGCGGCACGCTGGGAGCCCCAACTGCACGCCACCTACCTGCTGCGCCCCGAAGCCGCGCTGGAACAGGCCCGTGCCAGCGAAGCACGCTGGCAACAACGCGCACCGCAGGGCTGGCTGGACGGCGTGCCGGCTACCATCAAGGACAACATTGCCACCGCCGGCGACCCCACACCACTGGGCACGGCCGCCACCGCCCTGGTGCCTGCTGCCGCCGATGCCCCGCCCGCGGCCCGTCTGCGCGAAGCCGGCGCGCTGCTGTGGAGCAAAACCACCATGCCGGACTTTGGCATGCTGTCTTCCGGGCTGTCGAGCTTTCACGCCACGGCGCGCAATCCCTGGGACCTGTCCAAAGGTCCCGGCGGCAGCAGCGCCGGCGCGGGCGCCGCCGCCGCCGCCGGCTATGGCCCGCTGCATGTGGGCACCGACATCGGCGGCTCCATCCGCCTGCCGGCCAGCTGGTGCGGCATTGTGGGTTTCAAGCCCAGCCTGGGCCGCATTCCCATCGACCCGCCCTATACCGGCCGCTGTGCCGGCCCCATGACACGCAGCGTGGAAGACGCCGCGCTGATGATGATGGTGCTGGCCCAGCCCGATGCACGCGACTGCATGGCGCTGCCGCCGCAGTTCATCGCCTGGGAACAACTGGATACCGGGCTGGAACGCCTGCGCGGCCTGCGTTTTGGCCTGCTGCTGGATGCAGGCTGCGGCCTGCCGGTGGCGCCCGAAGTGCGCCAGGCCATCGAACAGGCCGCCACGCTGCTGGAAAAGGCCGGCGCCATCGTCGAGCCCATGGCTCCGTTTCTGACCCGCGACATGCTGGACGGCATGGACCATTTCTGGCGTATGCGCTCCCACATGGACCTGCAGGCCCTGCCTGCAGCGCAGCAAGACAAGGTACTGCCCTTCATCCGCCAGTGGGCTGACAGCGCTGACGGGATGACCGCCAGCGCACTGTTTACCGCCCAGCACCAGTTCTTCCGCACGCGCCAGGCCACGGTGCAGGCCTGTGCGGCATTCGACTATGTGCTTTCGCCCGTGGCACCCATCACCGCCTTCGATGCGGCGCTGGCCGCGCCCACCAACGACCCGCTGCGCCCGCTGGAGCACATTGCCTTCACCGTGCCCTTCAATATGTCGGAGCAACCGTCCATTTCCGTGCCCTGTGCGCAGTCGGCCCAGGGCCTGCCCATCGGGCTGCAGATTACCGGCCCGCGCTTTGACGACCTGGGCGTGCTGCAGGTTGCCCGCGCTTTCGAACAGCTGCGCGCACCGCTGCCGCCCTATCCTGCACCACCGACCGCACTGCAACGCGATGTGGTCCAGCCTGCACCGTTGACCACTGCAACCGCAGCAGATCGCATACCTGTGCCAACAGCGGTGTAAGCACGGCATTCAGCGGCCGTGGCCTGCTTTCCTTGGGCACTGACCACGCTCCGCCCAGGCCAGGTTCAGCGCTGCACCGTGGCCAGGCGCACGGCCATGCCCAAAAAGACCACGCCTGCCAGGCGGTTCAGCCACCACTGGGCGCGGGCCGAGCGCTGCAGCACCGTGCCGAACACGCCGCTGAAGCAGGCGATGGCACCGAACACCATCAAGGTGGCGGCCATGAACACCGCGCCAAACGCGGCAATCTGCGGCGCCACAGGGCCACGGGCCGGGTCGGCAAACTGGGGCAGAAATGCCAGAAAGAAGATCAGCACCTTGGGGTTGGTCAGGTTCATCAGCAGCCCCCGGCCCACCATGCGCAGGGCCTCGTGCCATGGCAGTCGCTGGTCGCGGGCCTGCAGCACCGGGCCGTCACTGACACGGGACGGTGCCCGCAACGCCCCCCAGGCCAGATAGACCAGATACGCGGCGCCGCACCATTTGAGCGCCGTGAACGCCGCAGCCGAAGCCGCAAACACCGCAGCCAGCCCAAGGGCCACGGCCGTGGTGTGCACCAGGATCCCCCCGCACAGCCCCAGCACCACCGCCTGGCCGGCACGCCAGCCCTTTTGGGCC
This sequence comes from Comamonas sp. UBA7528, assembly GCF_002479375.1. Taxonomy (NCBI): domain Bacteria; kingdom Pseudomonadati; phylum Pseudomonadota; class Betaproteobacteria; order Burkholderiales; family Comamonadaceae; genus Comamonas; species Comamonas sp. UBA7528. The sequence goes on from NZ_DLMU01000005.1 coordinate 114,065, forward strand.
GACTGCAGCAGCACAAACACATTGTCCGGGCCGGGGCTCAGGGCCAGCAGCACGGCAACGCCAAAAAATGCGGTCAGGGATTCCAGGGAGGGCATGGGCAGCTCGGTAGGCAAAGTGGAATTCCGGCCTCCTGCGGCCGGTCAGTCCCGCATGGTACGCCGGGCCCTGCGTCGGCAGCTTGCGCGCAGGTGACGCGGCGCTGGGACAAGGGCTTCAGCGCCCTGCGCCGCCCAGCAAGGCACGCGGCTGCTGCACCTGGCAGCCCGCCTGGGGGAAAGGGCCTTCGGCCCGTTCCCAGCCGCTGGCCGGCATGTGCTGCGCACAGACGCGCTTGCCGTCCAGCTTGCTGACCCACCAGTACCAGGGCGCCGGTGCGGCCTGGGCTGCAAGCACCCACAGCAGCGCGCCCAGCACGGGCAGCGCCCGCCATGGATGCCAGGGGCGGCGGCGCACCGGGCTGCGCGCAAGAGATGGGGTTGGATACGGCATGGTCACACTCCGGAAAACATGATGGCTGGCAGCGTCCTCTTCATGGGAAGCCTTCCGGACTGCAGAGTTCCTCACCCCAGTCCCAGGGCTGTCACGCCCAGGGCGATCAGCACCGCACCGAAGATGCGCACGGCCCGGTCGCCTTCGCCCAGCAGATGGCCGCCGATCAGCGCCGCAAACAGCATGGACACCTCGCGCGCCGGCGCCACGTGGGACATGGGCGCGGTCTGCATGGCATACAGCACCAGCACATAGGCCACGGGGCTGACCAGGGCCACCAAGGCAGCCCAGCGCCATTGCTGTGCCCACAGGCGGCGCGCTTCCGGCAGATCGCGCAGCACCACCGGCGCCAGCAGGAATACACGCACAAAGTTACCCATGTAGTCGATCAGGATGGGCGACATCAGCAGCAGGCGCACGCCATAGCCGTCCACCACCGTGTAGCTGGCAATGAACACGCCGGTGAGCACGCCATACAGCAGGCCGCGGCGCAGGCGCAATCGGGCTTCAGGGTCGCTGCGCGGGCGCAGTAGCGCCGGACCGCCAGCGATGAAGAACACCCCCAGCACCACACCGGCAATCCCGGCCGCGCCCAGCGTCGAAATGTGCTCGCCCAGAAAGGCGATGGCCACCATGGAGCTCAGCAGCGGCCCGCTACCGCGTGCCAGCGGGTAGACCACGGTCAGGTCCGCATGCCGGTAGCCGCGCAGCAGCGTCACGTAGTACGCCACATGCAGCAGGCCGCTGATAACCACCACCGCCCATTCGGCCTGACCCCAGCCGGGCACTACATCACGCCCGACCCACCAGCCGAGCGGCGCCCAGATGACCATCATGATGATGGAGGTGAAAAAAGCAAAGCGGGAGTCGCCCCCCGCCTTCTTGGCCGCCACGTTCCACCCCGCGTGGATCAGACCGGCCACAATGATCAGCGCAAATGCCTGCAAACTCATAACAACGACTAGGCCCGAGAAAAGCCAAGGAAAAAGCGAAGAAAAAACAAAGCGAAAGCAGAAAAGCAAAGGGGCCGACAGGCCCCTGGTTCCAGCCCTGGGCTGGAAAGATCCGGTGTCAGCAACGCTGCTTCATGCCCGGCCGATGATGGATGCCGTGGCCATCAGTTCCTCCAGCAGCGCAAACGACACCTGGCCGGAGACAGCATAGGGGTCGAGCTCGGCCTTCTCGGAGTACTTGAGCAAGATGGAATGGTTGAGCTTGTTCAGGTTGACCACGCCCATGGTCCAGCCACCGAAGCGGCGTTCGTCGATTTCCTGGAACTGCAGCAGCTCCACATCCTTGTGGCGTGCGTCGTGCATCAGCGTGCCGAACAGGTGGCTGACGGCGCTGCGCCCGCCCTCGATGGCCTGCAGAAACACCCCGCCTCCGTAGCACAGCACGCCGGTCAGGCCGTTGCAGGGGTTGTGCTCACGCGACTGGGACAGAATGGCTTCGATGGCCGCGGGCGAGGTATCGACCGCGCGGCTGGCATAGAGCAGGCGCACCAACATGGATCAGTTCCTCCCTGGAATCAACGACAGGAATTCGCGGCGCAGGTTGGCATCCTTCAGGAAGGCGCCGCGCATCACCGAGTTCAGCATCTTGCTGTCCATCTCGCGCACACCGCGCCAGGACATGCAGAAATGCGATGCCTCCATCACGATGGCCAGGCCATCGGGCTGGGTTTTGTCCATGATCAGGTCGGCCAGCTGCACCACAGCCTCTTCCTGGATCTGCGGGCGGCCCATCACCCAGTCCACCAGACGGGCATATTTGGACAGGCCGATCACATTCGTGTGTTCATTGGGCAGCACCCCGATCCAGATCTTGCCGATCACCGGACACAGGTGGTGGCTGCAGGCGCTGCGCACGGTGATGGGGCCGACGATCATCAGCTCGTTCAGGTGCTCGGCGTTGGGGAATTCGGTGATGGCTGGCGACTGCACATAGCGGCCCTTGAAGACCTCGTTCAGGTACATCTTGGCCACACGGCGCGCGGTGGTGCGGGTGTTGTGGTCGTTGGCGGTGTCGATCACCATGCTGTCGAGCACGCCCTGCATCTTTGTTTCCACCTCGTCCAGCAGCTTCTCCAGCTCACCGGGCTCGATGAATTCGGCAATGTTGTCATTGGCGTTGAAGCGCTTGCGGGCTGCCGTGATCCGTTCACGGATCTTCACGGAGACGGGTGTGCCCTCGTCCGGGTTCGCAGGATTCATGGGGTTGGCAGCCAGATCACTAAACATGCCAAGCATGTTACCAGCGATTCCCGGGCACAGTCACAACAAGGAAATGGGCATATCACGCAGTCTGCGAGCGCACGGATAGCTACGTTTAAGATAGCACCACAATACCGATGCGACAGCCGTCGCCCATGGCGATGCGCAACGCTTCCGCCCTCAGCCCCCTGTTGTCACAGCCGGAATTCCGCGATCAGCGGCAGGTGGTCGGACATACGCCACCAGATGCGGCCCTGGGGCACCATCAGGCCGGTGGGCGTGAGGCCGCGCACATACACATGGTCCAGCTGGGCCAGCGGCAGGCGCGAGGGGTAGGTCAGCGCCCTCAGGTCTTCGCCCTCGAATTCATACAGGCCGAAGCTGGCCAGCATGCGCTTGATGTGGTTGCCCCAGTCGTTGAAGTCGCCCGCCACCACCAGCGGCGCGCCGGGCGGTACTTCGTGCTCGATGAACTGCTGCAACGCATGGATCTGGCGCACGCGGCTGCCGGGGATCAGCCCCAGGTGCACCACGATGGCATGTACCGAGCGGCCACGCACTTCCACCTCCACATGCAGCAGGCCGCGCTGTTCGAAGCGGTGGTCCGAAATGTCGAGGTGGTTGTGACCTTTGACAGGCCAGCGCGTCAGCAGTGCGTTGCCGTGCTCGCCGTCCTTGGTATAGGCATTGGTGCGGTAGACGGATTCGTAGCCTTCGGGGGCCAGAAACTCGGCCTGGCCCACGTCCGGCCAGCGGTCGAAGTAGGCGGCCTCCTTGCGGTTTGTCCTGCGTACTTCCTGCAGGCAGACGATGTCGGCATCCAGCTGCTCCACCGCATGGCCCAGGTTGTGGATCTCTAGACGCCGCGTGGGCCCCAGGCCCTGCACGCCCTTGTGGATGTTGTAAGTGGCCACGCGCAGCAAACCGGTCTCGGGCGGCAGCACGATGCCGGACGAGGTGATCTTCTCTGGGGAAGGGGTGGACTCAACAGTCATGCGGTGAGGTAGGCAGGCAGATGGAGAATAGCCTCGGCATTGGAGGGCGAATAGCAGCGGTCGGCAGCTTCGCGCCAGTCATGCCATGCAAATGCGGTGTGCTCGCGCGGATTCAAGACCACGCTGGTGCCCATCGGCACGCGCAGGCCGAACACCCGCTCCGTGTTCAACCATACACCCGGTGCGTAGCGGTGCAGCCAGTGCGGGTAAATGGTGTAGGTGTTCTGCAAGGCCCAGTCCTGCAGCTCGCAGCCGGAGGCCCTGGCGTCGATGCCGGTTTCCTCGGCCACCTCGCGCACCGCCGTGGCACGCCAGTCTTCGCCCTCGAAGTCCTTGCTGCCGGTCACCCCTTGCCAGAAGGGCTGCCCCTCGGGCGCCGCCTGGGTACGGCGCAGCAGCAGCACCTGGCCATCGGCGCGGTAGATGATGACCAGCACCGATTCCGGAATTTTGTAGGCGCTGGCCGGGACCGCTGCCGCAGGGACAGATGCGGGCGCCGGTGCGCAGGAAACCATGGATGCCATGGCCCCATGGTAGCGCTGGAGCTGGACCGCAAGAGGTCAAAACCTGTGTCCTGCGCGGAAAAGCCGGTGGAGCAGCCCCCACAAGCATGCTGCATCGCACCATCCTCCATCAGAAAAGGCAGCCCTCCCCGGCATCACGCTCTGGAGCGGCGGCCATTAAAAACGCCACCCAGCCGCGAGACTGGGTGGCGTTGGCACGGGCGGCTCGCCAGCGGCTTGCGCCGCAGCAGCACCCGCTGGATCAGGCCATGGCTTATTCGGCCGTGGTGGTGGTCACTGCCACATTGCGCAGCTTGATGTGCAGCTCGCGCAGTTGCTTCTCGTCCACGGGCGAAGGCGCCTGGGTCAGCAGGTCCTGTGCACGCTGGGTCTTGGGGAAGGCAATCACGTCACGGATAGACTCCGAGCCGGTCATCAGCGTGATCAGACGGTCCAGACCGAAGGCCAGGCCACCGTGGGGAGGTGCACCGTATTGCAGTGCGTCCAGCAGGTAGCCGAACTTGGCACGCTGGTCTTCCGGCGTGATGTTCAGTGCCGCAAACACCTTGGCCTGCACGTCGGCGCGGTGGATACGCACCGAGCCGCCGCCCAGTTCCCAGCCATTCAGCACCATGTCATAGGCCTTGGCGATGCACTTGCCCGGATCGCTGTCCATCAGGTCTTCATGACCGTCCTTGGGCGAAGTGAACGGGTGGTGCACGGCAGCCCAGCGGTCGTTCTCTTCGTCGTGTTCGAACATGGGGAAGTCCACCACCCACAGCGGTGCCCACTTGTCTTCGAACAGGCCGTTCTTCTTGCCGAATTCGCTGTGACCGACCTTCAGGCGCAGCGCACCGATGGAGTCGTTGACGATCTTTTCCTTGTCTGCACCGAAGAACAACAGGTCGCCATCCTGTGCGCCGGTGCGCTTCAGGATTTCGGCAATCGCTGCGTCATGCAGGTTCTTGACGATGGGCGACTGCAGACCATCACGGCCCTTGGCCACTTCGTTGACCTTGATCCAGGCCAGGCCCTTGGCGCCATAGATCTTGACGAACTCGGTGTAGCCGTCGATTTCGCCACGCGAGATCGCTGCGCCGCCGGGCACGCGCAGGGCCACCACACGGCCACCCTTGGTGGTCGCGGGGGTGGAGAAGACCTTGAAGTCCACGTCGCCCATGCAGTCGGTCAGCTCGGTGAATTCAAGCTTGACGCGCAGATCGGGCTTGTCCGAACCGAAGCGGAAGGCTGCGTCCTGGTAGGTCATGATGGGGAACTCGCCCAGATCCACGTTCAGCTGGGTCTGGAAGACTTCCTTGATCATGGTCTGGAAGATGGCCCGGATTTCTTCTTCGTTCAGGAACGAAGTTTCGCAGTCGATCTGCGTGAATTCGGGCTGGCGGTCCGCACGCAGGTCTTCGTCGCGGAAGCACTTGGTGATCTGGTAGTAGCGGTCATAGCCGGCCACCATCAACATCTGCTTGTACAGCTGGGGCGACTGGGGCAGTGCGAAGAATTCGCCGTCGTGCACGCGCGAAGGCACCAGATAGTCGCGGGCGCCTTCGGGGGTGGACTTGCCCAGCATCGGGGTTTCGATGTCGATGAAACCTTGCTTGTCCAGGAAGTTGCGCACCTGGATGGCGGTCTTGTAGCGCAGGATCATGTTGCGCTGCATCACGGGACGGCGCAGGTCCAGCACGCGGTTGGTCAGGCGCACGGTTTCGGACAGGTTGTCGTCGTCCAGCTGGAAGGGAGGCGTCACCGAAGCGTTCAGCACGTTCAGTTCGTGGCACAGCACTTCGATCTGGCCGCTCTTGAGCTTGTCGTTGGTCGTGCCCGCAGGACGGGCGCGCACCAGGCCCTTGACCTGCACGCAGAATTCGTTGCGCACGCCTTCAGCGGTCTTGAACATCTCGGCGCGATCCGGGTCGCACACCACCTGGACATAACCTTCGCGGTCGCGCAGGTCGATGAAGATCACACCACCGTGGTCACGGCGGCGGTTCACCCAGCCGCACAGGGTCACGGTTTGGCCCATCAGGGCCTCGGTCACAAGACCGCAATATTCAGAGCGCATGGCCATTGGTTTATCTTCCTGCGCCCTCGTGGGACGCGCTGTTTGGGTTGTTTATCAGTTGGGCTCGTCGGGCACCGGCAGCGGCGGTGGCGCCACGACACCCATCGAGACGATGTACTTGAGCGCGGTGTCCACGCTCATCTCCAGCTCCACGCAATCGCTCTTGCGCATCAGCACAAAGTAGCCGCCCGTGGGGTTGGGCGTGGTCGGAACGAACACGCTCACATATTCATCGCGCAGGTAGCTGGCCACTTCGCCCGATGGCTGGCCGGTGATGAAAGCCACCGTCCACACGCCTTCGCGCGGCCATTGCACCAGCACGGCGGTGCGAAACGCGTTGCCGCTGTCGGAGAACACCGTATCCGACACCTGCTTGACGCTGGAGTAGATGGAGCGTACCACCGGGATGCGGGAAATGATGGCGTCGCCCCAGCTGACCAGTTTGCGGCCCACGAAATTGCTGGCCACCCCCCCCACCAGCAGCAGGATCAGCAAGGTCAGCAGCACCCCGAAACCCGGAATGTGCATGCCCAGCAATCGGTCGGGCTGCCAGTGCTCCGGCAGGATCTGCAGGGTCTGGTCCAGCGTGCTGATGATCCAGTTCAACACCCAGGCGGTGATGACGCCGGGCACGATGACCAGGAGACCGGTGAACAGCCATTTGCGCAGTGCTGACATAAGGCGGCTTAGACCTCGGCAGAAGCGGATGGGCAACCCGCAGCCGCGCAGGCGCTGCCACCGCTGTCGCATGCGGGCGCGGCCGCCGCCTGGGAGGTGGCGCCGCCCTTGAAGTCGGTGGCATACCAGCCCGAGCCCTTGAGCTGGAAGCCCGGGGCCGTCAGCTGCTTGGAAAAGGCCTCGGCACCGCAGGCCGGGCAGGCCGTCAGCGGCGCATCCGACATTTTCTGCAGAACGTCTTTGGCATGGCCACAGGAGCCACACTTATATGCATAGATCGGCATAGCGCAGAGGGATGAGAAAAGGGTTTCGCAAAACCCTTCATTATAGGCAGCCAGACTTGGCAAAGCCCGGCAGGTCCCAATCCCCATCGGGCGCCCGTTACCAAACCCGGCTGCGGGGCCCAAAACAAGGCAGGGACTCAGACCCCGACAACCGGCGTGTCCGAGGTGTAGTGCACCACTTCGTCACGGCGGTTGGTGATCCACTGCGGCAACAGCGAACCCGCCACCATGCCGGTCATGGCCGCCAGCAGACCTGCCAGCTGTTGCGGGAACACGTCCGCCCAGCCCGGCACCACCATGAACAGCAGCCACACGCCGATGCCCAGAGTCACCGCCGCAATGGCGCCCTGGGTGCTGGCCCGCTTCCAGTACAGGCCGAACACCAGCGGCACAAAAGCCCCCACCAGCGGCACCTGGTAGGCGCTGGACACCAGTTCGTAAATGGGCGTACCTTCCATCAGGATGGAATAGGTCAGCACGCAGGCCGCAAACACCAGCACGCTGATGCGCATGGTGAGCAGGTTTTCACGGTCGCTGGTCATCGGACGGAACTGGCGCCAGATGTTTTCGGTGAAGGTCACGCTGGGGGCCAGCAAGGTGGCCGATGCGCAGGACTTGATGGCCGACAGCAGCGCACCGAAGAACAGCACCTGCATGACCACCGGCATCTTGTCCATCACCAGCGTGGGCAGCACTTTCTGCGGGTCGTCCCCCAACAGGGCCGTAGCCTCTTCCGGCATGATCAGCAGCGCGCTGGCCACCAGGAACATGGGCACAAAGGCGAAGAAGATATAGGCAGTACCGCCGATCACGGTGCCACGCACGGCCGCCTTCTCGCTGTTGGCCGACATCACGCGCTGGAACACGTCCTGCTGCGGAATGGAGCCCAGCATCATGGTGATGGCTGCGCCAAAGAAGAACAGGATCTCGTGCCAGCTGGGTTCAGGCCAGAACTTGAACAAATCGCGGCTGGTGGCCAGATCGATCACCTTGTCGGCACCGCCGGCCATGTCGGCCGCAAAAAAGGCCAGCACCACCAGACCCAGCACCAGAATGATCATCTGGATGAAGTCCGTCACGGCCACCGACCACATACCGCCCCACAGGGTGTAGACCAGAATGGAGAGCACGCCGATCGCCATGCCCCAGGGCACGCTGATCAGGTCGCCAGACAGCAGATTGAACACCAGCCCCAGCGCAGTGACTTGGGCAGAAACCCAGCCCAGGTAGCTGAGCATGATGATCAGCGAGCACACCACTTCGATGCCGCGACCAAAACGGCCCCTGTAGTAGTCGCTGATGGTCAGCAGCGTCATGCGGTAGAGCTTGCCGGCAAAAAACAGGCCCACCAGGATCAGGCACATGCCGGCGCCGAACGGGTCTTCCACCACGGCATGCAGACCGCCTTCGATGAACTTGGCCGGCACGCCCAGCACGATCTCCGAACCGAACCACGTGGCAAACGTCGTGGTGATGATCATGTACATCGGCAAATGCCGGCCGGCAATCGCGAAGTCGGCCGTGTTTTTCACCCGCCTGGCCGCCCACAGGCCAATGCCGATGGTGACGAACAGGTAGGCAATCACCATGAAGAGCAACACGCTGGTTCTCCCGTCGAAGTTATTGTTTTAGAAAATGAAGTGCGTCACTAGCAAGATGCGCACCACCACCAGGCCCAGCACAAAGCCCACGCCTCCGTACAGAATCATCTGCAGCAGGCGGTTGGTGCGTTTCTGTTCGGCCAGCAGCTCCTGCATGGCCTGCTGGCTGCCGTGGCGGTCCTGCTGCAGGAACTGCTGCACCAGGCGGGGCAGCTCGGGCAGCAGCTTGGCATAGCGGGGAGCCTCGGCCTTCAGCTCGCGCCACAGGCGCTGCGGCCCCATCTGGTCCAGCATCCACTTTTCCAGGAAGGGCTTGGCCGTGCTCCACAGATCCAGGTTGGGATCCAGCTGGCGGCCCAGGCCCTCGATGTTGAGCAGGGTCTTTTGCAGCAGCACCAGCTGCGGCTGGATTTCCACCTGGAAGCGGCGCGAGGTCTGGAACAGGCGCATCAGCACCATGCCCAGCGAAATCTCGGCCAGCGGGCGGTCGAAGTACGGTTCGCACACGGCGCGGATGGCGGCTTCGAGCTCGTCCACCCGGGTGGTGGGCGGCACCCAGCCGCTTTCAATGTGCAGCTCCGCTACGCGCTTGTAGTCACGCCGGAAGAAGGCCGTGAAGTTCTGCGCCAGATACTCCTTGTCGTACTCGGTCAGCGTACCGACGATGCCGAAGTCCAGCGAGATATAGCGCCCGAAGGTCTCGGGCTCCAGGCTGACCATGATGTTGCCCGGGTGCATGTCGGCATGGAAGAAGCCGTCGCGGAACACCTGGGTGAAGAAGATGGTGACCCCGTCACGCGCCAGCTTGGGAATGTCCACCCCGGCTTCACGCAGACGCTCGATCTGGTTGATGGGCACGCCCTTCATGCGCTCCATCACCATCACATCGGGGCGGCAGAAATCCCAATACACCTCGGGAATCAGCACCAGATCCAGACCGTCCATGTTGCGGCGCAGCTGCGCGGCATTGGAGGCTTCGCGGATCAGGTCCAGCTCGTCGTGCAGGTAGTTGTCGAACTCAGCCACCACCTGACGGGGCTTGAGGCGCTTGCCATCGGCGGAGAGCCGCTCCACCCAACTGGCCATCATGTGCATCAGCGCCAGATCCTTGTCGATCACGCGCTTCATGCCGGGGCGCAGCACCTTGACGGCCACTTCGCGCTCCTTGCCATCACGGTCCACCACGGTGGCGAAGTGCACCTGGGCGATCGAGGCACTGGCCACGGGCACGCGCTCGAAGCTCGTGAACACCTGGTCCAGCGGCTTGCGGAACGATTTCTCGATGGTGTCCACCGCGATCTGGGGATCGAACGGCGGCACGCGGTCCTGCAGCTTGGCCAGCTCTTCCGCCACATCGGGCGGCATCAGGTCGCTGCGCGTGGACAGCACCTGGCCGAACTTCACAAAAATCGGGCCCAGCGATTCCAGTGCCTCGCGCAGGCGCACGCCGCGCGGCGCATCCAGCTTGCGGCCCAATGTCAGCACGCGGCGCAGACCGCGCAGCCCGGGATGCTCGAAGCCGGAGAGCACCAGCTCATCCAGCCCATAGCGCAAGGCCACCCAGAGGATGGTGGCGCCCCGCAAGAACTTACTCATTGCGGCTGGCGCGGCTCGGCGTCGGCCACCGGCAAGTTGTTCTGCGCGCCGCTGGCAGGCGTGGCGGCATCGCCGCCCTTGGCCATGCGGGCACCGACGAACTGGCGCAGCCCCTGGGCCAGCTTGCGGGCAGCGCTGCCGATCATGTGGGCTGGCGTGTCACCGATGATGCGTGCCAGATCTTCTTCCACATCCCACTCGACGTTGTCGACCAGCCAGTGGATGTCGGCCGCCAGCTGCACATCGCCTTCGATGCGGATGGCCGGCTTGTCACCGCGGATGGCCGACTTGGCCAGCACCAGCGGATTGCTGTCGGCAATTTCCAGCAGCAGATCAGGGGTGGCGCCTTCGGGAGCCAGATTGAACAGGCCGGCCGGCGTGATCAGCAATGCCATATTGAAGTTGCGCCACTGCACCCGGGCCACACGCCCTTTCTGGCGCACCAGGCGCTCCATGGCCGCCTTCTCCTGCATCAGCACATGGTTGAGGAAGAGCACGACGCGCTGCTGGGTTTCGTGCACCAGCCACTGGGGCGGCTGCACGGTTTCCACCACGCGTTCGACCAGGCCGTTGAGAAAAGAAAAAGGGGACTGTGTTGCCATAGTCCCCCGATTATTCCTGAAGTGGAAAGATTTTTATTGCAGTGCCTGCAATCCCGCCACCAGCCAGCCGCTGGAATTGCTCTTCGGCTTGGTCATATTCCAGACTTCACGGAAGGGGCTGGGGCCTGCTGAGGCATCTTCGCGGATCATGCCCGAGAACTCCACACTGGCCATGTAGGCATGGCCCAAGTCTTCAATGCCCAGCAGCTGGGCCTCGATCATCACCACATCGGTCTGGTTGAGCACACCGCCGCTCTGGGCTTCACGCTCTTGCAGCTGGGTCTTGATCTCGGACAGCATCTCGTCGGTCATCATGGAACGCAGCGTGGCGACATCACCACGGTCCCAGGCGGCCTGCAGGGTCACGAAGTTGCGCTTGGCGGCTTCCAGGAAACCTGCGGCGTCAAAGTCGGCCGGCACACTCCAGTTCGGTGCCGAAGCGGCCAGGCCGGAGCCGATCATGCTGCCACCGGCGGCGGGCACATGGTCCTGCTCCCAGGGGCGGGCCGATGCGTCATTGCCCACATTCTTCGGGTTGTAGTCACGCGGCTGGGCCACGGCGTCGGGGACCGGAGCCCCCGCACCCTGGAAGGCGAAAGGCGATGCGGCGGCGCTGGCAGCCTTGGGCTTGTTGCGTGCGCGCATGACCATGCCGATCACCACCATTACGGCCAGTGCCAGCAGACCGAACATCAGCATGTTGGCGAAGGCTTCACCAAAACCCAGCGAGTGGGCCAGCCAGGCCAGGCCCAGACCCGCGGCCAGTCCGCCCAGCATGGCGCCCCAAGGCTTCTTGGCTGGTGCTGCCGGCGTGGCCGCCGGGGTGGCGGGCTTGGGGGCTGCGGCCTGCTGCTGGGCCGGTGCTTGCTGGGGCGCACGGGGCGCAGCGTCACGCTGCGTCACATTGCTCGACTGCTTGCCCATGGAACCGCCTCCGCCCATGCGTTTGGCTTCCACGGAGGGATGCACCACAGCCAGCGCTGCGACCAAAACCACTGCCCACACCTTCATCATTGCTTTGCTCTCCTAATAATGAGAAAAAATTCCGAACTAACCAAAACCTTTTGCAAATCCGTACTGCATAGGTGCCTGTCCTTTCAGCGTCAGCACTTGATACCCACATGCAGGGCCACAATGCCGCCCGTCATGTTGTGATAGTCCACATGCCCGAACCCCGCGCCTTGCATCAAGACCTTGAGTTCTTCCTGCCCCGGGTGCATGCGGATGGACTCCGCCAGATAGCGGTAGCTGGAGTCATCGCCCGCCACCAGCTTACCCAGGAAGGGCAGCACCTTGAATGAGTACAAGTCATAGGGCTTCGCCAGCGGCTTGGCCACCTTGGAGAACTCCAGCACCAGCAGCTTGCCGCCGGGCTTGAGCACGCGGTTCATTTCCTTGAGCGCGCCATCCTTGTGCGTCATGTTGCGCAGGCCGAAGGCCACGCTCACCAGATCGAAGTGCGCGTCGGGGAACGGCAGCTTTTCGGCATCGCACACCAGGGTGGGCAGGATGATGCCCTTGTCCACCAGACGGTTGCGGCCCGTGCGCAGCATGGCTTCGTTGATGTCGGTGTGCACCACGCGGCCGCTGTTGCCGACCTTCTTGGAAAACGCCATCGACAGATCGCCGGTCCCCCCGGCGATGTCCAGCACCTGGTCCCCTTCCTTGAGGTTGGCCACCATCACGGTGTAGGCCTTCCAGGCACGGTGCAGACCGCCGGACATCAGGTCATTCATGATGTCGTACTTGGACGCGACCGAGTCAAACACGCCGCGCACGCGGCTGGCCTTGTCTTTCTCGTCAACGGTCTCGAAACCAAAATGTGTGCTGCTCATAGGACAGGAATGTAAGCAGCCCCGGGCGGCTCGTACAGCGACAACCCCGTAGTGCAACAGGGCATCACTTCAAGCCAAAGGGGCGATAGACGCTTGCGCCACGTACAGCGCAAGCTACTTTAACTATAGCACCGCAGAGAATTGGACTGCTGTACGGGGTCCAAGTTCCTGCCGTCGCCACGAAGGGGGTTGCGCGGGATCAGGCGCCGCAGCCGCAGGAACCGCTGCCGCAGCCGCCACCGCTGGCGGCCGGGGCCTCGGCGCTACTGCTGCTGCCGCAACCGCCGCCCGTGCCGCAGCTGCCGCCGCTGGCCTTGCCGGGCATGGGCGTGTCACGGTCCACACCAGCCGCCGCCAGGCGCGCCAGATAGTCGGCCCACAGCGCCTCCTGCTTGCTGCCCATCTCGTACAGATAGGTCCAGGTGTACAGGCCGCTTTCGTGGCCGTCGCTGAAGAAGGGCTTGAGCGCGTAATTGCCCACGGGCTCCAGGTTGACGATGGTCACATCGCGCTTGCCGGTCTGCAGCACTTCCTGGCCAGGGCCGTGGCCCTGCACTTCGGCCGAAGGCGAATACACGCGCAGCAGTTCAAACGGCAGACGGTGCACGGCGCCGTCGGCATAGCCCAGCTCCAGCACGCGCGAGGCGCCGTGCAGGGTGATGGACTGGGGAAGAGGCATGTCAGCCATGGCAATTACCTATCTTAAACCTGCGCTGCTGGTGCACATGCAGCTGCTGTTGTGTTCACGTCCGCGCATCCAGTGCCGCGGCGATCGCGCGGTCCGTGGCGTCGAGCTGGGCCTGCACCTCGGCCTCGCGCGCCGGATCGCGCGGGCGCTGCACCGCGGCCCAGACGGAACCGGGAAAGTGGCTGTCCCAGCGCCAGCGCGCAATCACGTGCCAGTGCAGATGGGCCACCATATTGCCCAAGGCGGCCAGATTGACCTTGTCGGGCGACAGCCGTTCGCGCAGCACGCGCTCCACCGCGGCCACCAGTTCCATGCACTCGGCGCGCTCGGCCACGCTCAGGTCGGTGAACTCGGCCGCATGCGCCGTCCACACCACGCGGTAGAAGGCGGGAAAGCCCTCTTCCTGCGCACGGATCACGCGGGCGTTGTGCCCTTGCCAGACCAGCGCGCCCCCCAGGCCGTCGCACAAGGGGCAGCCGGCTGGTGCGGTGCGGGCCTCAGCGGTGCTCACAGCAGCACCCGTTCGATGCCGCCGTTGTTGGCGCGGGCCACGTACTCGGGCAGCCAGTTCTCGCCCAGGATCTGCTTGGCCATCTCGATCACGATGTAGTCGGCTTCCAGCAGGCCATCCTTCAGGTCGTCGCCATAACGGCTCAGTCCTTGCAGGCAGGCGGGGCAACTGGTCAGGATCTTCACGTTTTCCTTGCCACCCACAGCCCCCTTGGCACGCAACTCGGCCTCGCCCTTCAGGATCTCCTGCTCCTTGCGGAAGCGGATCTGGGTGGAGATATCGGGACGCGACACCGCCAGCGTGCCGGACTCACCGCAGCAGCGGTCGCTCTTGATCACGCCGTCGCCCACCAGGGCCTTCACGGTCTTCATCGGGTCCTGCAGCTTCATGGGGCTGTGGCAGGGGTCATGGTAGAGGTAGCCGCCCTGGCCTTGTGGCAAGGTGATGCCCTTTTCCAGCAGGAACTCGTGGATGTCGATGATGCGGCAGCCCGGGAAGATCTTGTCGAAATGGTAGCCCTGCAGCTGGTCATAGCAGGTCCCGCAGGACACCACCACCGTCTTGATATCCAGGTAGTTCAGCGTGTTGGCCACGCGGTGGAACTGCACCCGGTTGTCGGTGATCATCTTGTCCGCCACGTCGTACTGGCCGCTGCCGCGCTGCGGGTAGCCACAGCACAGATAGCCCGGAGGCATCACAGTCTGCACGCCGGAGTGCCACAGCATGGCCTGCGTGGCCAGGCCCACCTGGCTAAACAGGCGCTCCGAGCCGCAGCCGGGGAAGTAGAACACCGCTTCCGTGTCCGCACTGGTGGTCTGCGGATTGCGGATGATGGGCACGTACTCCTTGTCTTCGATGTCCAGCAGCGCGCGGGCCGTCTTGTTGGGCAGACCGCCGGGCAGCTTCTTGTTCACGAAGTGGATCACCTGCTCCTTGAGCGCAGGCTTGCCCACCGAAGCCGGCGGGTGCTTGAGCTGCGGCTTGGCCACCGCATGCAGCAGGTCGGACGCAATGCGCTGCGCCTTGAAGCCCACACCCACCATGCCCTTGCGCAGCAGCTTGATGGTGTCGGGGTTGGTGGCATTGAGCATGGCCATGGCCATCTTGTTGCCCGGATTGAAGCTCTTCTTGCCCATCTTGCGCAGCAGATTGCGCATGTTCATGGTCACGTCGCCGAAGTCGATCTTGACCGGGCAGGGCGTGAAGCACTTGTGGCAGACCGTGCAGTGGTCGGCCACATCCTCGAATTCCTGCCAGTGCTTGATGGACACGCCGCGGCGCGTCTGCTCCTCGTACAGAAAGGCTTCCACCAACAGCGAGGTGGCCAGAATCTTGTTGCGCGGCGAGTACAGCAGATTGGCGCCCGGCACGTGCGTGTTGCACACCGGCTTGCACTTGCCGCAACGCAGGCAGTCCTTGACCGAGTCGGCAATGGCGCCGATGTCGCTCTGCTGCATGATCAGCGACTCATGCCCCATCAGGCCGAACGATGGCGTGTAGGCGTTGGTCAGGTCGGCATACATCAGCGCTTCGCGCGGCGAGCGGGCGGGCACCAGGCCGTTCTTCTCGCGGATCAGCTTGCCGCGGTTGAAACGCCCCTCCGGGTCCACGCGCTGCTTGTAGTCGGCAAACGGCTGCAGCTCTTCGTCGGTCAGGAACTCCAACTTGGTGATGCCGATGCCGTGCTCGCCCGAGATCACGCCATCCAGGCTGCGGGCCAGCTGCATGATGCGCGCCACGGCTTCGTGGGCGGTCTGCAGCATCTCGTAGTCGTCGGAGTTGACCGGGATGTTGGTGTGCACATTGCCGTCGCCGGCGTGCATGTGCAGGGCCACCCACACACGGCCCTTGAGCACGCGCTGGTGGACCTGCGCTGCCTCGTCCAGCAAGGGCTTGAAGGCTTCGCCGTTGAAGATCTGCGCCAGCGGGGCCTTGATCTGCGTCTTCCAGCTGGAGCGCAGCGTGTGGTCCTGCAGCTGCGGGAACAGGGTGGCCACATCGCGCAGCCAGCCCGCCCACAGATCACGCACTTCCTGCACCAGCTCCACGGCCTGGAGCACGCGGTCTTCCAGCAGTTCGGCCGTGGGAATGTCGCCGGCGTCATCCTGCTTGCCCAGCGGCAGATTGCCCTGCTGCAGGAACGCCAGTAGCGCATCGCACAGCTTGATCTTGTTGCGCAGCGAGAGCTCGATATTGATGCGCTCGATGCCGTCGGTGTACTCGGCCATGCGCGGCAGCGGGATCACCACGTCTTCATTGATCTTGAAGGCGTTGGTATGGCGGCTGATGGCCGCGGTGCGCTTGCGGTCCAGCCAGAACTTCTTGCGCGCCTCGGCGCTGATGGCGATGAAGCCCTCGCCGTTGCGCGAATTGGCAATGCGCACCACTTCGCTGGTCACGCGCGCCACTTCGTCGGCGTCGTCACCGACGATATCGCCGATCAGCACCATCTTGGGCAGGTGGCCGTCGCCCTTCTTGCTCTTGGTGGCATAGCCCACGGCGCGCAGATAGCGGTCATCCAGATGCTCCAGGCCGGCCAGCAGCACGCCGCTGCGCTTTTGCTCGGCGAACATGTAGTCCTTGATCTCGACGATCGAGGGCACGGCATCCTTGGCGTTGCCAAAGAACTCCATGCACACCGTGCGCGTGTGGGCCGGCATGCGGTGCACCACCCAGCGGGCACTGGTGATCAGGCCGTCCGTACCTTCCTTCTGCACCCCGGGCAGGCCGGAGAGGAACTTGTCCGTCACATCCTTGCCCAGGCCTTCCTTGCGGAACTTGTGGCCTGGGATATCCAGGCGCTCGCTGCGCACCGGGGTCTTGCCATCCGCCTCGAAGTATTTCAGCTCGAAGCTGGCCATCTCGGCATCGTGGATCTTGCCCAGGTTGTGGTCCACGCGGGTCACTTCCAGCCACTGCGCATCGGGTGTCACCATGCGCCAGCTGGCCAGGTTGTCCAGCGCCGTCCCCCACAGCACGGCTTTCTTGCCACCGGCATTCATGGCAATGTTGCCGCCGATGCAGGAGGCTTCAATCGATGTCGGGTCCACGGCGAATACAAAGCCGCCACGTTCGGCCGCATCGGCCACGCGCTGGGTTACCACGCCGGCCTCGGTCCACACCGTGGGCACGGGGTGGCTCACGCCGGGCAGCTGCACCATCTCGACTTCGGTGATGGCATCGAGCTTCTCGGTGTTGATCACCACCGAGCGCCAGGTCAGAGGAATCGCGCCACCGGTGTAGCCGGTGCCGCCTCCGCGCGGAATGATGGTCAGGCCGATGTCGATACAGCCTTTGACGAGGCCGGCCATCTCCACTTCGGAATCCGGGGTCAGCACCACAAAGGGGTATTCCACCCGCCAGTCGGTGGCATCGGTCACATGGCTGACGCGCGACAGGCCATCGAACTTGATGTTGTCCTTGTGCGTCAGCTTGCCCAGCGTCTTGCGCACGCGCTGGCGCAGCTTACCGGCTTCGTCAAAGGTGCGGTCGAACTCGCGCACGGCGTTGTTGGCCGCCTCGATCAGCTCGCCCACCAAGGCGTCGCGCTGGGCATCGGCCTCGGGCACGCGGCGCTTTTGCACCTCGGCCATGCGGTGTTCCAGCGCCTCCACCAGCTGCTTGCGCCGGTCGGGGTTGTGGAACAGGTCGTCCTGCAGATAGGGGTTGCGTTGCACCACCCAGATGTCGCCCAGTACTTCGTAGAGCATGCGGGCAGAACGGCCGGTCTGGCGTTCGCTGCGCAACAGCTCCAGCACGCTCCAGGCGGGCGCGCCAAGCAGGCGGATCACGATTTCCCGGTCAGAAAACGAGGTGTAGTTATAGGGAATCTCGCGGAGTCGGGCAGGTTCAGCCGTCTTGCCCAACAAGGCGGCCTGCGCAATCGGTGCATTCATGTGGTGGACCGGGGGTGGGCACCCTGGAGGGCGCTCCTTAGCCATGGGGAGCGTGATTTTATGCCAGGGCCCCGGTTTCTGCCGGGGTTCACCCTAAGCCACCGCGCCGCCACTGCATTCTCTGATCCAGCGCACGGCTTCAAGACCCCAGATAGGAAAAATCAGGAACGACATCGAATAGAAGCGAACATAGAATGCGCCACAACGTTTAGTGACAACTGCATGAAATCGGAGCCATGTGGCATCCGCGCCAGGGGGAAACCCCGTCATGCGCCCGTCACACAAACGCCATGCTCGCCCTTTAATATGGCTGGCATATCTCTCCCCGCATAGCAATCCAAGGAGTTCCTGCATGCAATTCAAGCGCCTGGCTTTGTCCGCCGCAATGACCGCAGCCGCCATCGGCACCGCCCACGCCGCCACCGAAATCCAGTGGTGGCACTCGATGACCGCCGTGAACAACGAATGGGTCAACGATCTGGCCAAGGAATTCAACGAAAGCCAGAAGGAATACAAGATCGTCCCGACCTTCAAGGGCGTGTACGACGAATCCATGACGGCCGCCATTGCCGCGTTCCGTTCGGGCAATGCCCCCCACATCCTGCAAGTGTTCGAAGTGGGCACCGCCACCATGATGGCTTCCAAGGGCGCCACCGTTCCCGTGGGCAAGGTGATGTCGGACGCCGGCGTGTCCTTCGACCCCAAGGCCTACATCCCTGCCGTGGCCGGTTACTACACTGCCCCCAACGGCCAGATGCTGAGCTTCCCGTTCAACAGCTCCACCACCATCTTCTATTACAACAAGGACGCCTTCAAGAAGGCCGGCCTGAACCCCGACAAGGCCCCCACCACCTGGCCTGAAGTGTTCGAAGCTGCCAAGAAGCTCAAGGCCAGCGGCCACAGCTGCCCCATGACCCTGGCATGGCAGGGCTGGACCCAGCTGGAATCCTTCTCCACCTGGCACAACGTCGAATTCGCGACCGAGCAGAACGGTCTGAGCGCCAACGGCCACAAGGCTCGCCTGAAGATCAACTCGCCCCTGCACGTCAAGCACATCGACAACCTGGCTGCCGCAGCCAAGGCCGGCGAGTTTGTGTACAAGGGCCGCGCCTCCACCGCCCAGGCTTCGTTCACCGCCGGTGAATGCGCCATGATCCAGACCTCGTCCGGTTTCTACGGCGACGTGGCCAAGAACGCCAAGTTTGCCTATGCACTGGCTCCCCTGCCCTACTACCCCGATGTGAAGGGCGCGCCCCAGAACACCGTGATCGGTGGCGCATCGCTGTGGGTGATGGCTGGCAAGAAGTCCGAAGAGTACAAGGGCGTGGCCAAGTTCTTCGAATTCCTGTCGCAAACCAAGGTCCAGGCCGCTTCGCACCAGCGCACCGGCTACCTGCCTGTGACCATGGCCGCCTATGACCTGACCAACAAGTCCGGCTTCTACCAGAAGAACCCTGGCACGGACACCGCCGTGACGCAGATGATCCGCAAGGTGACCGACAAGTCGCGCGGCATCCGCCTGGGCAACTACGTGCAGATCCGCACCATCGAGGACGAAGAACTCGAGCAGGTGTGGGCAGGCAAGAAGACCGGCCAACAAGCGCTGGACTCCATCGTGTCGCGCGGTAACGAACTGCTGGCACGCTTCGAGCGCTCTTACAAGTAATAAGTAATTCCCCTCGATTTGGGGGTAGAGCCGCTGCAGCCTCTGGCGCAGCGGCTTTTCACTGGGCACAATACGCGCAAATTCGCTAAAAAGCGTTTCGTTTCGTTTCGACTCGCTTCCCCACCTGCTGCGGTGGAGGCAGCGACCCTAGCCCCCCGCAGTTCCTTTCATGGGCAACGGCGGCTTTTGAGTTTGTGAATCCCATGGAAAAACGCGTACTTTTCCGGTCCAAATGGTTGCCCTGGTTGCTGATCGCACCCCAGCTGCTCATCATTGGCGTCTTCTTTTTCTGGCCCGCAGGCCAGGCCGTGCTCCAGTCATTCCAGATGGAAGACGCCTTTGGCATGAGCACCGAATGGGTGGGGCTGGATAACTTCCGCAACCTGCTCGCCGACCCGACCTACCTGAATTCCTTCAACCGCACGGCCCTGTTCTCGGTGCTGGTGGCTGGCGTGGGCATCGCTGTGTCGCTGGCCCTGGCCATCTTTGCCGACCGCATCGTGCGCTTCGCCATGGTCTACAAGACCCTGCTGATCGTGCCCTACGCCGTGGCCCCGGTGATCGCCGGCGTGCTGTGGGTGTTCCTGTTCTCGCCGTCCATCGGCGTGGTGACCTACTACCTGGGCAAGCTGGGTGTGAACTGGAACCACATGATGAACGACAACCAGGCCATGACCCTGATCGTCATCGCCTCGGTGTGGAAACAGATTTCCTACAACTTCCTGTTCTTCCTGGCGGGCCTGCAGTCCATTCCCAAGGCGCTGATCGAAGCCGCGTCCATCGACGGTGCCGGCCCCTGGCGCCGCTTCTGGAACATCCAGCTGCCGCTGCTGTCGCCCACCACCTTCTTCCTGCTGGTGATCAACATCGTCTACGCGTTCTTTGACACCTTCGGCATCATCGACGCTGCCACCCAGGGCGGCCCCGGCCAGTCCACCTCCATCCTGGTCTACAAGGTCTACCAGGACGGCTTCAAGGCGCTGGATCTGGGCGGCTCGGCAGCCCAGTCCGTGATCCTGATGCTGATCGTTGTCGTGCTGACTGTGGTTCAGTTCCGCTATGTTGAGAAGAAAGTGCAGTACTGATCATGGTTGATCGCAACCCCTGGCTGAATATCCTGTCCCATGCCGTGCTGATCCTCGGCGTGGCCATCGTGGCCTTCCCGCTGTACCTGGCCCTGATTGCCTCCACCCACACCGCGGAAGCCATCGTCCAGTCGCCCATGCCGCTGCTGCCCGGCGCCCACATGTGGGAAAACTACCGCGAAGCCCTGCTGGGCTCCGGCAAGCTCGGCTCGAACACCAACGTCGTGCACATGATGTGGGTCTCCTTCTGGGTGGCCATCATCATCACCGTGGGCAAGATCGCCATCTCGCTGCTGTCGGCCTTCGCCATCGTCTACTTCCGCTTCCCCTTCAAGATGGTCTGCTTCTGGGCCATCTTCCTGACGCTGATGCTGCCGGTGGAAGTGCGTATCCTGCCGACCTACAAGGTCGTGGCCGAGCTCGGCCTGCTCAACAGCTATGCCGGTCTGACCCTGCCGCTGATCGCCTCGGCCACCGCCACCTTCCTGTTCCGCCAGTTCTTCCTGACGGTGCCGGACGAGCTGGTGGAAGCCGCCCGCATCGACGGCGCCGGCGCCATGCGCTTTTTCAAGGACATCCTGGTGCCCTTGTCCAAGACTTCGATTGCCGCACTGTTCGTGATCCAGTTCATCTACGGCTGGAACCAGTATCTGTGGCCGCTGCTGATGACCACCTCGGAAGACATGTACCCCGTGGTGATCGGTATCAAGCGCATGCTGGCCGGTGGCGAAGCCGCCGTGGACTGGAATATCGTGATGGCCACCGCCATCCTGGCCATGCTGCCGCCCACGGCCGTGGTGATCCTGATGCAAAAGTGGTTTGTCAAAGGCCTGGTGGATACCGAGAAGTAAATCTCGACCAATCCTGACCCTGTTGGCTGCACCCACCACCTTGTGACCCATTGAACGAAATACGACTGTTATGGCTTCCATTTCCCTCAAGAACATCGTCAAGCGCTACGGCATCGGCAAGACTGCCGTGCCCGTCATCCACGGCATCAACGTCGAGATCAAGGACGGCGAATTCGTCGTGCTGGTCGGCCCCTCGGGCTGCGGCAAGTCCACGCTGCTGCGCATGATTGCCGGCCTGGAAGAAATCACCGATGGCGATCTGGTCATCGGCGACAAGAAGGTCAATGACCTGGAACCCGCCAAGCGCAACATCGCCATGGTGTTCCAGAACTACGCGCTGTACCCGCACATGAGCAACTACGAGAACATGGCCTATGGCCTGAAGCTCGCCAAGGTGCCGGAAGACGAGATCAAGCGCCGCGTGGACAAGGCGGCCAAGATTCTGGAACTGAGCCACCTGCTGGACCGCAAGCCCCGCCAACTGTCCGGCGGCCAGCGCCAGCGCGTGGCCATGGGCCGCGCCATCGTGCGCCAGCCCCAGGTGTTCCTGTTTGACGAACCCCTGTCCAATCTGGACGCCAAGCTGCGCGGCCAGACCCGCCTGGAAATCCAGAAGCTGCACGCCGAGCTGGGCATCACCAGCCTGTTCGTGACCCACGACCAGGTCGAGGCCATGACCCTGGCCCAGCGCATGGTGGTGATGAACGGCGGCCATGTGGAACAGTTCGGCACGCCCGAAGAGGTCTACCACACCCCGGCCTCCACCTTCGTGGCCGGCTTCATCGGTTCGCCTCCCATGAACCTGCTGAAGCACTCGCCCAATGGCAAGCCCGGCCTGATTCTGGGCATCCGCCCCGAGCACATCGACCTGGTCGAAACCGGCGGCGTGGAATTCAAGGTGCACACCGTGGAACTGCTGGGTGCCGAGCGCCTGCTGTACGGCAAGGTGGGCGATGAGGACGTCACCGTCCGCATCGAAGAAGGCAAGCCCTTCCCCAAGCCCGGCGAAACGGCCCGCATCTCGGCCCGCGAAGACCGGCTGCACTGGTTCAACGCCGAAACGGGAAAGCGCGCATAAAGCCCGCCCCCGGGCTCACTGAATCCTGAAAGAAGAGCACCCCAGGCCCAGCTTGTGGTGCTCTTGTCACGTTCGCACTGGCAAGACTATGACTACTGCATTGAAACCCTGGCCCTACCCCCGTTGGGTGGCCCACCGCGGCGCCGGCAAGCTGGCACCGGAAAACACCCTGAGCGCCTTCCGCCTGGGCGCCCTGCACGGCTACCGCTTCTTCGAATGCGATGCCAAGCTCAGCAGCGACGGCGTGCTGTTCCTGATGCACGACGCCACGCTGGAACGCACGACCAACGGCCACGGCATCGGTGGCGAGCTGACCATGGGCCAGATCGCCGAGCTGGACGCCGGCAGCTGGCATTCGCGTACCTATGCGGGCGAAGCGCTGCCCACGCTGGAGGCCCTGGCCCGCTGGTGCCTGGCCAACCACCTGCACCTGAATGTGGAAATCAAGCCCACGCCCGGCCAGGAGCTGGAAACCGGCCGCGCCTGCGGTGTGCTGATGAACCGCATCTGGCCCCAGGCGGAAGTGCCGCCGCTGTTCACCTCGTTCAAGCCGGACTCCCTGCGCGGCGCCCGGGAAGTCGCCCCCCACATTCCGCGCGGCCTGCTGGTGGACAAGCTGGCCGATGGCAGCGGCGATGCCGAACTGCAGACCGCCCTGGAGCTCGATTGCAGCGCCATGGTGCTGAACCACGCCCTGTGGACCCCCGAGCTGGTGGCCAAGGTGCACGGCGCCGGCCTGCGCTGTAGCAGCTACACGGTGAACGACGAATGGGCCGCCCAGCGCCTGATCGACCTGGGCACGGACGGCATCATCACCGACCGCGTGGACCTGTTCAGCCCGGCGCAGACCCACAGCCAGCTGTAAGCAGGAGCATCGTCAACAAAAAAGCCCGGCAGTCCCGGGCTTTTTTGATGGCGGTGCCTTCTGTGCGCAGGCCTTGGCATGGACCCCGCCCTCCCTGTGCCCACGCCGCACCGGAGCAGCGACGACAAGGCGAAGAGGCAAGGACCCTGGCGGTCAATCCATCTTCGTGCCGGAGGACTTCACCGCCGCCGCCCAGCGCGGCAGCTCGCCGCCCAGGAACTTGGCGAAATCGTCCGCGCCCAGGAAGGCCGGGTCGGCCCCCTGGGTCACCATGCGCTCGCGCACATCGGTGTTGTTCATCACCTGCTGGAAGGCGTCGCTCAGCTTGGCCACCACGTCCTTGGGCGTGCCGGCCGGGGCCAGGAAACCGTAGAACCCCACCACCTCAAAGCCCTTCAGGCCGCTTTCGATGGCCGTGGGCGTATCGGGCAGTGCGGGGTTGCGGGTCTTGCTGGTCACCGCCAGGGCGCGCACCTTGCCCTGCTTGTGGTAGTTGGCGGCCTGGGGAATGCTTTCGGCCATGAACTGCACCTGGCCGCCCATCAGGTCGGCAAACGCCGGGGCACTGCCGCGATAGGGGATGTGCACCATGTGCGTGCCGGTGGCGATCTTGAACATCTCGGGCACCAGGTGGCTGATGCCCCCGTTGCCGGCCGAGCCATAGTTGACCTTGCCGGGATTGGCCTTGGCGTAGGCAATGAATTCCGGCAGCGTCTTGCTCGGCACCTGGTTGTTGACCAGCAGCGCCAGCGGCTGCATGGCGGTGCGGGCAATGGGGGTGAAGTCCTTCAGCGTGCCATAGGGCAGCTTGGGGTAGAGCGCAGGGTTGATGGCCATCACGCCGGTGTTGGCCACCATCAGGGTATGACCGTCGGCCGGTGCCTTCATCACGTCCTGCGCGCCCACGGTGCCGCCGGCACCGGGCTTGTAGTCCATCACGATGGGCTGACCCAGCACGGCCTGCAGCTTGTCGCTCAGCAGGCGGGCATGCTGGTCCAGCGGGCCGCCGGCGGGAAAGCCCACCACCACGCGGATGGGTTTGCTGGGAAAAGTCTGGGCCAGGGCCTGGCTCTGGGCCACGGACAGCAGAGCGCCGGCCGCCAGGGCCAGGCTGGTGCGCACGATTTTTTGCATGGTGTTGTCTCCCGTTTTTTTGGCAATGCAAGGTCTGCGCAGGCCGCTGCGAACAGCCCACGCAAATCCGGCCCCTGCAGGGGCCGTTGGCGCGATTGTAGAAACGGGGGCCGTGCAGACAGACGGGGGCAACCCCAGCTGTCAGCCTGTGCAAGCTGCCTGGGCGACAGCGGCATCCCCACCGCCGTGGCCCCAGGCAGGGCCATCAGCCACGTACGGGCAACTGCTGGCGCACGTAGTCGCTCACCACGGCCATCACTTTTTGCAGGTTCTGGCGCAGCGGCTCAAAGCCGGCGTTGGGTTCGCGTGTGGCTTCGTCCATGTACAGCGGGCGGTTGATTTCGATCTGCATGCTGTGGCGTTGCAGCGGGTCTGCCGTCAACTCGCGCAACCATACTCTCAGCCGTGTCTCGTGCACATCAAGGTCGCGCGCAACTTGCGCCACTGCAACGCCTCGTTCGATCACCAGCTTGACCGTTTCAATCTTGAATTCCCGGCTGAATTGCCGTCTCGCTCCCATAACCCACCTCAGGTTTCATCTTCCACCTCAACAAGGTGTCTTTGAAACCGGCAATAGCCCACCTGTAGAAAGCATAGGCCTCCTGCATCTTCTGATGTGAGGCTTCCCACTGCGCAATGCGCTCCGCATCCTTGAGTTTTGGACGCACGGACTGGTAACCATGTTCAAGCCCAGCGAATACCTCGTCGAGGGTTAGCCCGTACTTGAAGTTCGGAGCACTCAGCATGACCCATGCAAAGCCCGTCTCGTGTTTCGGAGTAGCCCTCTCGCTTGTAGCGCAATGTCATAGATTCAATGTCCGTTACTGACCCGCATTCTGGCCGACGGCCATGCAACTCAGCGCAGGATCAAAGTACCGTCGACCAGGTCGAACGCTTCACCGTTGACAGCAGTAATCGTCCCTTCAAAGAGAAGGTCGAGCTTGTGCTCTGGGTCCCAATGCGGGTTGACGTACACGCTTGCGACGAGTTCGTCGTCCACCACAAGCGCGACTGATTCTACCTCGTTCATGACCTCGGCTCTGGCCAGCCCCCCAGGGACATCCCAGAAGTCGAGCCACTCATTAGCCTCGGCGTACCGGTAGTGCGCGTAGATGAGGTCCAGGATGTGTTCCGCATTTTGCTTCGCGTACTCGACGAGCTTCGACACCAACTCAAGCATCGCCGAGCTCGGCCGCCCACCGGCCGGCATCTGGAGCTCGACGGCCATGTCGCCGATGGATGTGTGAACGACCGGATTCGATAACCAAGGGCTCATGGCGTATGGGGATAGGGAATTAGTTCGGAGCGAAATTCCGACCGAAGTCGGGAGGTCCGGTGTTGGCCGACTGTAGCCTGTGAGCGGCTACGCCGCATCATCGGCATAGCCGTCGGTGGACGGGGCCTGACGCAAGGACGCGCCATAGCTCGCGACGACGGCCTCGGCCTGCTTCAGGAAGCGTACAGCGTCCTCGGACGGCCGAAGTTTTGTGAACACATCGATGACCAGCGGCGCGCCTTTGGCGTTGGGGAATGAGGCATAGATTTCACCGGACTCGATGAAGCCAAGGTACAGGTTAATTTTCTCCTGCAGCAGTCGGAGGTGTGCCGTGTCCCAGTGCAAATGATCCGTGATAGTGAGATACACCGCGCCAGTCGCCTTGTCTGTCCCAATGGCGTCAACGATGGAGGTGTTTTCGACGGTCATCGGGAGCTACGTGCGAAGGTCAGGTTGTGGCCGATTGTCGTCGTACCGCAGTCGCCGCCCACCATCCGCCAGGGCCAGGCTGGTGCGCACGATTTTTTGCATGGTGTTGTCTCCCGTTTTTTTGGCAATGCAAGGTCTGCGCAGGCCGGTGCGAACAGCCCACGCAAATCCGGCCCCTACCGGGGCCGTTGGCGCGATTGTAGAAACGGGAACCGTGCGGACGGACGGGGGCAACCCCAGCCGTCAGCCTGTGCAAGCTGCCTGGGCGACAGCGGCATGCACGCCGCCGTGGCCCCAGGCAGGGCCATCAGCCACGTACGGGCAACTGCTGGCGCACGTAGTCGCTCACCACGGCCATCACTTTTTGCAGGTTCTGGCGCAGCGGCTTAAAGCCGGCGTTGGGTTCGCGCGTGGCCTCGTCCATGTAGAGCGGGCGGTTGATCTCGATCTGCATGCTGTGGCGCTGCAGATGGGGCTGGCCGATGTCGGCCAGCAGCGCGACGCCCTTGTAGGGTTCGTTGTAGGCCACGCTGTAACCCTGGGCTTGCAGCGTGTCACCGATCAGGTGGATGAACTCCGGCGCGCAGGTGGTGCCGTCCCGGTCGCCCAGCACAAAATCCGCCAATTGCTTGTCCGGCGTACCCAGGCGCTGGTAGACATCGCTGGGCATGGAGTGCAGATTGATGTGCCACACACCGCCAAAGCGGTCCACGCTCCAGCGGATGGCCTGGCTCACCGCCGCATGGTAGGGGCGCCAGTAGCGCTCGATGCGCTGCTGCACCTCGGCCACGCTCAGCTTGCGGTCGTACACCGGGGTGGACTGGCCGGCCTGGCTGATGCGCTCCCACACCAGGCCCAGGCCCTGCAGCGTCTTGGGACCGGGCTGCAGCGCCACAGGCCACTCCCCGTCCAGCATGGCGGGGTTGATGTCCCCTTCCGCGCGGTTGGGGTCGATGTAGGTGCGCGGGAACGTGGCCTCGATCAGCGTGGCGCCGTAGTCGGGCAGGGCATCCCACAGACGGTGCACATGGGTGTCTTCTCCGCGGCGCAGCAGCGCCAGGGGCACCGCCACACCGAAGTCGGCCGGGTAGGCGGTACCGCTGTGCGGCGAATCGCACACCAGCGGCAGTACCGCGCCCTGGGGCGGGCGCACCACCACCGGCTGCTGGGGCAGGGGTTGCAGGAAATCAGGCAAGGCAGCAGTCGCAGTCATCAGTTGATTTTGATGTTGGCGCGCTGGGCCACGGCGGTGTAACGGGCAATGGCCGTGTCGATCTGCTTGGCAAACTGTTCGGGCGTGTTGGCCATGCCTTCACCGGAGATTTCCTTTTGCTTGGCCAGGTAGGCAGGGTCCTGCATCGCCTTGTGTGCCGCGGCATTGAGCTTGGCGATCACGGCCTTGGGCGTGCCAGCCGGGGCCACCAGACCGAACCAGCCGCCGTCGCCCATCTGGGCATAGCCCAGCTCGGTGTAAGTCGGCACATCCGGCAGCACCTCGGCACGCTTGAAGGCCAGCACGGCCAGCGGACGCAGCTTGCCGGCCTGGATGTTGGACAGCGAGGAGGGCAGGTTGTCCGTCATGGCGTTGACCTGGCCGCCCAGCGCATCGGTCAGGGCCTGGCCTGCGCCCTTGTAGGGGATGTGCAGCAGTTCGATGCCCGCCAGATTCATGAAGTTCTCGATGTTGGCGTGGCCCAGCGAACCGGTGCCGGGCGAGGCGAAGGTGTACTTGCCGGGATGGGCCTTGGCCAGGGCAATGAACTCCTTCATGGTCTTGGCCGGCACGCTGGGGTGGACCACAAACACGCTGGGCACGCTCATCACATTGGTGATGGGGGCAAAGTCCTTCTTCGCGTCATACGGCAGCTTGGTCATGATGGCCGGATTGGCGCCGTGGGTGGACACCGTCGCCATGCCGATGGTGTAGCCGTCCGGTGCGGATTTGGCGATTTCCGAAGCGCCAATCGAGCCGCCGGCACCGCCCTTGTTCTCGATCACCACGGTCTGGCCCAGGATGGGGCCCATCTTCTCGGCCAGCAGCCGGGCCACCATGTCGGTGGAACCGCCAGCGCCAAACGGCACGATCAGCCGGATCGGTCGGCTGGGGTAGACGGCGTCGGCCGCAAAGACAGCGGGCGCCAGGGCGCTCAGGGCGGCGGCAGCGGCCACGGAAGCCAGCAGGGTACGGCGCAGTTGCATGGGGGTGCTTCTCCTCAGAATTCGGGGATTGTTGTGAATGCGACCATTCTTGGCTGCGGCGCACCTGGCGAAAAGGGACAAAAAGGCACGCATGCATTACCAATGCTCATAATGGGCGCAAAAGCTGCTTGCAGGGATGGTGCTCCTCGGCATCCTTCTGCTTCCCGACCCCCATGCGCATCCAGTCTCCTTCCCTGTCCGAACTCCATGCCTTTGCCCAGGCGGCGCGCCTGGGCAGCTACACGCTGGCGGCCGAGCAGCTGAGCGTCACCCAAGGCGCCATCAGCCGCGCCATCGCCCGGCTGGAAGAGCATCTGGGCTTTGCCCTGTTCGAACGCCTGGGACGCCGCAGCGTGTTGAGCACCGCCGGCCGGCAGTATCTGGACGCCATCGGCCCGGCCATCTTCACCATCGAATCTGCCACCGCCGCCATGCGCCGCCGCCGCAGCGGGCGGCAGCTGCGTCTGTCGGTGCCGCCCACCCTTTTCAGCCACTGGCTGATTCCGCGCCTGCCAGATTTCACCGCTCGCCATCCCGGCACGGTGCTGAGCTTTGCCCCCTACCGCCGCGACGACCCGCTGACCGATCCCCAGACCGATGCCTGGGTGCGCATCGGCGCCGACCCGTGGCCGGACCAACTGGCTGCCGACTACCTGGTAGGGCAGGACCTGGTGCCCATCTGCCGTCCCCAGGACATGGAAGGCGCACAGGCCATCCGCAGGCCCGAAGACCTGATGGTCCGCCCCCTGCTGGCCCATACCAACTACCCCGATAACTGGGCGCGCTGGTTCAGCAAGATGGGCTGCGAGGATCTGTGTCCCGCGCCGGTGGCTGACTTCGAGCAGGTAACGCTGCTGGTGCAGGCCGTGATTGCCGGCATGGGCGTGGCCGTGGTGCAGCGCTGCCTGATCGAGGAGGACCTGGCGAGCGGGCGCATTGTGGTGCCGGTGCAACGGGCATTCCGCATCGAGCGCGGCTACTTTCTCTGCCGCCCGGCCCAGCGCCCCGCCAGCGCCGAGCTGCAGGATTTCCGCCACTGGGTGCTGGAGCAGGCGGCCCTGGACCGTGCGGCGCAGCCACACGGGGCAGCCGCCGAGCCGCTCTAAAAGCGCTTTTTATGTAGCAGTCCCAAGCCCCCAGTTCTCCCGCCCGCGCGGCGCTATACCCCTGAGGTCAGCAGATATATGGGGGTGGCCAGCCGGCCTGCTCCAGAGCGGTTGTCCACCGCCTTCGCCACCCGCGCTAGGCTTTCCAGCCGCGCAGCAGCAGCCACTGGCAGCTGCCCATAGCCAGCACCAGCAGTGCGTAGGTGGCCAGCTTGCCGTCACGGCCCCATAGCGCCAAACACAGGCCCAGCACAGCTGCGCCGAGAACGGCGTTGAGCAGCATCTGCTCCCACAGGTTCACCAGCGGCGTGGCCGAGCGCCAGAAGATTCGCCCTCCCACGCCCAGCAGCACCGCCAGAAAAACGGCCGGTGCCAGAAAATTGAGCAGGTGGTTGAGGAAGGTCAGGGCAGGCATGAAAATGACACAGATCAAGTCTTTGCGTTGTGGTCCAACGCAAAAGGCCGCTGAATTTTATAATCATGGTCTATGGCAGTCTGGGCTCTCGGCATCAACCATCACACGGCACCGTTGGATCTACGGGGCCGGTTTGCGTTCGCACTCGACCAGATTGCACCGACATTGACCGGTCTGCGCCAGTCGCTGACCAGTGCCACCCGCCACCCCGAGGTGGAAACGGCCATCATCTCCACCTGCAACCGCACCGAGATCTACTGCGCCGCCGACGCCCCCGCGCTTGACCACACGCTGGGCTGGCTGGCCCAGTCCGGCGGTGTCACCCCCGATGTGCTGCGCCAGCATTCCTACCTGCTGGAAAGCGGCTCGGTCGCACGCCATGCCTTCCGTGTGGCCTCGGGCCTGGACTCGATGGTGCTGGGTGAAACCCAGATCCTGGGCCAGATGAAGAACGCCGTGCGCGCCGCCGAAGATGCGGGCGCCCTGGGCACCACCCTGAACCAGCTGTTCCAGCGCAGCTTTGCCGTGGCCAAGGAAGTGCGCAGCTCCACCGAAATCGGCGAGCACAGCATTTCGATGGCCGCTGCCGCCGTGCGCCTGGCCGCCCAGCTGTTTGAAGACCTCTCCAAGATCCGCATCCTGTTCGTGGGCGCGGGCGAGATGATCGAACTGGCCAGCACCCACTTTGCGGCGCGCAACCCGCAGCAGATCACCATCGCCAACCGCACGCTGGAGCGCGGCGAAAAACTGGCGTGCCGCCTGGGCGCCAGCGTGATGCGCCTGGCCGACATTCCGGACCACCTGCACGAGTACGACGCCATCATCAGCTGCACCGCCTCCAGCCTGCCGATCATCGGACTGGGGGCCGTGGAGCGTGCGCTGAAGAAACGCAAGCACCGCCCGATCTTCATGGTCGACCTGGCCGTGCCGCGCGACATCGAGCCCGAAATCAAGGACCTGCGCGACGTGTACCTGTACACCGTCGACGACCTGGCCAGCGTGGTCAAGACCGCCCAGGCCAGCCGCCAGGCCACCGTAGCCCAGGCCGAAGCCATCATCGATGCCGGCGTGCTGAATTTCGTGCAGTGGATGGACCAGCGCTCCCTGGGCGGTGTGGTGCCCTTGATCCAGCAGATCAATGCCCAGGCCGACGAATGGCGCACCCTGGAAATCGCCCGCGCCAGAAAGCTGCTGGCCAAGGGGGAAGACATGGACACTGTGCTGGAAGCCCTGTCCCGCGGCCTGACCCAGAAGATGATGCACGGCACCATGGCGGCGCTGCACCAGGGCGATGCGGAAGAACGCGCCCAGACCGCCGCCACCGTCTCCCGCCTGTTCCTGCGCGCCCGTCGCAGCGACCGTTAGCGCAGACCACCTGCCAGGCTGCGGCCGCGCTCGGCGTGCTGCAGTCAGATCGCCCTCTCACGCCATATCCATCTGCGTGAGCAGCTATCCTTCGGATAGCACCCATCCGCCCCCTGCCCCGCCATGAAGCCTTTTTTGCGCAACCAGCTGGAGCGCTTTGCCCAGCGCCTGGAAGAACTGGACTTTCTGCTCTCCCGTGAAGACATCATGGGCGACATGCAGAAGTACCGCAGCATCTCACGCGAGCACGCCGATGTGACCGCCGTGGCCGGCCGCTACCAGCGCTACCTGCAGACCGAGGCCGACATCGCCGCCGCACGCGAGATGCTGGCAGACCCCGACATGGCCGAGATGGCACAGGACGAAATCAGCGGCGGCGAAGCCGCGCTGGTGCAGCTGGAGGACGAACTGCAGCGCCTGCTGCTGCCCAAAGACCCGGACGACGCCCGCCCTGCGTTTGTGGAAATCCGCGCCGGCACCGGTGGCGATGAATCCGCGCTGTTTGCCGGCGACCTGGCCCGCATGTACACCCGCCATGCCACCAATGTGGGCTGGAAGGTGGAAGTGATGAGCGCCAATGAGAACGAAATCGGCGGCTACAAGGAAGTGGTGCTGCGCGTGGACGGTGACAACGTCTACGGCCGCCTGCGCTTTGAATCCGGCGGCCACCGCGTGCAGCGCGTGCCCGCCACCGAAACCCAGGGCCGCATCCACACCAGCGCCTGCACGGTGGCCGTGATGCCCGAGCCGGACGAGCACCAGGCCATCACCCTGAACCCGGCCGATCTGCGCATTGACACCTTCCGCGCCAGCGGCGCCGGCGGCCAGCACATCAACAAGACCGATTCGGCCGTGCGCGTGGTGCACTTGCCCACCGGCATCGTGGCCGAATGCCAGGATGGCCGCAGCCAGCACAGCAACAAGGCCAAGGCTCTGCAGGTGCTGCAGGCGCGCATCCAGGAAAAGGAGCGCAGTGAGCGTGCCGCCAAAGAGGCCGCATTGCGCAAGGGCCTGATCGGCTCGGGCGACCGATCGGACCGTATCCGGACCTACAACTTCCCCCAGGGCCGCCTGACGGACCACCGCATCAACCTGACGCTGTACAAGCTGCTGGCAGTGATGGAGGGGGATCTGGGCGATGTGCTGGACGCGCTGCAGCATGCCCGCGAGGCTGAGCTTCTGGCCGAGCTGGAAGTCAACGGCTGAAGCCGAGGCTTGTGCAGACACACGCTGTGCTTGCGTACCGCCACGCTCCCCACGGTTCAGCCCGCCAACCCGCCCCGCAACCGGACAGACTGTCACCATGAACGCCCCCACCCTGGCCCAGGCCCTGCAGCACGCCACCCAGCGCGGTCTGGCCCGCATCGATGCGCAACTGCTGTTGCTGCACTGTGTGGGCCGGCAGGATGCCGGGCGCGCCTGGCTGCTGACGCACGACAGCGAGCCGTTGTCCCCCGCGCAGGCCGCCCAGTGGGAACAGTTGCTGGCGCGCCGCCTGAACGGCGAGCCCGTGGCCTATCTGACCGGCCACAAGGAATTCTTTGGCCTGCCGCTGCAAGTGGATGCCCGTGTGCTGGACCCCCGCCCCGACACTGAGATCCTGGTGGAATGGGCACTGGAAGTGCTGCAAGCGCTGCCCGCCCCGAAAGTGGTGGACCTGGGTACGGGCAGCGGCGCCATCGCGCTGGCCATCCAGCACCAGCGCCCCGACGCCCTGGTCACTGCGGTGGACTACAGTCAGGATGCCCTGGCCGTGGCGCGCGCCAATGCTGCGCAGCTGAAGCTGCCGGTGCGTGTGCTGCATTCGTCGTGGCTGGAACAGGTGGAAGGCCGGTTCGATGTCATCGTCAGCAACCCGCCCTATATCCGCGAGGACGACCCCCACATGCCCGCGCTGCAGCACGAGCCACGCCAGGCCCTGACCAGTGGTGCCGACGGGCTGGATGACATCCGCACCATCTGCGCCCAGGCCCCGGCGCACCTGGTGCCCGGCGGCTGGCTGCTGATCGAGCACGGCTGGGACCAGTCGGAGGCAGTCCAACAACTGCTGAAAACCGCCGGTTTCACCCAGGTGCACAGCCGCCAGGACCTGGCCGGGATTGCCCGTTGCACAGGTGGGCAAATACCGTGCGCACCCGGTGGTGGCCAGACAGTGAAATAATCAGAGGCAATGCTGCAGAGCAATGCGCCTGCAGCTCCCCTACAAGGAGAACCCCATGAGCGACGTTCAACAACGCATCGACCAACTGGTCAAGAACAACGACATCCTGCTGTTCATGAAGGGCAGCGCCAGCTTCCCCATGTGCGGCTTCTCCGGCCGCGCCATTCAGATCCTGAAGGCCTGCGGCGTGGAACCCAAGGCGATTTCCACCGTGAACGTGCTGGAAGACCAGGAAATCCGCCAGGGCATCAAGGACTACAGCAACTGGCCCACCATTCCCCAGCTGTATGTGAAGGGCGAATTCATCGGCGGCTCGGACATCATGATGGAGATGTACGAATCCGGTGAACTCAAGCAGCTGCTGGACGGCCAGGCCTGAGGCACCGCACGCCATGCACCTGCTGGGACCAATGCCAACTCCGATGACCAGTCTGGCTGGCATGGCCCCTGCTTTGTCCGAAACCGCCCTTCTGGGCGGTTTTTCGTTTCTGGCCGCATGGCAGCGGCACGGAATCCCTCCTGCCTGCATGCGAAGGAGGCATGCACAATGGTGACGCTAGGCAGTCACCAGCCACCCCACTGACCTATGACCTTGACCCAAAGCCTGCTCATCATTGCCCTGCTGATAGCCGCCAGTGCCTTCGTGGCCGTGGCCGAAATTTCCCTGGCCGCTTCCCGCCGTCTGCGCCTGCGCCAGATGGCCGACGAAGGCGACCCCCGTGCAGAAAAGGCCATGAAGATGCAGGAGCAGCCCGGTGACTACTTCACCGTGGTGCAGGTGGGCCAGAACGCCATCGCCATCCTGGGCGGTATCGTGGGCGAAGGCACGTTCAGTGCCGGCTTTGCCGAGCTGCTGGCCTGGTGGCTGCCAGCGGGCTCGGCGCACAGCGCGGGTTCGGTGCTGTCCTTCTTCGTCATCACCTCGCTGTTCATTCTGTTCGCCGACTTGCTGCCCCGGCGCCTGAGCATGACCGAGCCGGAATACCTGCTGGTGCGCGTGCTGCGCCCCATGCAGCTGTGCATCACCCTGTTCAAGCCCATCGTCTGGTTCTACAGCCGCATCACCGATGCGCTGTTCCGGCTGTTTGGCCTGCCGGACAAGCGTGACGAGAAAATCACCTCGGACGACATTCTGGCCATGACCGAAGCCGGTGCCCGCGCCGGCGTGCTGGCCCGCCGCGAGCAGCAGGTCATCGCCAATGTGTTCGAGCTGGATTCGCGCACCGTGTCGTCGGCCATGACGCAGCGCGACCGCATCGCCTACTTTCTCCGCGACGATCCGGACCCGGTGATCCGCGCCCGCATTGCCGAGGAGCCCTACTCCACCTACCCGGTATGCGATGGCGATATCGACCATGTGGTGGGCTATGTGGACGCCAAGGACCTGTTCCAGCGCGCGCTGAACAACCAGCCCATCTCGCTCAAGGACGGCAGTCCCCTGGTGCACAAGGCGCTGATCGTGCCGGACCGGCTGACGCTGGCTGAGGTGCTGGACCAGTTCCAGCAGGTGCACGAAGACTTTGCCATCATCCTGAACGAGTACAGCCTGGTGGTGGGTGTGGTCACGCTGAACGACGTGATGAGCACGGTCATGGGCGACCTGGTGACCCCCGATGACGACGAGCAGCAGATTGTGCGCCGCGACACACACTCCTGGCTGATCGACGGGGTCACACCCATCGACGACGTGCTGCGGGCACTGAACCTGGAAGAGATGCCCCACGAAGAAGAGTACGAGACCCTGGCCGGCTTTCTGATGGTGATGCTGCGCCGCGTACCGCGCCGCACCGACAGCGTGAACTGGGGGGGCTACAAGTTCGAGGTGATCGACGTGGACAGCTACCGCATTGACCAGGTGCTGGTTTCCCGCCTTTCGGACGACGGCAAGACCCCGCTCCCCCCCGCCCCGCCGGCGCCCGAGCTGCCCCCGCCGCTGCACACCGGCGTGGCCCATCCTCCCCTCCAGTCGCCGCAGCAGCCGGCGGCCGGACGCGAAAACCCGACCCCCAGCGTGCCCTGAGCACCCGGCCTGTGTGCACGGCATGAAAAAAAGGCAGCCACGAGGCTGCCTTTTTTTGCTCATCGCGCTGGCGCGGGGGCTCAGTTCAAGCCCAGCCGGCCCTTCAGGTCCGACAGGATGTCGCCCGCCGCGATCTTGGTGGCTTCGGTATCGCGGCGGTGCTGGTACTCGACCACACCGTCCTTCAAGCCACGGTCACCCAGCACCACGCGGTGGGGCACGCCGATCAGTTCCCAGTCGGCCAGCATGGCGCCGGGGCGCTCGTCACGGTCGTCCAGGATCACGTCCACGCCCAGTGCCAGCAGTTCGCGGTAGAGCTGCTCGGCGGCGGTTTTCACGGCTTCGCTGCGGCCCATGCCGATGGGGCAGACCACCACGGTGAAGGGTGCAATCGCGTCGGGCCAGATGATGCCGCG
Source organism: Comamonas sp. UBA7528 (assembly GCF_002479375.1). Classification (NCBI taxonomy): domain Bacteria; kingdom Pseudomonadati; phylum Pseudomonadota; class Betaproteobacteria; order Burkholderiales; family Comamonadaceae; genus Comamonas; species Comamonas sp. UBA7528. The sequence continues at coordinate 150,099 of NZ_DLMU01000005.1, forward strand.
CTCGTCGTGGTTCTGCTCGATGGCCGCGGCCGGCAGACGGGTCACGCCAATGCCGTAGCAGCCCATTTCAAAGTGCTGGGGCTTGCCGTTGTCGCCCAGGAAGGTCGCACCCATGGCCTGGGAGTACTTGGTGCCCAGGTAGAACACGTGGCCGATCTCGATACCGCGCTCGATGGCCAGTGCACCGGCGCCGTCGGGCGAGGGGTCACCGGCCACCACGTTGCGCAGATCGGCCACCAGGGCGGGCTCGGGCAGATCACGGCCGAAGTTCACGCCCGTGATGTGGAAGTCTTCCTCATTGGCACCGCAGACCCAGTCGGCCATTACCGCCACATCACGGTCCACCACGATGTTCACGGGCTTCTTCAGGTTGATGGGGCCCAGGTAGCCGGGCTTGCAACCGAAGTGGTCTTCGATCTCGGGCACCGAGGCAAAGCGGAAACCGGCCAGACCGTCCACCTTGCCGACCTTGATCTCGTTCATCTCATGGTCGCCGCGCAGCAGCAGCAGCCAGACCTGGGTCTTGGCAATCAGACCCTTGTCGTCCAGCTCGTCGGTGGCCAGCACCAGCGACTTGACGGTCTGCGCCAGCGGCAGACCCAGCTGGGCGGCCACTGATTCGCAGGTGCTGTTGCCGGGCGTGGCGACCTTGGCCATGACCTGGCCGGCCGCAGGGCGGGCCTGGGTGGGAGCCAGGCTTTCGGCCTTTTCAATGTTGGCAGCGTAGTCGCTCTGGGGGCAGTAGACGATGGCGTCTTCACCCGTGGAGGCAATCACCTGGAATTCCTCGCTCAGATCGCCACCGATGGCGCCCGAGTCCGCCCGCACCGCGCGGTACTGCAGGCCGAAGCGGTCGAAGATGCGCTTGTAGGCTTCGCGCATGGTCTGGTAGCTGATCTGGGCGGTGTCGCGGTCCTTGTCGAAGGAATAGGCGTCCTTCATGATGAACTCGCGGCCACGCATCAGACCGAAACGCGGACGGCGCTCATCGCGGAACTTGGTCTGGATCTGGTAGAGGTTCTTGGGCAGCTGCTTGTAGCTCTTGAACTCCTGGCGGGCGATGTCGGTGACCACTTCTTCGGAAGTGGGCTGGATCACGAAGTCGCGCTCATGGCGGTCCTTGATGCGCAGGAGCTCGGGGCCCATCTTCTCGAAGCGGCCGGTTTCCTGCCACAGCTCGGCAGGCTGCACCACAGGCATGGTCACCTCAATGGCCCCGGCGCGGTTCATTTCCTCGCGCACGATGGCTTCGACCTTGCGGATCACCCGCAGGCCCATGGGCATGTAGTTGTAAATGCCTGCACCCAGTTTTTTGATCATGCCAGCCCGCGTCATGAGCTTGTGGCTGACCACTTCGGCGTCGGCCGGAGCTTCTTTCAGGGTGGAGATGAGAAATTGGGAAGCTTTCATGGGCAGGAAAACGGAATATCGGGTCGGCGACCTTGCCGGGTGCAGAGCACCGTGCATAATGGCCGCAATAGACAAAATTGGGGTTCGATTATGCTTGACCGGGACGGATTTCGCCCGAACGTCGGCATCATCCTGCTCAACCACAAGAACCAGGTGTTCTGGGGAAAACGCATCCGCACCCACAGCTGGCAATTCCCACAAGGCGGCATTGATCGGGGCGAAACGCCCGAACAGGCCATGTTCCGGGAACTGCATGAAGAAGTGGGGCTGAAGCCCAACCACGTTCGCGTGGTGGCCCGCACCCGGGATTGGTTGCGCTACGAGGTGCCAGACCGTTACATACGCCGTGACGCGCGGGGCCATTACAAGGGGCAAAAGCAGATCTGGTATTTGCTGCAGCTGACCGGACACGACTGGGATTTGAACCTGCGTGCCACCGACCACCCCGAGTTTGATGCCTGGCGCTGGAACGATTACTGGGTGCCGCTGGATGTGGTGGTGGAGTTCAAACGCGGGGTGTACGAACTGGCCCTGACCGAACTGGCCCGCTTTCTGCCCCGCCATGAACAGCGCAATCGCTATCTGCGCAGCGGCATGCGGGGACGCGATGGTTCTCCGCTGGCCGGCGAGCCCGATCCCCTGATTCCTCCGCAGCGCACCGGCCTGCTGCTGAACCCGGGGCTGGAACTGCCTCCCGGCGCCAGCTTTGACCCGGACCCCCAGGCACCCCAGTCCTGAGCGGCATCCGCAGCCGGTCTGATCCCCAACAAAAAAGGAGTGGCATGCCACTCCTTTTTGCATGGCCGCCGCACGGCCTGTAGCGCGCTCCGGTGCGCTTCAGTGCGTCGTCAGCACCATGTTGTCGCGGTGCACCATTTCCGGCTCCGCCGTGTAGCCCAGCAGGCGCTCGATCTCGCTGGAAGCATGGCGGCACAGCAGCCGCGCTTCGGAGCTGGCGTAATTGGCCAGGCCACGGGCCAGCTCCTGGCCCTGCGGGTCGCGCACGGCAATGACTTCACCGCGTGAGAAATCCCCCTCCACCGCCGTCATGCCGATGGGCAGCAGGCTCTTGCCTTCTGCGCGCAGCACGCGGGCGGCACCTTCGTCCACCGTCACGGCACCACGCAGCTGCAGATGGTCCATCATCCACTGCTTGCGCGCCTGGTTCTTGTGTGTGGGCGCCACCAGCAGCGTGCCGATGGCTTCGCCGCGCGTCAGGCGCAGCAGCACGTTCTGCTCGCGCCCCCAGGCGATCACGGTGGAGGCGCCCGAACCGGCGGCGCGCTTGGCCGCCAGAATCTTGGTCAGCATGCCGCCCTTGCCAATGCTGGAGCCTGCGCCGCCGGCCATGGCTTCCAGCGCCAGGTCTCCGGCCTGGGCCTCGTGCACGAACTGGGCATCGGGGTTGCTGCGCGGATCGGCGGTGTACAAGCCCTTCTGGTCGGTCAGGATCACCAGCGCATCGGCTTCCACCAGGTTCGCCACCAGTGCACCCAGGGTGTCGTTGTCGCCAAACTTGATTTCGTCGTTGACGACGGTGTCGTTTTCGTTGATCACCGGCACCACACCCAGCTGCAGCAGGGTCAGCAGCGTGACACGGGCGTTCAAGTAGCGCTCGCGGTCGGCCAGATCCGCATGGGTCAGCAGCACCTGGGCACTGCCCACGTTCTGCTCGCGCAGCTTGGTTTCGTACATCTGCACCAGGCCCATCTGGCCCACGGCCGCCGCGGCCTGCAGCTCGTGGAGTTCCTTGGGACGGCTGGCCCAGCCCAGGCGCTTCATGCCTTCGGCCACGGCGCCGCTGGAGACCATGATGACTTCGCGCTTGCTCCCGTCATCGCCATGCACCAGGCTGGCCAGCTGGCGCGACCACTCTTCAATGGCCGCCTCGTCGAGGCCGCGGCCCTCGTTGGTGACCAGACTGGAACCGACCTTGACCACGATGCGGTGGGCATCGCGCAGCACATTGGAAGCCATGAAATATCAGCGTTTTTAGGCTCTGGCGCACTCTGCAGGCGCGCCAACAGCGATTGAATGGAAAACAAAACAGCGCCCATGAGCGCTGTTGGTTCTAGCGGTGCAGCTCAGTCCGCATCGCGGGGGGCGAAACGGGGATCGTTGCTCAGATCGAGTCCGCTGTCATCGGCATCGGCGAAGCGGGGATCGATGTCCTTGGGGTCCGGTGCCAGTTCGGCCAGCTGCTGCGCACGCACATGCTGGTAGATGGTCTTGATCAGCGGCTCGCAGCCTTCGCGGGTCAGCGCCGAGATTTCAAACACCGGGCCCTTCCACTTGAAGCGTTTGACGAAGTCCTTGACGAGGGCCGCTCGCTCTTCGACCGGCACCATGTCCAGCTTGTTCAGCACCAGCCAGCGCGGCTTGCTGTGCAGGCCTTCGTCGTACTTGCGCAACTCTTCCACAATGGCCTTGGCCTGGGCGACGGGGTCCACCCCCTCGTCGAACGGGGCCATGTCCACCACGTGCAGCAGCAGGCGGGTGCGTTGCAGGTGGCGCAGGAACAGATGCCCCAGGCCGGCGCCCTCGGACGCACCTTCGATCAGGCCGGGAATATCGGCGATCACAAAGCTCTGCTCCGGGCCCACGCGCACCACACCCAGGTTGGGGTGCAAGGTGGTGAAGGGGTAATCGGCAATCTTGGGGCGGGCGTTGGAGACGGCGGCAATGAACGTCGACTTGCCCGCATTGGGCATGCCCAGCAGACCCACGTCGGCCAGCACCTTCAGCTCCAGCTTCAGATTGCGGCGCTCACCGGGCCAGCCTGGCGTCTTCTGGCGCGGGGCGCGGTTGATGGCGCTCTTAAAGCGCAGATTGCCGAAGCCGCCATCGCCGCCCTTGGCAATGGTGATCTTCTGGCCGGCTTCGAGCAGCTCGAACAGCACTTCGCCGGTCTCGGCGTCGGTGATGATGGTGCCCACCGGCATGTTCAGGGTGATGTCATCGCCAGCCGCGCCGAACATGTCGGAGCCCATGCCGTGCTGACCGCGCTTGGCTTCATGGCGGCGCGAATAGCGGTAGTCCACCAGGGTGTTCAGGGCCGGATCGGCCACGGCGAACACATGGCCGCCACGGCCGCCGTCGCCCCCGTCCGGACCGCCGAATTCCTTGTACTTCTCGTGCCGGAACGACACGCAGCCATTGCCGCCATCGCCTGCGGCAATGTCAATAAAAGCTTCATCGACGAACTTCATGGGGGATCCCGTTCCACTGAAATAACCGGCGCATCCGGCACCGGGCAAGCATACCGTCTGGCGCACAGCGCCGGGTATGGCAGGGCTTTCGCCCGGAATAAACAACAAAGCCCCGACTGTGCGGGGCTTTGCCTGGGTCGGTGAAGACCGTCTGTTTAGACGGGAGTCACGCTGACCGTGTGCTTGGACAAGGCGCCCTTGGTTTCAAAAACCACATTGCCTTCGACCAGAGCAAACAGGGTGTGGTCCTTGCCCACGCCGACATTGGTGCCGGGGTGGAACTTGGTGCCACGTTGACGCACGATGATGGAACCAGCGCTGATCAGCTGACCACCAAAGGCCTTCACACCCAGCATTTTTGGCTTGGAATCACGTCCGTTGCGCGTAGAGCCGCCGCCTTTTTTCTGTGCCATGACTGAGCTCCTTCAGAATTAAGCAGCAACCGCCACGATTTGCAGTTCGGTGAACTGCTGGCGATGGCCTTGGGACTTGGCGTAGTGCTTACGACGACGCAGCTTGAAGATGCGCACCTTGTCGTGCTTGCCGTGAGCAACCACAGTTGCCTTCACAGTTGCGCCGGACACCAGGGGCGTGCCAACCTTCAGTTCAGCGCCGTTTCCGACTGCCAGAACCTGGTCGATCACGATTTCCTGGCCTACGTCCGCAGCAATCTGTTCTACTTTGATTTTTTCGCCAGCAGCAACGCGATATTGCTTGCCACCGGTTTTTATGACCGCGTACATGTAAACCTCTTTCAAAGGGGAATCGTCCACGGACTAATTTCCATGGAGCCGAAGATTGTACCACCTATTCCAGATTTGTGTGCAAGGCCTGAACAACACGCCCGAGTGGGCGCCCTAGGGGCACTGCAGCTTTCCTATAATCCGGCCTCTCGAAGGCGGCATATCTTGACTACAGTTCATTCCAACACCAACCCGCTGGCCCTCATCGCCGATGACATGCGCGAAGTTGACCGCGTCATTGCGCGGTGCCTGACCACCAGTGTTCCGCTGATCGGCCAGATCTCCCAGTACATCATTGCTGCAGGTGGCAAACGCCTGCGCCCTGCGCTGCTGCTGATGGTGGCTCGCTCCCTGGGTTGCGAAGATGCCCGCCGCTTCGACCTCGCGACCGTGGTGGAACTGATCCATACCGCCACCCTGCTGCACGACGACGTGGTGGACGAGTCCACCCTGCGCCGTGGCCGCCCCACGGCCAACGAGAACTTCGGCAACCCCGCCAGCGTGCTGGTGGGCGACTTTCTGCACACCCGCTCCTTCCAGATGATGGTGGCGGCCGGCAATATGCGCATCCTGCAGGTGCTGTCGGATGCGACCAACATCATTGCCGAAGGCGAGGTACAGCAGCTGATCAACACCCACGACGCGTCGCTGAGCGAAGCCGGCTATCTGCATGTGATCCGCTCCAAGACGGCCAAGCTGTTCGAAGCCAGCACCCAGATTGCCGCCATCCTCGCCGGCGCCAGCCCGGAGCAGGAAGCCGCCAGCGTCACCTACGGCCAGGCCCTGGGCACCGCCTTCCAGATCATTGACGATGTGCTGGACTATGACGGCGATGCTGCCGAAATGGGCAAGAACCTGGGCGATGACCTGCGCGAAGGCAAATGCACGCTGCCGCTCATCATTGCCATGCAGCGCGGCACGGCCGAACAGGCCACCGTGATCCGCGAAGCCATCGAGCAGGGCTCCACCGACAAGCTGCCGGAAATCCTGGCCATTGTGCGCGGCACCGGCGCCCTGGACGCCACCCGCCAGGCCGCCCACAACGAAGCCATGCGCGCCATGCAAGCGCTGGACTCCCTGCCCGCCAACACGCACACCGACGCCATGCGCCAGCTGGCCTCGCAGCTTTTGCTGCGCCGCACCTGATTTGGGTTTAGAATTTCAGCTTCCGCTTGCAACGCAGGCCGGAAGAAGTCGGGGTGTAGCTTAGCCTGGTAGAGCGCTACGTTCGGGACGTAGAGGCCGGAGGTTCGAATCCTCTCACCCCGACCATCCATTTTCTGCCACCACAAGCCTGCGAAAGCAGGCTTTTGTGTCTATGCAGCCTGTGTGGGATCACGGATGATGGAAGCCTTCCACCGTCCATCCGCCACACCGTTACATGCCTGCCCCGCTGCCCTCCCCTCCGATGGAATCTCCCGGACCTGCCGGGTTGGCGCGCGTGCAGATGGCCAGGGCTGTGTGCAGCAGGGGGGCACCATCCAGGGGCCCAGTCGCGAGCCTGCGGGGCTCCGGCTTTGCTTCTGCAGGGCGGCCACGCATGCCGCAGTCCAGGACATCGACCGACACCCCTCTGCCTTCGCTCATGGACAGCCTTGCCGCATCCCTGTATCGGCCGGCATTCCTGCAGGGACAGGGCGCGTGATGGAGCTGGCCTGGGGTTTCGACGCCTGGGGGGGGGCCCTGCTCGGCCTGCTGGTCGGCAGCTTTCTGACTACCGTCATCCACCGGCTGCCGCGCATGATGGACCAGGAATTCGCCGCAGAATGCGCTGCACACCACCAGGCCCACTGCCGTTGCGGCGCCATCGGGGCTGATGCGGCCACCACAGCGCTGCTCACCCTGACCCACCCACGCCCACACTGCCCGCACTGCAGCCAGGCCATCGCCTGGCACGACCGCATTCCCGTGCTCAGCTACCTGGTTCTGCGGGGACGCTGCCGCAGCTGCCACGGCCGCATCAGCCTGCGCTATCCGTTGGTGGAGCTGGCCACGGCCGCAGGGTTTGCCTTTTGCACCGCGCGCTGGGGGTTCAGCCCCACGGGGCTGGCCTGGTGCGGCTTCAGCGCTGCGCTGCTGACACTGGCACTGATCGACTGGGACACCGAGCTGCTGCCCGATAGCATCACCTTGCCCCTGGCGTGGGCCGGCTTGCTGGCCAGTGCCCTCGCGTGGACCAGCGTGGCGCTGCCGGATGCGGTGTTTGGCGCCGCGGCCGGCTATCTGTCACTGTGGCTGGTGTACTGGGCCTGCAAGCTGCTCACCGGCAAGGAAGGCATGGGCTATGGCGACTTCAAGCTGTTTGCGGCGCTGGGCGCCTGGTTGGGCTGGCAGGCACTGGTGCCCCTGCTGTTGATCGCCTCGGTAAGCAGTGTGCTGGTGGCCCTCCCCATGCTGCTGCTCCACCGGCTGCGGGAAGGCGGTTACATTCCCTTTGGTCCCTTTTTGGCAGGGGCTGGCTTCGCCGCCATGGTGTTCGGTTCCGACACGGTGCTGCGCAGCCTGTTTGCTTTGGCAGGAATGTGATGCACCGACACCCTTTGCGCCTGGGTCTGACAGGCGGTATCGGCAGCGGCAAAAGCACCGTGGGCCAGATGCTGGCCGCACGGGGTGCGGCCCTGCTGGATGCCGATGCCATCTCCCGCAGTCTGACCGCCGCTGGCGGCGCGGCCATGCCGCTGATTCGCGAACGCTTTGGCAGCGAGGTGATCGGCGCCGATGGCAGCCTGAACCGGGCGGCCATGCGCACCCTGGTGTTCCAGCATGCCGATGCCCGCCACCAGCTGGAAGCCATCATCCACCCGCTGGTGGGCAGCACCACCGAGGCGCATGCCCAGGCTGCCATCGCGGCCGGTGCGCCGCTGCTGGTGTTCGACATTCCGCTGCTGGTGGAATCGCCCCGCTGGCCGGCACGCCTGGACCAAATCGTGGTGGTGGATTGCGCCACCGAGACCCAGATTGCGCGCGTGATGCAGCGCAGCGGGCTGGAACGCAGCGCCGTACAAGCGATCATCGCCACCCAGGCCACACGGCCCCAACGCCGCGCCGCGGCCGACTGGGTGATCTACAACGACGGCATTACGCTGGATCAATTGCGGGATCATGCGCATCAAATTGCTGACTTCTTCCAGCTATGATGCTATAAAGTCTGAAGATCAGATCGAAGCGCATTCTGCCTTTGCACGATTTCCGCAATGTGTCCCCAGATTGGATAAGCCTCCCCGGAAGCCGCCAGCGTGATCCTTTACGAATATCCCTTCAACGAACGGCTGAGAACCTATCTGCGCCTGGAGCAGTTGTTCCGCCGTCTCGGTGAGCTGCTGGAACGTGACACCGCGCTGGACCACCATTACGCGCTGGCCACGCTGTTCGAGCTGATGGATGTGGCGGCCCGCGCCGATCTGAAGGCCGATGTCCTCAAGGATCTGGAGCGCCACAAGGGCCAGCTGGACAGCTACCGCGGCAATCCATCGATTGCCGAGGAAATGCTGGACCACATCATCGGCCGGCTGGATACCGCCTTCACCGCCCTCAACAGCCAGGCCGGAAGAACCGGCCAGACACTGACCGAAAACGACTGGCTGATGGCCGTGCGCAGCCGCATGGGCATTCCCGGCGGCACCTGCGGCTTCGACCTGCCTGCCTACCACACCTGGAAACACCAGCCCAGCGAACGCCGGCGCGCCGATCTGCAGCGCTGGTCCGCCTGCTTCCAGCCGCTGTCGGATGCGCTGTTTCTGGTGCTGGGCCTGCTGCGTGATACCGGTACACCGCAGAAAGTGGCGGCCACCAACGGCCACTTCCAGCAGTACCTGCCCGCCGGCCGCAGCTACCATCTGCTGCGCCTGCGCATCGATCCGGCACTGAATCTGGTGCCCGAAATCAGCGGCAACCGCCTGATGGTGTCGGTGCGGCTGATGCGGCCCGACGAGGACGGCAAGCTGCAGTCCACCACGGAAGAGGCGGCTTTTGAGCTCACGCTCTGTGCCTGAGCAGGCTTTGCGCTAGGCTAGCCGCCCTATGACGACACCTGCCGATCCCTCTTCCCCGTCCTCTGCCAACCCGGATGCACCGGTGGTCAACTGCCCCACCTGCGGCCAGGCCACGCTGTTCGCGCGCAGCAACCGCTTTCGCCCCTTCTGCAGCGAACGCTGCAAGATGATCGACCTGGGTGCCTGGGGCAACGAGGAATTCCGCGTTCCCGTCCAGACCCCGCCGCAGGACGCACAGTACGGCGATCCGCGCTTCGAAGACTGAATCCGCCGGTTGAACGCATCGCTGCACACAGGCAGCGGCTTGCGATGCCAGGCTTTCCTCCCCCTGCTTGAGCGCCCGTACGGGGCAGCTTGCGCACGACCGCATGTGGACTGCGGCGGCGGCTGTGAACTTGTCCACAGACCGGCGCCGCAGAGGTGGTCTGCAAAGATTTTTTCAGTACACAAGAGGCAGCATGGCATGCCACGCGTGCAGAGTCTCTGCAGCCCGTGCAGCACGCGCACAGGCTGGCATTTATTTTTCTGCGGCAGCGACATCGTGGGCATACAACGCCCCATCGAACGGCAGACCGCGCTCGGCGCTCAACCACTCCAGCACCGGGTAGGAACCTTCCAGCACCGGACGCACCGTCAGCGGAAGCTGCTGCCAGGCCATCTGCTGGCCTTCGCGCATCTCGAACGCACCGTCCCACTGCGTGACCTTGCACCAGTGCAGCCGCACCAGGGCGTGGGAGTAATCGTGTTCCGTCACTTTCCAGGGGATGCAATTGGTGATGGTGATGCCCAGCTCTTCCTGTAGTTCGCGGCGCAGGGCCTGCTCCACGGTCTCGCCGGCTTCGAGCTTGCCGCCCGGAAACTCCCACCAGCCCGCCCGCGGCTTGCCGGCGGGGCGGCTGGTGATCAACAGCGCGCCATCGCTTTCGCGGATCAGCACGCCCACAGCGACTTCGGTGTGGGTACGGACGGCAGGGGTATCGGTCACAACAGTATTTCCTCTCACGGCGGCCCCAGGCCACCGGGCTTCAATCGGTTTCAGCTTCTTCGCCCAGACCGTCCACATCGGCGATGCGCTGGCGGCCTTCCACCTGGCGCTGCGCACGCCCGGCCCAGTCCCGGGCAAACTGGTGGGCCACGCGGCCGCTGCGCGAGCCGCGCTCCAGCGCCCAGACCAGGGCTTCGGGCCGGGAAGCCTCGATCTCCTCGGCCGACACGCCCAATGCCGACAGCCATTGCGCCACCACGCGCAGGTATTCATCCTGGCTGAAGGGGTAGAAGCTGACCCACAGGCCAAAGCGCTCGGACAGCGAAATCTTCTCTTCCACCACTTCGCCGGGGTGGATCTCGCCGTTCTCGCCCTTGGACTGGGCCAGGTTGTCGGTCATGTACTCGGGCAGCAGATGGCGGCGGTTGCTGGTGGCGTAGACCAGCACATTGGGGGTGGCGGCGCTGACCGAACCGTCCAGGATGGACTTCATGGCCTTGTAGCCGGGCTCTCCTTCCTCAAAGCTCAGGTCGTCACAGTAGATGACAAACTTCTCGGGCCGGCCGGCGACCACGTCCACGATGTCGGGCAGATCGGTCAGGTCGGCCTTGTCCACTTCGATCAGGCGCAGGCCCTGGGGCGCATACGCGTGCAGGCAGGCGCGGATCAGCGAGGACTTGCCCGTCCCGCGTGCGCCGGTCAGCAGCACGTTGTTGGCTGTACGGCCCTGCACAAATTGCTCGGTGTTGCGGGCAATCTTGTCTTTTTGCACGTCCACGTTCTGCAGATCGGACAGTTGCATGGCCCCCACATGGCGCACCGGCTCCAGCACGCCGCAGCCATTGGCGCGCTTGCGGTAACGCCAGGCAATAGCATCGTCCCAGCTGGCCGGCGCCTGCAGCGGCTGGGGCAGCACGGTTTCAATGCGCTGCATCAATTGCTCGGCACGGGCCACCAGGCGCTCCAGCGGACTCAAGGCGGACAGGGTGGAATCGGTCATGGCAGGGTCGGTCTCCGGAAATAGTGGTTTTGAGGGAGCCCCAGCACATGCAGCACGCGAGCAAGGCTCGCCATGGCTGAGGCCGGCAGCAGCGGTTCGCGCGGGTTCGACCTTGCCAGGGAGGAGCCTGCAGGCCAGGTGCCGCGCCGACACCATGGCAGGCTGCCACGGGACTCGACTTGGTGCGAACCGCCAGCCCCGGGTGCTCAGGAACGGTAGTCGGCGTTGATGGTCACGTACTCGTGGCTGAAGTCGCAGGTCCACACGGTCTGGCTGGCATTGCCACGGCCCAGCACCACGCGCACGGTGATTTCCTGCTGCTTCATCACGCGCTGGCCGTCGGCCTCCTGGTAGGACGGGTTGCGGCCACCGTTGACCACCACATGCACATCGTCCAGGAACAGATCGATGCCGGTCTGGTCCAGGTCGGTAATGCCGGCATAGCCCACGGCCGCCAGAATGCGGCCCAGGTTGGGGTCGGAAGCAAAGAACGCGGTCTTGACCAGGGGCGAATGGGCAATGGCGTAGGCAGCCAGACGGCATTCTTCTTCGGTCTTGCCACCATCGATCTGCACGGTGATGAACTTGGTGGCACCTTCGCCGTCGCGCACGATGGCCTGGGCCAGCAGGCGGGCCACCTCCAGCAACGCGGCCTTCAGGGCCTGGGCCTCGGCACCGTCCCAGCTGGCGATGGGTGCATGCCCGGCCTGGTGCGTGGCCATCAGCACAAAGCTGTCATTGGTCGAGGTGTCGCCGTCGATCGTCACGCGGTTGAACGAGCCATCGGCCAGTTCCTTGACCAGACCCTGCAGCAGCGCCGGGGCAATGGCAGCATCGGTGGCCACAAAGCCCAGCATGGTGGCCATATTGGGACGGATCATGCCCGCGCCCTTGCTGATGCCCGTCACGGTGACGGTCTTGCCGCCGATCTGCACCTGGCGGCTGTAGGCCTTGGGCTGGGTGTCCGTGGTCATGATGCCTTCGGCTGCGTTGGCCCAGTTGTCTGCCTGGGCAGCGGCAATCGCCTGGGGCAGACCGGCCACGATGCGGTCCACCGGCAGCTCTTCCATGATCACGCCGGTCGAGAACGGCAGGATCTGCTCGGGGGCCAGACCCAGTTCCTTGCCCAGTGCCGCGCAGGTGGCGCGGGCGTTGGCCAGGCCGGCCACGCCGGTGCCGGCGTTGGCATTGCCGGTGTTGATGACCATGGCGCGGATGCCCTTGCCAGCCTGCAGGTGCTCGCGCCCCACTTGCACGGGTGCGGCGCAGAAGCGGTTTTGCGTGAACACGCCGGCCACCGTGGTGCCTTCGTCCAGCAGGAACACGGTCAGGTCTTTGCGGTTGGCTTTGCGCACACCGGCTTCGGTGACGCCAATGCGCACGCCTGCGACCGGGTGCAGGTCTGCGGCAACGGGAGCGGGGAGATTCACGGGCATTGCAGGGCTTCCTACAGAAATTACAAACAGGGGCCGATTATCGGCCGATCATGCGGCCTCCACGTTACGCAGGCCTACGTACAAAGCACAACACGGGCCGCAGCCCGTGTTGTCAGAGATTCATGCCGGGGCGTCCATCAGGACAGCTTGCCGTGGCAGTTCTTGAATTTTTCACCGCTGCCGCAGGGGCAGGGATCGTTGCGTCCCACACGCGCACCTTCGGGCAGCTGGAAGGCTTCGGGCGCATCGCTCTTGTCGCCGTCGGCGCTGGCGTATTGCAGGCCTTGCACATGCTCGGCGCGGTGCTCGATACCGGCCGCCGCTTCCTGCAGCGCTTCGGGTTGTTGAATGCGCACGGTCAGCAGCACGCGGGTGACTTCGTTCTTGACCTGGTCGATCAGCTGGCGGAACAGCTCGAATGCTTCGCGCTTGTATTCCTGCTTGGGCTGCTTCTGGGCATAGCCGCGCAGGTGAATGCCCTGGCGCAGGTAATCCAGCGCCGCCAGATGGTCGCGCCAGTTGGTGTCGAAGCTTTGCAGCAGCACGGCGCGCTGGAAGTTCATGAACTGCTCGGAGCCCACCAGATCCACCTTGGCCTGGTAGACCGCGTTGGCGGCGGCCACGGCACGCTCCAGGATCTCTTCGTCGGTGGCGTGGTCGTTGGTCTTGAGCCATTCGACCAGATCCACTTCGACCTGCCAGTCCTGGGCCAGGGCTTTTTCCAGCCCGGGCACATCCCACTGCTCTTCCATCGACTCGGCCGGCACGTACTGGCGCACCACATCGCTGATGCAGTCCTCGCGCATGGCGGTGATCATGGAATCCAGCTCGGTGGCGTCCAGAATCTCGTTGCGCTGCTGGTAGATGACCTTGCGCTGGTCGTTGGCCACGTCGTCGTATTCGAGCAGCTGCTTGCGCATGTCGAAGTTGCGGGCTTCCACCTTGCGCTGGGCCGATTCGATGGAGCGGGTGACGATGCCGGCTTCAATGGCTTCGCCCTCGGGCATCTTCAGGCGGTCCATGATGGCACGCACGCGGTCACCCGCGAAGATGCGCATCAGCGAATCGTCCAGGCTCAGGTAGAAACGCGAGGAACCGGGGTCGCCCTGGCGGCCCGAACGGCCACGCAGCTGGTTGTCGATGCGGCGGGATTCATGGCGCTCGGTGGCGATGATGCGCAGACCACCCAGGGCCAGCACCTTCTCGTGGTCGGCGTTCCACTGTGCACGCAGCGCGGCAATCCGGGATTGCTTGGTGCCTGCATCCAGGCTGTCATCGTTTTCGATGGCCTGGACTTCCTTTTCAATGTTGCCACCCAGCACGATGTCGGTACCGCGACCGGCCATGTTCGTGGCAATGGTGATCATGCCTTCACGACCAGCCTGGGCAATGATGTCGGCTTCCTTGGCATGCTGCTTGGCGTTCAGCACCTGGTGCGGCAGGCCGGCCTGCTGCAGCAGCTGGTCGATGATTTCGGAGTTTTCGATCGAGGTGGTGCCCACCAGCACCGGCTGGCCACGCTCATGGCACTCACGGATGTCGGCAATCGCGGCGTCGTACTTTTCCTTGGTGGTCTTGTAGACACGGTCCAGCTGGTCTTGGCGCTTGCTGGGCTTGTTGGGCGGGATCACCACGGTTTCCAGACCGTAGATCGACTGGAACTCGTAGGCCTCGGTGTCGGCCGTACCGGTCATGCCGGACAGCTTGCCGTAGAGGCGGAAATAGTTCTGGAAGGTGATCGAGGCCATGGTCTGGTTCTCGGCCTGGATGGACACGCCTTCCTTGGCTTCGACCGCCTGGTGCAGGCCGTCGCTCCAGCGGCGGCCGGACATCAGACGCCCGGTGAACTCGTCGACGATGACCACCTCACCGTTCTGCACCACATAGTGCTGGTCACGGTGGTAGATGTGGTGGGCACGCAGCGCGGCGTACAGGTGGTGCACCAGCGCAATGTGCGCAGGGTCGTACAGCGAAGCGCCTTCCGGAAACAGGCCGGCATTGGCCAGAATGCGCTCGGCCACTTCATGGCCCTGCTCGGTCAGGAAGACCTGGTGGCTCTTCTCGTCCAGCGTGAAATCGCCGGGCTTGGTCACGCCTTCGCCGGTGCGGGGATCTTCCTCGCCTTCCTGGCGCACCAGCTGAGGCACCAGCTGGTTGATGGCCAGGTACATGGCCGTGTTGTCGTCGGCCTGGCCCGAGATGATCAGCGGCGTGCGCGCTTCGTCGATCAGGATGGAGTCCACCTCGTCGACGATGGCGTAGCTCAGGCTGCGCTGCACGCGGTCGGCCGCGTCGTACACCATGTTGTCGCGCAGGTAGTCGAAACCGAATTCGTTGTTGGTGCCGTAGGTCACATCGGCCAGATAGGCCTGCTGCTTTTCATCGCGCGGCGCATTGGGCAGGTTCACGCCCACGGCCATGCCCAGGAAGTGGTACAGCCGACCCATGGTGGCCGCATCGCGGCTGGCCAGGTAGTCGTTGACTGTCACCACGTGCACACCGTTGCCCGACAGCGCGTTCAGGTACACGGGCAGGGTGGAGGTCAGGGTCTTACCCTCACCGGTGCGCATTTCGGCGATCTTGCCGTCGTGCAGCGCCATGCCGCCCATCATCTGCACGTCGAAGTGGCGCATCTTCATGACGCGCTTGGAGGCTTCACGCACCACCGCAAAGGCTTCGGGCAGGATCTGGTCCAGCGTTTCCCCCTGCGCCAGGCGGCCACGGAACTCATCGGTCTTGGCACGCAAAGCTTCGTCGCCGAGCTTTTCGAACTCAGGCTCCATCGCATTGATGCGAGCCACCGTCTTGCGGTATTGCTTGAGAAGCCGGTCGTTGCGGCTGCCGAATAGTTTGGTGAGGAAGTTGGTGGCCATGCGAACAGACCCAACCAGCACAGCCCTACAGGCCCTGCGGCGGGTCAGAATCCCTAAGATGAAACTGCAGATGGGGACTGGCGCTGCTTCCTGCAAGAGCCGGAAAGCAGTGCAAGCCAAAAATTGATTCTAACTGTCTGCCACCCTGGGGGAAATGCCGCCGCGCCACAGCCCTTGTCCCAGCAGCAGTGCCCCGCATAATCCTGTGCTCCCCAGCCCGGTATTTTTCATGTCCCACAGCCCCATCACCCGCCGCCACCATGCCGTCTCCGTGGAGCAGGCCGCGCGCGAATCCCCCACGCTGGCCCAGCTGGTGGCATTGACCCAGGACTCCAAGGAGCGCCTGCGCTCCATCTTGCCGCTGGTGCCCCCCACCCTGCGCAACTGCCTGGAAGCCGGCCCCATTGAAGGCAGCACCTGGTGCCTGCTGGTGCGCAACAACGCCGCCGCCAGCAAGCTGCGCTACCTGCTGCCAGGCATGGAGGCGCACCTGCGTGTCAAAGGATGGGATGTGCAGCACATCCGCCTGAAGGTGCGCAGCACCCAGGAATGGGAAGCACGGTGAGCCATGCGGGCTGCACACAAAAGAGACGTGGGAAGGGGGGGGATGGTGCCGGTTGTCGGATTCGAACTGACGACCTACCGCTTACAAGGCGGGTGCTCTACCAACTGAGCTAAACCGGCGTTCTGACACTGCAGCGGTGTGCAGGACGGAAATCAAAACACGGGCTGCGTGCCAGCGCATGCAGCAAAAAGAGATGGTGCCGGTTGTCGGATTCGAACTGACGACCTACCGCTTACAAGGCGGGTGCTCTACCAACTGAGCTAAACCGGCTAACCGCTGATTCTAATGCAGGAATAATCTGCTCCAAGGGCAGTCCTGCATGTTTTCTGTCACTTCACCAATTTCAGCGAAGGACGGCCCCCACCCGAAGGCGGGCGCGGCTTGTCGCCGTCATCGTCCTCCGCGCGCGGCACGGCGGCCAATGGTGCCGCAGCGGTGTCCGCAGGCACCAGCTGCACCACCCGGTCGGACGCATCCGTTTCCACGCCATCTTCCGCGGCATCCACCACAGGTTCCGCGTCACCTTCGGCGTCGACCACGGCCCCGTCCACCACGGGGAAAGACATGCCCTGGCCGCTTTCGCGGGCGTAGATCGCCAGCACGCGCTCCACCGGCACCATGATCTCGCGTGGCTTGCCGCCGAAACGGGCCTTGAATTCAATGAATTCATTGCCCATCTGCAAGCCGCTGGTGGCGTCGTAGCTGACGTTGAGCACGATCTCGCCGTCGTTCACGTACTCGCGCGGCACCTGTACCGTCTGGTCCACACGCACGGCCAGATACGGCGTAAAGCCGTTGTCGGTGCACCACTCGTAAATGGCCCGGATCAGATAGGGGCGGGTCGACGTGGAGTCCTGGGCATTCATGGCAGCAAGCGGTGGATCAGATTTCAGGGGAACAGGGCCGGCAGGTCTTACTTGCGCATGACCTTTTCAGAAGGTGTCAGCGCTTCGATGTAGGCAGGGCGCGAGAAGATGCGCTCGGCATACTTCAGCAGCGGCGCAGCGTTCTTGCTCAGCTCGATGCCATAGTAGTCCAGACGCCACAGCAGCGGTGCGATGGCCACGTCCAGCATGGAGAAGCCTTCGCCCAGCATGTACTTGTTCTTCAGGAACACGGGAGCCAGTTGCGTCAGGCGGTCACGGATGTGGGCACGCGCCTTTTCGATGGCCTTTTCGTTGCCCTTGACATTGCGCTCTTCCAGCGTGTTCACGTGCACGAACAGCTCTTTTTCGAAGTTCAGCAGGAACAGGCGCACGCGGGCACGGTCCACCGGGTCACCAGGCATCAGCTGGGGATGGGGGAAGCGCTCATCAATGTATTCGTTGATGATGTTCGATTCGTACAGGATCAGGTCACGTTCCACCAGAATGGGCACCTGGCCGTACGGGTTCATCACGCTGATCTCTTCGGGCTTGTTGTACAGATCCACGTCGCGGATCTCGAAGTCCATGCCCTTCTCGAACAGCACAAAGCGGCAACGGTGGGAATAAGGGCACGTAGTTCCCGAATAAAGCACCATCATGGTGGAAGCTCCTAAAAATCAAAAAGAGTGGGACGCTCTACAGCGCCCACTCCACAAAGACCGAACCGCTTTCAACCGGGGCTGAAAGCGGCTGCAGACCGACTACTTACTTGACATCTTTCCAGAATGCGGCATTCAGTCTCCAGGCGATGAAGATGAACAGCCCCAGGAAGATCAGCACGCCCACACCCAGGCGAATGCGGGTATTTTGCGCTGGTTCGCCCATCCATTGCAGGTAGTTCACCAAGTCGCCAACTGCCTGATCGTACTGTACCTGCGTCATGGTGCCCGGAGTCAACTCCTCCCAGCCCTTGAACACATGGGTCTTTTGACCATGCACTTCCTGCTCTTCGAACAGGGCGCGGCGCTCACCTTGCAGCTGCCACAGCACGTGGGGCATGCCCACGCTGGGGAAGGCCAGATTGTTCCAGCCGGTGGGCTTGGTTTCGTCCTTGTAGAAGGTGCGCAGGAAGGTGTAGAGGTAGTCCGCCCCCGTGCCGTTGCCGCTGGCGCGCGAGCGCGCAATCACGGTCAGGTCGGGAGGGTTGCCACCGAACCAGTCCTTGGCCTGCTTGGGATCGATGGCCGAAATCATCGTCTCGCCCACCTTGTCGGTGGTGAACAGCAGGTTGTCCTTGATCTGCTGCTCGGTCAGACCGATGTCCTGCAGACGGTTGTAGCGCATGAAGGCGGCCGAGTGGCAGCTCAGGCAGTAGTTCACGAACAGCTTGGCGCCGTTTTGCAGCGAAGCCTGGTTGGTCGTGTCGACCGGGGCCTTGTCCAGCGGAACCAGCAGGTCGCCCGATGCCTGGGCACCGGTGGCGATGCCCAGAGCGGCTACCAGCGTGAGGATCAGTTTTTTCATTGTTGTTCTCTCCTAGGCTCAGTGGGGCTTGAAAGTCACGCGATCGGGCACCGGCTTGGGCGTGCCGATCTGGCTCCACCAGGGCATCAGGAAGAAGAAACCGAAGTAGAACAGGGTTCCGACTTGCGACACCCGTTCGCCGATCGGCGACGGAGGTTGCACACCCAGATAGGCCAGCACCACGAACACCACGACAAACACGGCGTACAGGTACTTGTGCCAGCTCGGACGGTAGCGGATGGACTTGACCGGGCTGCAGTCCAGCCAGGGCAGCGCGAACAGGATGATTACGGCACCGCCCATCACCACCACACCCCAGAACTTGGCGTCGATGGAGAGCATCAGGGCCACGGCCACCACGGCAGCACCACCCACGATGGCCTTGGCAATGCCGGGCAGCTTGGTCTTCACGAAGGTGAACAACGCAGCCAGGACCACGCAGGCGACCAGCACATACATCATCTCGGAAGTGATCGCACGCAGCATCGAGTAGAAGGGCGTGAAGTACCAGACCGGGGCAATGTGGTTGGGCGTCTTCAGCGGATCGGCCGGAATGAAGTTGTTGTATTCCAGGAAGTAGCCGCCGAACTCGGGTGCAAAGAACACCACCGCCGAGAACAGGAACAGGAACACCGCCACGCCGAAGATGTCGTGCACCGTGTAGTAGGGGTGGAAGGGAATGCCGTCCAGCGGGTGGCCTTGCGCGTCCTTGGGGGCGCTGGGTGCCTTGATTTCCACACCGTCGGGGTTGTTGGAGCCCACATCGTGCAGCGCCAGCAAGTGCGCCACCACCAGACCCAGCAGCACCAGGGGCACGGCGATCACGTGGAAGCTGAAGAAGCGGTTCAGCGTGGCATCACCCACCACATAGTCGCCACGGATCAGGATGGCCAGATCGGGACCGACAAAGGGAATGGCGGCAAACAGGTTCACGATCACCTGGGCGCCCCAGTACGACATCTGGCCCCAGGGCAGCAGGTAGCCCATGAAGGCTTCGGCCATCAGCGCCAGGAAAATGGCACAACCGAAGATCCAGACCAGTTCGCGCGGCTTGCGGTAAGAACCGTACAGAAGACCGCGAAACATGTGCAGATACACCACCACAAAGAAGGCCGAGGCCCCCGTGGAGTGCATGTAGCGGATCAGCCAGCCCCAGGGCACATCACGCATGATGTATTCCACCGAAGCGAATGCCTTCTCGGCATCCGGCTTGTAGTGCATCACCAGGAAGATGCCGGTGACGATCTGGATCACCAGCACCAGCAGCGCCAGTGAGCCGAAGATGTACCAGAAGTTGAAATTCTTCGGAGCGTAGTACTCCGACATGTGCACCTTGTAGGCCGAGAACGCCGTGGGGAAACGGTTCTCGAACCAGTTGGTCACCTTGGCGCCCGTGGACGCATTGGGATCGATTTCTTTGAATTCGTGGGCCATGTCGACTCCCTCAAGCCTTCTTGTCTTCACCGATCAGGAGCTTGGTCTCCGACAGGTACATGTGGGGCGGCACTTCCAGGTTGTCTGGAGCGGGCTTGTTCTTGAACACGCGGCCCGCCATGTCGAAGGTCGAACCGTGGCAGGGACACAGGAAGCCGCCCTTCCAGTCGGGAGGCAGCGAAGGCTGGGGACCGGCCACGAACTTGTCCGTGGGCGAGCAGCCCAGGTGGGTACAGATGCCGACGACCACCAGCACTTCGGGCTTGATGGAACGGCCTTCGTTGCGGGCATAGACCGGGGTGAACTGGTCGGGATGGCGCAGCGACTGGGGATCGGCCAGCAGCGGATCCTGCTCGGGCAGCTCCTTGAGCTGCTCGGGGGTGCGCTTGATGATCCACACCGGCTTGCCGCGCCATTCCACGGTGATCTTTTCACCGGGATTCAGGGTGGAAATGTCCACCTCCACGGCAGCACCGGCCGCCTTCGCCTTCTCGGAGGGCTGGAACGTACTCACGAAAGGCACGGCAGCAGCCACGCCGCCCACCGCACCGGCACAAGCGGACGTGATGATCCACGTCCGTTTGCTGGAGTCGACTGGAGTTTCACTCATGGGAATCCTCGATGAACATCGCTAGATTGGGGTCAATCGAAAAATTGTAGCGGAGCGATTAGGGTTATTCCAGTGCCTGTCCGACATGAAAAACCAGTGTTCACCCCCATACTCGCTCCCAATTTCAACCCGTTTTATGGAGCTGTCAGCCATGGGAATGATGCAAGAATTTCGCGAGTTCGCGATCAAGGGCAACGTGATGGATCTGGCCGTCGGCGTGATCATCGGCGGGGCCTTCGGCAAGATCGTGGACTCCGTCGTGAACGACCTGATCATGCCCGTCGTGGGCCTGATTTTCGGCAAATTGGACTTCTCCAACCTGTTCGTCATCCTGGGGACCGTGCCCGACGGCATCCCCCGCACGCTGGATGCTTTGCGCAAGGCCGGGGTACCTGTTTTTGCCTATGGCAACTTCATCACGGTGGCCGTGAACTTCCTGATTCTGGCCTTCATCATCTTCATCATGGTCAAGCAAATCAACCGCTTGAAGCGGGAAGCACCGGCCGCACCCGCGGCTCCGGCCCCCACGCCGGAAGACGTGGTGCTGCTGCGCGAAATCCGCGACAGCCTGCGCAATCCGCAGCGCTGAAACGCCTGCGCACCCAGCAAAAAGCCCCGCTCAGCGGGGCTTTTTGCTGCCGGCTTCCGCCGGGTTTTATGCAGCACCACATTGGTGCAAACGCATGAAGAAAGGCTCCTCAACCTCAGTCCACCGGCAGGCCGGCGAGGCGCTTGGCCACCCGTACCGCCTCCACCATGCTGGAGGCATCGGCGATGCCCCGACCGGCAATATCGAACGCCGTTCCATGGTCCGGACTGGTGCGCACCAAGGGCAGTCCCAGGGTCACGTTGACCCCTTCCTCTACACCAAGATATTTGACAGGGATCAAACCCTGGTCGTGGTACATCGCCAACACCACGTCGAATTCCCCAGCACGCTGCGGGGTGTTACGGGCCCGCATGAAGACGGTATCGGGGGAAATCGGCCCCCAGACCTGCATTCCCTCGGTCTGGGCCTGGGCCACGGCGGGAGCAATCACCTCAATTTCCTCGCGCCCGAACAGACCGCCCTCCCCCGCATGCGGGTTCAGTCCGGCCACGGCAATGCGCGGTGCGCGCCCCAGGCTGCGGCTGAGCGCCGCATGGGTGATCCGCAGGGTCTGCAGGATATGGGGCTGGGTCACCGCATCCAGCGCCTCGCGCAAGGACACATGGATGCTCACCAGCACGGTGCGTAGCTGGTCGTTGGCCAGCATCATGCGCACCGGCATCTGGGCGATGGGCACGCCGGCGTGGCGCGCCGCTTCGGCCTGCAGCAACTCGGTGTGGCCGGGAAAGTCCACACCGGCCAGCGCCAGCGCTTCCTTGTGCAACGGGGCGGTCACCAAGGCCGCCACTTCGCCCGCCAGGGCCGCCCGCGCTGCCCACTGCACGCTGCGTGCGGCGGCATCGCCGGCCGCCCGGCTGACCTGCCCCCAGGGCGCGGCGGCAGGCATATCGGGCAGTTGCAGCACCGGAATGCAGCGCACCGGTACCTCCCACGCCTGGGCTGGAGCGGCAATGGCGGCAACCGGCAAGTAGGTTTCACCCCCACGCAGCACCGCCTGGGCACCGCGGCGGATGGTTTCCACATCCCCGGCCACAAAGCAGCCACGCAACAACGGACCATGGTCGCGGAAGGCCTTGGCAATGATCTCCGGGCCGATACCGGCCGAATCGCCCTGGGTGATGGCCACGGGCAGTGGCATGCGGGATGCTGACATCGTGTATGGATCCAAATAGGCTGGACGTGCAGACCGGGTCGGCATGTCCAGTTCCTGTTTTTACATCAACCGGCCCGACCACGGCGGCGGCCGGCAGGGACGCTACGGGCTCCACGCACCC
This sequence comes from Comamonas sp. UBA7528, assembly GCF_002479375.1. NCBI lineage: Bacteria > Pseudomonadati > Pseudomonadota > Betaproteobacteria > Burkholderiales > Comamonadaceae > Comamonas > Comamonas sp. UBA7528. The sequence goes on from NZ_DLMU01000005.1 coordinate 172,630, forward strand.
ATCGGTGCATGGCCCCCCCACGGCACTTGACCGGCAATCCTGCGCCCTCCAGCCCTGGGGCATCGCGCAGACAGCCTGCGATGCTGGCGAGGCTGAGGGTATACGCGTCGGCCGGCGCCAGGTCACGCCGGGTTGTGGATGTCGATAAAGCGGTGTTCCAGCCCCAGCTGCTGCGCCACATGGGCCGCCACCGCCGGCGCGCCATAACGCTCGGTGGCGTGGTGGCCCGCCGCAATGAAGGTGGTTCCGGTTTCGCGCGCCAGGTGTGCCTGGGGTTCGGAAATTTCGCCGGTGATGAAGGCATCGGCCCCTGCGGCAAGCGCCCCTTCGAAAAAGCCTTGCGCTCCGCCGGTGCACCAGGCCACGCGACGGATGGGAGCGGCTGGTGCACCGCTGACGCAGGTCACCGCACGGCCCAGCGTCTGCTGCACCTGAGCAGCCAGCGCCGCCGCATTGGCAAAGCGGCCATCACCCACCATGCCCAGATTCTGGTCACCAAAGGTGGCATCGTGCTGCAGGCCCAGCTGCAGGCCCAGCTGGGCGTTGTTGCCCAGCGTGGGGTGCGCGTCCAAGGGCAGGTGGTAGGCCAGCAGATTGATGTCGTGGGCCAGCAGCAGGCGGATCCGCTCCTTCATCCAGCCGGTGATACGCCCATCCATGCCGCGCCAGAACAGACCGTGGTGCACGAAGATGGCATCGGCTCCGTCGGCAATGGCAGCTTCGATCAGCGCGCGGCTGGCCGTCACGCCGCTGACGATGCGGCGGATCTCGGCCTTGCCCTCCACCTGCAGGCCGTTGGGCCCGTAGTCCTTGAAGCGTTCGGGTTGCAGCAGGCCGTCAAACTGGGCCAGAAGGTCGTGTCGCAGGATCATGGGCCCGATTGTGCCCATGCCGCCGTACCTGCCCGCACCCGGCCCCTCAATTCACAAGCACTTCACAGGCACATCGCAGGCACAAAAAAGGGCAGCCGCAGCTGCCCTGACCTTGGAGAGGAAAAACGGACTCAGGTCTTGGCCACCTTGGGCTGCCAGCCATAGCAGGCCAGCTTCCAGAAGCCGAGGGCTGCACCCAGCACCCCCATGGCGGCCACGTAGTGGGCCGGTGCCATGATGTCGGCTTGCTGCCAGATGGACACCAGCATCGGTGTCAGGCCACCGAACACGGCATACGCCATGTTGTAGGCAAAGGACAGGCCGGTAAAGCGCACAGCCACCGGAAAAGCACGCACGCCCACCACCGGCAGCAGCGAAATGGCGCCCACGAAGAAGCCCACCAGCCCATAGCGCAGCACCAGGGTGTCCTGGCCGGGCAGGTTCAGGTAGAAGAAGTAGGTCGTCAGCGTCATGCCGCCCCAGCCCAGCACCATGGTCCAGCGGGTGCCGATCTTGTCGCTCAGCCAGCCCCAGAACACGCAACCGATGGTCAACGTGACCGTGGCCACCGCATTGGCCTTCATGGCATCGGCGGGCAGGATGTGGAACACCTTCTGCAGGTAGGAGGGCGTGAACAGAATCACCACCACGATGGCCGTGGACAGCACCCAGGTCATCAGTGCCACCAGCCAGCAGGCTTCACGGTGGTCACGCAGGATGGTCTTGATGGGCAGCTCGGCATCGGCCGCCTTGCGCTTTTGCATGTCCTGGAACAGCGGGGTTTCCTGCAGGAACTTGCGCAGGTACACCGACACCAGACCAAACACCCCGCCCAGGATGAACGGCAGGCGCCAGGCCCAGTCGTGGATCTCTTCCTGGCTGTAGGTGCTGTTGAGCCACACCGCAAAGATGGAGCCCAGGAAAATGCCGCCGGTGATGCCGGAGGTCAGCGTGCCAATGGCCAGGCCATAGTTCTTGGCGGGCGAATGCTCGGCCACGAACACCCAGGCACCGGGCATTTCACCGCCGATGGCAGCGCCTTGCAACACGCGCATCAGCAGCAGCAGCAGCGGCGCGGCAATGCCGATGGAGGCGTAGGTGGGAAGCAGACCGATGACCAGGGTGGGCACGGCCATCAGGAAGATGGACAGCGTGAACATCTTCTTGCGGCCGATCTTGTCGCCATAGTGGGCAATGATGATGCCGCCCAGAGGCCGGGCCAGGTAGCCGGCCGCAAAAATGCCCAGCGTCTGCAGCTGGCGCATCCAGTCCGGCAGCTCGGGCGGGAAGAACAGCGAACCGAGGACGTTCGCAAAGAACACGAACACGACGAAGTCGTAGAACTCCAGCGTGCCGCCCAGCGCGGACAGGCTCAGTGTCTTGTAGTCCTCACGATTCAAAGGACGATGGTGCGCACCGCCCGCCACTTGGTGGGCGCGTGCATTGGCAGTCTTACTCATAGGAGCGTCTTTCCAGAAATCTATTCGGCCAGACAGCGCGGTGGGTGCCACGGCAGGGGTGAACATGCGGTGGCGGACCGTTCTGCAAGACTTCTGGATGGGGAGGCTTGAACCATCTCCCCGCCTCGCGGGTGTGCGGGACGGAGAGTGAACGCGGCGTGGCGCAGTCGAGCAAATATTCTAGGGTTAACACTATGTAACTGACGCCCTGCCGACATTAACCCCGCACCCACACGGACGGCGAAGTCAGCCATTCCCAGCCGCGATGGCGCACAATCGCTGCGGCCTGGCGCAAATCGACGTACGCTCAGGTTTCTGGGCGGCATCGACGCCCTCACCCACCCTCTGATCACCTCTGTATGAAGCGTTACTGGCTTTTGTTCTCGCAAGCGGTCACCGTGCTGCTGGCGGCCTATTTCATTGTGGCCACGCTGCAACCCAGCTGGCTGCGCAGCGGCGCCACCGTGAGCCGCGCCGGCATCTCCCTGCTCGAAGCCCCGTCCGAGCCGCGCCCGGAGCCCGTTCCCGGCAGCCTCAGCGCCGCAGCGAAGCAGGCCATGCCGGCGGTGGTCAGCATCAACACCAGCAAGTCCATCCCCAATCCGCGCGCCAACGATCCCTGGTTCCAGTTCTTCTTCGGTGACCAGGCCGGCACGCAGGAGCAGGCGGGCCTGGGCAGCGGCGTGATCATCAGCCCCGATGGCTACATCCTGACCAACAACCACGTGGTGTCCGGTGCGGACGAGATCGAAGTCACCCTCTCCGACAGCCGCCGCGCCAAGGCCCGCATCATCGGCACCGACCCGGAGACCGACCTGGCCGTGCTGAAAGTGGAACTGGACAAGCTGCCGGTCATCGTGCTGGGCAATTCCGACCAGGCCGCCGTGGGCGACACCGTGCTGGCCATCGGCAACCCCTTCGGCGTGGGCCAGACCGTAACCAGCGGCATCGTCAGTGCGCTGGGACGCAACCAGTTGGGCATCAACACCTTCGAGAACTTCATCCAGACGGATGCGGCCATCAACCCCGGCAACTCCGGCGGCGCGCTGGTGGACATCAACGGCAATCTGCTGGGCATCAACACGGCCATCTATTCGCGCTCCGGCGGCAGCCTGGGCATCGGCTTTGCCATCCCCGTCTCAACCGCCAAGCTGGTGCTGGACGGCATCGTCAAGGAAGGCAAGGTCACGCGCGGCTGGATTGGCGTGGAGCCCAATGAGCTGTCGCCCGAACTGGCCGAGACCTTCGGGGTAAAGGCCGGGCAGGGCATCATCATCACCGGTGTGCTGCACAACGGCCCGGCCGCCCTGGGCGGTATGCGCCCAGGCGATGTGATCACCGAAGTGGCCGGCAAGCCGGTGCGCAATGTGGCTGAGCTGATGACCAACGTCGCCGCGCTGCCGCCCGGCACGGCGGCGCCTTTCACCGTGCAGCGCGCCGACGGCAGCACCACCTTGCAAATCACTCCGGGCGTGCGCCCCAGCCCGCCGCAACAGGTGAACCGGCGTTGAGGTGCCTGCTGGCAGTCCGCCAGCAGCGCCATCGCACACCACCCGCCCGGCCCCTTGGCCGGGCTTTTTTGTGCCGGTGCCGGACCGGCATGTCCCCACAGCCCCTGTGCAGCGGCACGCAGTCAGTGCGCGCGCCGTCCATGGCGGCAACCCCGGTCTGCAGGCGGCGGCGCTCCCTCCGCCCTGACCCCGTGGACCATGCCTTCAACGGGCCTGCATGAAGGCGGCTACGGTGCGGCCCTTTGCACACGACCGCCGGGCACAAAAAAGCCCGGGCAGATCGGTCTGCGCCGGGCTTCAGGGATTGGAGCAGGTGCGGCCTGCCGCACCAGACATCAGCTGTGGCTGTCCACCGAGGTCTTGCCCTCTTCCTCGGGCTCGGAATCGGGCGCAGCCTTCTTGAACCAGCGCGCGCCGATGATGCCCACCTCATACAGAACGCACATGGGAATGGCCAGCGCCAGTTGCGAAATCACGTCCGGCGGCGTGACTACGGCGGCAATCACGAAGGACAGCACGATGAAGTAGCCGCGGAAGCTCTTGAGCTTGTCGATGTCCACCACGCCAAAGCGCACCAGCAGCATCACCACGATGGGCACCTGGAAAGCCAGACCGAATGCCAGATACAGCGACAGGATGGCTTCGACATAGGAGGCGATGTCCGGTGTGGCGGCCACGCTCTCGGGCGTGAAACCCTGGATGAAGGCGAACATCTTGTCCAGCACGAAGAACTGCACAAAAGCGATGCCCACATAAGCCAGGAAGCTGCCAAAGATGATCAGCGGCAGGGCAAACTTCTTTTCATGGCTGTACAGGCCCGGGGCGACGAAGGCCCACAGCTGGTACATGATCCATGGCAGCACGGCCAGCACGGCCACCATCATCAGCACCTTCAGCGGCACAAAGAACGGCGAGAACACGCCCACCGCAATCAGCTTCGCATCGGGCGGCATGTGCATCTTGATGGGGTGGGCGATGAAATCGATCAGCCCGTTGGGACCGGGCCAGATGGCCAGGACCGCGACCGCCAGGGCAATGCCGTAGATGCAGTACAGCAGGCGGTCGCGCAGCTCCATCAGGTGCTGCACAAAGGGCTGCTCGGTGCCGGCCATTTCGTCTTCGCGGGAAGGTTTTTCGGACATGGTGGGGGAAATGTACCGGACATCGCCTGCCATGCAGGCCCGATGCCCTGAAACGAAAACGGGCCGGTCACCACCTAGGGGGTTGCCGGCCCTGCAGGCAATGCCTGCGCTGTGTCAGTGAAAGCGCTTCGGCCGGAACCGCGCCACACGCGCCGCCCCCGACTGCACCTTGGTGCGCACGCGGGAGCGGGCCTTGTACCACTGGGGCACGGCCCCCCGCTTGAGGCGGAAGTTCTTGCCCGGGTGCTTGTACACCGGGGTGACGGTGCTGTAGCTGTCATAGGCGGTGCCCGGGCTGTCGCTGCCGCTGTCGCCGTCGAAGTCGGTGGCCTCGCGCCAGTCCTTTTCCAGGCTGGAGGAGGTTTCGTGCACCGACTTTTCCACGTCGCGTGCGGCGGTTTCCACGGTCTCCTTCATCTTGCGCAGCTCATCGAGCTCCATGGAGCGGTTGACCTCGGCCTTGACGTCCGACACATAACGCTGTGCCTTGCCCAGCAACGTGCCCACGGTGCGGGCCACGCGCGGCAGTTTCTCGGGACCGATGACCACCAGGGCCACCGCACCGATCAACGCCATTTTCGACAGGCCGATATCAATCATGTGCGCACACCTTCACGCCGCTCAGCTCTTTTGCTTGGCTTCGACGTCGATGGTGGCCTTGTCGGCCGTGGTGGTGGCGGTGACCTGGCCTGCAGGGGCCTCGGTCTTGCTGGCGTCCGCAGCCGGACCGACACCGCCTTCCTTCATGCCATCCTTGAAGCCCTTGACGGCACCGCCCAGGTCGTTGCCAATGTTCTTGAGCTTCTTGGTGCCGAACACCAGAACCACGATGAGCAGCACGATCAGCCAGTGCCAAAGGGATAACGAGCCCATGAATATTCTCCTAACGAATGCGTTTCATTGTAGACGGCCCGCCATGCCTCATTGCTCGACCAAGCCTTAGGGCTATCGCGGCATTAGGGGTATGGCTGCGGCCAGTAATAAGGGTCAGATCAGCTGATGCCTCAGCCCTTTTTCCAGGGACGGGGGCCGCCGATCACATGCACATGCAGGTGGTGCACTTCCTGCCCCCCTTCGGCGCCCGTGTTGATCACCACGCGGAAGCCGCCTTCCGGATAGGGGTTGCAGCCCTGTTCCTGGGCCAGCCGGGGCACCAGTGCCATGAGCTGCCCCATCAGCGGTGCGTCTTCGGCGGTCAGATGGGCCATGGAGACAATGTGCTTCTTGGGCACCAGCAAGAAGTGCACCGGGGCCCAGGGCTGGATGTCGTGGAAGGCGAAGACGTCTTCATCCTCGTACACCTTGCGCGAGGGAATCTGCCCTGCAATGATCTTGCAGAAGATGCAATTCGGATCGTGGTCGTGGTGGGTAGCGGTCATGGCTCAGGCAAGGCGCCCGGCCGGTTGGCTCGGGCAAGGGTTCACAAACTCAGGGATTGTCGACGATCTGCAGCGTCTGGCGCACACCCACATCGTCGCGGTGGGCGGTGATCCAGCGTTCGCCCTCGGCACGGCCCAGCGCAAACAGCTTGCGCAAAAAGCTGCTGTCGGCGCGCGTCTTGCTGGCCGCACCGAATTCCGCCAGCGCCGCGCCGCCGTCGATGCGGTGCAGCAGCACGCTCTTGTAGCGGCTGGCATCCAGCCGGCCTTCGGCCAGCAGGCGGCGCACGAAATCAATCGCGCGCAGCTCCCCCAGCAGGCCCGCGTTGAACGTGACTTCGTTCATGCGTTCCATGATTTCGGCGGCGGTATTGGGCAGGTCGGCATGTTCGATGGGGTTGATCTGCACCAGCAGCATGTCGCTGCACTGCGTGTCGTAGATCAGCGGGTACAGCGCCGGGTTGCCGGAATAGCCGCCGTCCCAGTAATGCTCGCCGTCGATTTCCACCGCACGGAACATCTGCGGCAGGCAGGCCGATGCCATCACCGCATCGGCCGTGATTTCCGCGCCTTTGAAGATCTTGCCCCGGCCGGTGCGCACATTGGTGGCACAGACAAAGGCCTGGGGCACGCCTTTCAGGCCGGCGGCGCGCTGCAGCGCCGCGAAATCCACCACCCGCTCCAGTTGGCTGCGCAGCGGGTTGAAGTCCAGCGGGTTGGTTTGGTAGGGCGACAGCCACTGGGTCATCATGCCCATCAGCGCCTGGTGGGCGGCCGGCACGCCCCACATCAGACTGCCCATGGTTCCAACCCCGTCCCACAAGGCCTTCAGGCTCTCGCGGGCACGGACGCAGCCCTCGGTATGGCGGCGTTCGGCGTCGTCCGGGAATTCCAGTGCCGCACTGGCAAACCCGTTGACCAGGGCCGCCGCATTCATGGCACCGGCGCTGGTGCCGCTGACACCGGGAAAGCCAAAACCGCCGTCCTCCAGCAGGGCATCCAGCACCCCCCAGGTGAAAGCCCCATGGGAGCCGCCACCCTGCAAGGCCAGGTTCAGACAGGTGGGAGCGCTGGCTTGGCGTGCGGCCATGGGCGGTGTAGCAGTGCTGAAAAAGAAAGAATCAGGCGGGCAAGGGCTCTTGCCGGCTCATGGCCAGCATGCCGCGCACAATGCGGTAGAGAAACCACAGCGAGATCAGCGCCCAGGCAATCCAACCGGGGATCAGGAACAACAGCCACAGCGGGGCGGTGAGCACATACAGCACCCCGCTCCAGATCACGCTGCGGATGCGCCATTCAAAGTGCGATTCGTGCCAGGTGCCTTTGGCGGCCGAGCGTTTGACTAGATCGATGACCAGCGCCACGATCAGCAGCGCCACCGAGGCCTGTGTGCCCGGCAGCACGGCGGTGACCGCCACGATCAGGTGCAGCACGTAACTGACCCAGCCCCAGGCCTTCAGCCCATCGAGGGTGGCCTGGTCCACGGCGTGGACGTCGACGATGTCGTTGTTCACTCGGCAGCTCCTTCCTGCGCGGCCCTTTCCTTGGCTTTGCGCAATGCTTTTTCTTCCAGACCGCTGGTGCCTTCACGGCGTTCCAGCTCGGCCACCACGTCGGCAGGGGTCAACCCATAGTGCGACAGCGCAATCATGGAGTGGAACCACAAATCCGCAACCTCGTAGAGGATTTTGCCTTTGTCGCCGCCATGGTCCACATCCTTGGCGGCCATCACCACTTCGGTGGCCTCTTCGCCAATCTTCTTCAGAAAAGCATCCGGGCCCTTGTGCAGCAGGCGGGCGACATAGCTTTTCTCGGGGTCGCCGCCGTTGGCGACCTTGCGGCTTTCGATCACGGCGGCCAGACGGGCCAGGCCGCCTTCCACCGATGCGCTGGGAGAGGATTCAGACATGGTGCACTTCACTTGTAGATGGATTCGGGGTCTTTCAAGACCGGATCGCTGGCAACCCAGGCCCCGTCCTTGTAAATGCTGAAAAAACAGCTGTGGCGGCCGGTGTGGCAGGCGATGCCGGGTTCATGCCCCAGCTGGGTGACCTGCAGCAGCACCACATCGTTGTCGCAGTCGATGCGCATCTCGTGCACGGTCTGCACATGGCCGGATTCTTCGCCCTTGAACCACAGCTTGCCGCGCGAGCGGCTGAAATAGACCGCGCGGCCCAGTTCGGCCGTCTTTTGCAGGGCTTCGCGGTTCATCCAGGCGAACATGAGCACATCGCCCGAGCCTTTTTCCTGGGCGATCACAGGCACCAGGCCTTGGTCGTCCCACTTCACTTCGTCAAGCCAGTTCATTGGCAATTCCCTGATAGCCTGGCGGCCAGGTCCGCCCTGGCTGCCATTTTGAAGACAAAACCCGGGGACTGCGCGGCCAAAGCACCTGCAGCCCGCATGTTGAAAATCTTTTACAGACGCACCGGAATGCCGCGCTCGCGCATGCGCTCCTTGGCCTGCTGCACCGTGTACTCCCCGTAGTGGAAGATGCTGGCCGCCAGCACCGCATCGGCGCCACCTTGCTGCACGCCGTCGGCCAGGTGGTCCAGATTGCCCACCCCACCCGAGGCGATGACCGGCACGCCCACGGCATCGGCCACTGCACGGGTCAGCTGCAGATCGAAGCCGCTCTTGGTGCCGTCCTTGTCCATGCTGGTCAGCAAAATCTCGCCGGCGCCGCGTTGCGCCATTTCCGCCGCCCAACGCACCACATCCAGGCCTACGTTCTTGCGGCCACCGTGGCTGTAGACATCCCAGCCGGGGCCCATGGCCGTGCCGCCGGGGCCGATGCGCTGCTCGTCTTCGGGCGTACGGCGCTTGGCATCAATCGCCACCACGATGCACTGCGCGCCATATTTGTCGCTGCAGGCGTTGATGGTGGCAGGGTTCGCAATGGCGGCGGAATTGAAGCTGGTCTTGTCCGCGCCGGCGTTGAGTAGGCGGCGCACATCGTCTACCGTGCGCACGCCGCCGCCCACTGTCAAAGGAATGAACACCTGGGAAGCCACGGACTCGATGATGGGCAGGATCAGATCACGCCCGTCGCTGGTGGCGGTGATGTCCAGAAACGTCAGCTCGTCCGCGCCCTGGGCGTTGTAGCGCGCCGCGATTTCCACCGGATCGCCGGCATCCCGCAACTCCTGAAAATTAACGCCTTTGACGACACGACCACCGGTCACGTCCAGGCAGGGGATGATGCGTTTGGCGAGCATAGGGACTGAAAAGCGTATGGCGGGTTGGAAAAGGGTCACAAGATACCACGCGTACCGCCGCCCATCGGCCTGGTCATGCTTTCCAGCGCCCAGGCATGGCACTGCGGCCCACGCGAGCATCCGCCCCTCTGCCACAGCCGGCGCTCAGTGCGCCGCCAGGGCACTTTCTTCCAGCAAGCTGCGTGCCACGCCGTTCTGCCAACGCCAGGCATCGGCACACATGCGATCGACATCCAGTTCGGCCTTCCAACCCAGCAGCCGCTCGGCCAGACCGGGGTCGGCCCAGCACTGCGCCACATCGCCCGGGCGGCGCGCCACCACCGCATAGGGCACGGGACGGCCGCTGGCTTTTTCAAAGCTGCGCACCATCTCCAGCACCGACACCGGACGGCCGGTACCCAGGTTCACGGTCAGCAGTCCCGTGTTCTGGCGCAGATAGCGCAAGGCCGCCACATGGCCTGCCGCCAGGTCCATCACATGGATGTAGTCGCGCGTCCCCGTGCCATCGGGCGTGGGGTAGTCATTGCCGAACACGCTCAGGCAAGGGCGCTGACCGGCCGCCACCTGGGCCACATAAGGCACCAGGTTGTTGGGCACGTCCTGCGGGTCTTCACCGATCAGGCCGCTTTCATGCGCCCCGACCGGGTTGAAGTAGCGCAACCGCGCAATGCGCCACTGCCCGGGCTCGGAGGCGGACGTATCGGCCAGCACCTGTTCCATCATCAGCTTGGTCTGGCCATAGGGGTTGGTGGCGGACAACGGAAAGTCCTCGCGGATGGGCAGCGAGGCGGGGTCGCCATACACCGTGGCCGACGAGGAAAACACCATGCTGCGGACATTCGCCGCGCGCATGGCCTGCAGCAGGGTCACGGTACCGGCAATGTTGTTGTCGTAATAGCGCAGAGGTTCGCGCACCGACTCGCCCACCGACTTGAGCGCCGCAAAGTGGATCACCTCGGTGATCGGGTGCTGCGCAAAGATCCGCCGCAGCAACCCGGCATCGCGGATATCGCCTTCGATGCACTGTGGAACCCTCCCGCTGATGCGCCCCATGCGTTCCAGTACCGACCGTCGGCTGTTGCCGAAATGATCCAGTATCAGAAACGGCTCACCGCAGGCCGCGAGCGCTACGCAGGTATGTGAGCCAATGAATCCAGCGCCACCAGTAATGAGAATCAAATTTATTCCTCCTTGTGCAAATGTACGTACGTCGCCCAACCATTGCACTTTTCAAGTTGCACGGCTTCAATCAACCATAACGGAAGACAAGGTCCATTGCGCGCATGTAACAGCCTTCTCCGACGCACAGCGACCGGCAGGCAATCAGAGTGAGAAATTAATAGCGAAGATCTATAAAACCTGGGGAGGTGGCTTACGTGTTGAACCTGGTTCGATTCTGCGTGATGGCACTGAGCATGGGCCTGGCAGCAGCCGCTTTTCCCGCTCCTTCCGCCCCTTCCAAGGCCGCGCCCTCCGTGGCGCTGCACTACGGTGCACAAGCCCCGCTGGAGGACCTGAAGGTATTCGACATCGTGGTGGTGGATGCCGACCATGGCTACAGCCCGTCCACCTACCGCAGCCAGGACAGTCAGCTCTATGCCTACGCGGCCCTGACCGAGGTCCACCCCACCCGCAGCTACTTCCAGCGCATTCCGGCGCAGTGGCGCCTGGGCCGCAACGCCGACTGGGATTCGGTGCTGGTGGACCAGAGCCAGCCGGAATGGCCCCGCTTCTTTGCCGAGCAGGTGATCGCACCGTTGTGGGAACGGGGCTTTCGGGGTTTCTTTCTGGACACCCTGGACTCCTACCGTCTGGCGGCCCGCTTCGATGAACAGCAGCAGCAAGACGGTGTCGTCGCGGTGCTGGAAGAACTCCACCGCCGCTTTCCCGGCATCCGGCTGATTCTGAACCGCGGCTTTGACGTGCTGCCGCGCGTCAAGGACAAGGTCCAGATGGTGGCGGCGGAATCACTGTTCCAAGGCTGGAATGCCCAAAGCAAGCAGTACACCCCGGTCAGTGCCAAAGACCGTGAATGGCTGCTGCAGCAGCTGCAGAACACGCGTGATCAGCTGGGCATCCCCGTGCTGGTGATTGACTACGTACCACCCCAGGACCGCGCCAAGACGCGTGAAACCGCCCGCCAGATCAAGGACCTGGGATTCACCCCCTGGGTCACGGACCAGCAGCTCAACACCATCGGCATCGGCAGTGTGGAGTTTGTGCCGCGCCGCATTGCCGTCCTCTACAGCAGCGACGAGTACCCGGCCCCCAACTATTCCGATGTGCACCGGTTCCTGGACATGCCCACCAACTATCTGGGCTACATCTCGGAGTACTTCGATGTTCGCCAACCGCTGCCGCCCAACCTGTATGGAGACCGTTACGCAGGGGTGGTGACCTGGCTGGGCGGCGATGTGGCCAGTGCGTCCCAGCCCGCCCTGCAGCGCTGGCTGTACCAGGTCGTGCAGCAGCAACTCCCCTGGGCCGCCATGGGACAGTTCGGCTTCGACCTCACGCCCACCTGGAGCCGACTACTGGGTCTGCAGACCAAGGAGCCTTCCACGGGATTGCTGCAGATCTCGCAGCAAGATGCCATGGTCGGCTTTGAAATCCGCGACTTCCCGGCCGACCGCACCCCCCAGGACGTGCTGCTCGCCCCCTCCGCCCCCAATGCGCGCGCGCTGCTGACGCTCAAGGACAGCAAGGGGCAAAGCTACACGGCCGGAGCCGTCACGGCATGGGGCGGGTTCATGCACACCCCCTATGTCATACAGGATGTGCCCGGCACGGAGGACTCACGCTGGGCCCTGAATCCCTTTGCCTTTCTGCAGCAGGCGCTGCGCCTGACACCCCTGCCGGCGCCCGATGTCACCACCGAAAACGGACGCCGCCTGCTTTTCGCCCACATCGATGGCGACGCATTTCCCTCCAAGGCGGAAATGCCGGGCAACCGCTTTGCGGCCGACTGGCTACTGACCGACATCCTGCAGAAGTACCGCATCCCGCACACCGTCTCCGTCATTGAAGCGGAAGTGTCGCCACAGGGTATCTATCCACAGTTCAGCGCGCAGCTGGAGGACATTGCCAAACGCATCTTCGCGCTGCCCCACGTGGAAATTGCCAGCCACAGCTACTCGCACCCCTATCTCTGGGACCCCTCGGTACGCCATGGCTTGTTCGAGCACAACCATGAAGCCGCGATCAATCTGGGAATTCCCGGCTATGAGATCGACCTGGAGCGCGAAATCGTGGGCTCGGTGCAGTACATCCGCGACCGTCTGGCCGGAGGCAAGCCCGTCAACATCCTGCTGTGGTCAGGCGATACCTCCCCTGGCGCCGATGCGCTGGAGATCGTGGCCAAGAACGGTCTGCTGAACATGAACGGCGGGGACACCTTCATCACCCGCAGCCGCGCATCGCTGACAGCCGTCAGAAGCCACGGCATCTTCAAGAAAGGCAATCTGCAGGTCTACGCCCCCATCACCAACGAGAACCTCTACACCAACCTCTGGCGGGGTCCGTTCTACGGCTTCGAGCGGGTCATCGAAACCTTCTCCATGACGGAAACGCCGCGCCGGCTCAAGGCTGTGGACATTTACTACCACACCTATTCCGCCAGCAAGCCAGCCAGTCTGACCGCGCTGCACCAGGTGTATGGCTGGGCCATGAAGCAGCCCTTGCACCCGGTGTTCGCTTCGGAGTACATCCGCAAGGTGCACGATTTCTATGCCATGGCACTGGCGCGTGATGGGGAGGGCTGGCGCATCCGCAGCCGCGGCGATCTGCGCACCGTGCGCATCCCCCAATCCTGGGGTGCAGTGGATCTGGCGCACAGCGAAGGCATTGCCGGCAGCAAAACCGCCGATGCCAATACCTATGTGCACCTGACCGGCAGCTCCGCCCTGCTGCGCACCGCTGCGGATGCGCCGTCCGCACCCATCGCCCTCTCGGAAGCCAATGCCCGCCTCACCGAGTGGAATGCACAACCCGATCAGGTGCAGTTCCGCCTCGAGGGCCATGCACCGCTGGATTTCAGCCTGGTGCTGCCGCGTACATGCCAGGTGCGCATCAATGACCGCGTAGCCACTCCGTCGTCCGTCACCCCCATGGCCGGCACCTCCGTTCAACGCTTCCGACTGTCACATGCAGCAGCACTCATCCAAGCGCAATGCGCCCGCCGTTGAGCGACCCAAGGTCGCGCCCATCTGGCTGATCCTGCTGCTGGCAGGGTTGGTGGGCAGCGCCTTGTGGGTCCTCTATCCCCGCGATGACCTGGAGCAGCGGCTGCAGGCCACCCACGGAAACGTTGAACTGACGGAGTCCTATCTGCGCAATCTCCTGCGCAGCGAACCGGACAATGCGCAACTGCAAGCCTTGCTGCAGCGCATCGAAAAAGAGAAAAACCAACAGCAACTGGCAGTCCAAACCACGCCACCCACAGCGCTGCAGCAGGCGCAACAGGATGCGTGGAAAGACTGGGAAGCCAGCTACCACCAGTTCCAGCAAACAGCGGCCAAGACACCGCAACGCGAAGCGCAACGCCTGGATGCCGTGCGCAAACAACAGCTGCTGCCGCTCGGTGCGCTGAACGAAGCCCAACTGCTCTACACCGGGCAGGCCGCCTTGGCCATGCAGGACGCCGATCTGGCACGGCGCAGCTTTGACATCCTGCTCCAGCGCGCATCCGCCAGCGATGCACCACAGGTGCTGGAAATTGCCGCCAAGGCGGCACTCGGCAACGGCATGTATGACGTGGCATCCCGCTGGTATCTGGAGGCCAGCCAGGCCAGCACCAATACCGAGGCGCAGAAAAAAATCTATCTGCAAGGCGCTGTGGCCGTCCTGCAATCGGGCAACCACACGGCACAGGCATTGGCGTTGGCAGAGAAGGAGCTGGCGGCGTACACCGCCGATCCTGCCGTTCTGCGCCAGCTGATCGATATTGCGCGCGCGGCAGGCCGCCCGGAAGTGGCCCAGCGCTACGCCAAGATGCTGCTGCAGCTCACCCTGCTGGAACAGCTCTACCCGGCAGAACGGTCTGCACAGTGGGCATCCGGCACGCCAGCACGGCCGCTGCCGCCGCAGGTTTTCTGGGATGACGAAGGGCCGGCGCGCCACCCGGCGTTTCGGGCCACAGCAGACCGGCCTGCGCCGAAACTGGCGTTCGATGACAAGACCTATGAGCTGGGCTACACCGTCTTCCTGGAAAACCGCAACCTGGAAGATGCCTTGCGCGTGGCCAAAGCCGCGGTGCAGCAGGCACCCAGCAACATCACATGGCGCCGCCGCCTGGCGCAGGTCGCGGAGTGGAGCAACCGCCCGCAGGAAGCCCTGACGCAGTGGCACATCATCGCCAAGCAAACCAACGAGGATGCCGCCTGGCAGCAGGTGCTGCGCCTGGCGCCCGGCCTGCTGGAGTACCAGGCCCTGACCGATGGACTGCAGTACCAGCTGCGCCGCGCACCGGGCGACAAGCGCCTGATTGCGGAAATGGTCAGCAACTACGAGCGCATTGGCCAGCCGGAGCAAGCCATCGCCCTGCTCCAGAGCCTGCCACAGCGCACGCCCGAGCAAAGCGAGACGCTGGCCAGCATGTACGAGCACACCGGCGAAGACGAAAAAGCCCTGCGCCAGTGGGAAAGCCTGTTTCAGCAGCCCCAGACCATCACGCATGCGCGGGCCATGAAAGCCGCGGTGCTGGCCTTGCGACTCGGCCAAGGGGCCAAGGGGCTGGCGTGGTTGCGCGGTGCATCGGGCCCGTTGCCATCAGACCCCGAGGCTGCGGCAGACTTTCTGCGCCTGTACGCCGAACTGGCCAGCCGCCAGAACGCCACCGGCGAGGCGGCAACGGCCTACCAGAGCCTGCTGCGCAACCCGACGTCTACCCCCGAAGACTACGACGCCCTCATTGACCTGCTGCGCCAGCAAGGCCAGATGCGTGAAGCCGCGGCGCTGTCGCGCACGGCCTGGGACAAGCACCATGCGCCGCGACACTTCGTGCAGGCCCTGATGCTGCATGGACAGCAGCAGGATTGGGCGTCAGCCACGCCCCTCGTGAACTCGCTGTCCTCCGGTCTGGAGCCGGCCACGGTGCAGCAACTGCGCAGCGACCCGCTGTATTTCAGCCTGCTGGGCCACTACTACCAAGGCATGCAACGGCCTGAGCAGGCACGCGCCATCTACCAGACCGGTCTGAAGGCGTTTCCCGACTCGATCGACCTGCGCCAATCCCTGCTGTGGCTGGCGATCGACAGCAACGACACGGATACGCTGAAACAGCTGCTCGCCACGCATGAAGCGCAATGGAAGCACGATCCGGCGATGCACGATGCCCTGGCGTCAGCCTACCAGGCCCTGTCGCTGCCCCAGGTGGCCATCACGCAGTACCTCCAGCCCCATGTGCAAGAGCGTGCCAACGACTTCCTGTGGCTGATGGGCTATGCCGATGCCCTGGAGCAGAACCAGCAGGCAGACCAGGCCTGGCGCCTGCGCCGCCAGCTTCTGGAGAAGGAATGGGCATCCCGCCCGCGTCCTGGCACGTCCCAGCGCGCCGAGCTGGTGCAATGGCTGCAGGCCACGGGGGACGATGCCGTGCGGCGCATGGCACGCAATCGGCTCATGATGACCCAGCGCCCCGGGGATACCGGAACGGCAGCCATGCGCGAGATCCTGCGCCTGGACCGCCAAGAAAAAACCCGGCTGTCCGAGGCTGCGACGGAAACCCTCATCAGCTGGTACCAGGAAGCCGGTGAGTACCAGGCGGTGCGTGCACACCTGTGGGAACGCTACAGCCGGCAGCGCTCGGCCAACCTTCCCTTGTGGGCCGAGATCACCACGGCGCTGGCCAATGACGACCGGGCCCTGGCAGGCCAGTTGCTGGAGCGGCATGAAGACGCTCTCCCACGCTATGACCGTATCAATGCCGCCGTGCTGGTGGGCGACATGCGCCGCGCCCAGAGCGATGCCTTCGAAGCCCAGACCTTCCAGCCCGACGACGACCAGCTGAACCAGCAGTTGGTGGATACCTTGCTGTCCTTCAGCGACCACGCCGGCATCCAGCACGCCAGCCGGCGCCTCAACGAACTGTCCGAAGAGCAGACCACGGCGCGCCTGCGCTGGGCCCTCAACCCGCGCTGGTCCGTGGACCTGGATGCCAGCCGCACACAGCGCAGCATCCGGGACCGCTCCCAGCTGGCTGCTGTGGACGACGAACGCGGCATCGATGCCTACCTGCGCTGGAAGAACGGCAACAGCTCGGCCAGCTTCCGTGCCGGCCGCAGGGAGAGTCTGGACACCTACCACCCCCTGCAGCTGCAGTGGGAGCAGCGCATCGACAACCGCCTGCGCCTGCGCCTGGAGGCGGCCCGCCAGCTGCCGACCGAAGAAACCACGGCCATGCGACTGGGCGGCATGAAAGACCGCCTGGGGGTGGGGCTGACCTACCAGCCCACACGCCTGGACACCGTCAGCCTGGAGCATTTCCGCGACCGCTACCACCTGCAAACGGGCGCCGACATCGGCCGCGGCCACACCACCACACTGCAGTACATGCATGCATTGCGCGGGGGAACGCCCAGTGTGGATGTCGGAGCCTTCTGGTCCAACTTCAATTTCAGCGAACGCAATCTGCAGAGCCTGTCAGGCCGCCAGCTGAACATCCTGCGCTATCTGCCAGACTCCCCTGCATCCATTCCAGCCAACTACCTGCTGCCGGAAAGCTTCCAGTACTACGGCGTGGTGATCTCGACCAATCAACGCTTCATGGAAGAGTACACCCGGGCCGTCCGGCCCTTCGCCAGCCTGGCATTGACACGCCACAGCCGCGAAGGCTCCGGTTATGGCCTGAGTGTGGGTCTGGCTGGCAGCGTACTGGGCCAGGACCATCTCAGCGTCGGCTTCAATTTTTCCAAGTCCAGTCCTTTGACAACCGGCCATACGCGTGAGCTGCAGGTCAGCTACCGCCGGCATTTCTGACACCACGCCATCACACGAGGGGAACTTCCATGACCGCACGCCCACATCGCTCACTTGCAGCCACCACCCTGGCAGGTCTTGCACTGGCCAGTGCCCTGGCCGGCTGCTCCACCACCGACCGCGGCTCCACGCCGGCGCTGCAACGCCAGGCCAGCTGGGCCGTGCTGCCATTTGAGAACCACACCGAGACGCCCATGGCAGGACAGCGTGCCGAAGCCATTGCGGCCGCCCTGCTGCATGCCCGGGGCGTGGGAGAGGTCAAACGCTATGCCGGCCCCGCCCAGCAGGACCCGCTGTTTGGCGTGCCCGGCGGTGCCGGCGGCGACAGCGGCCTGGGCTGGGCACGGGATCAGGGCGTGGCCTATGCGCTGACCGGTGCCGTCGACGAGTGGCGCTACAAGGTCGGGGTCGATGGCGAGCCTGCCGCGGGCGTGACCCTGCGCATCATCGATGTCAAAACCGGCGCCACCTTGTGGACCGGCGCCGGCGGGAAAAGTGGCTGGAGCCGCGAAGCGCTGTCTGCGGTAGGCCAGAAGCTCATCCGCGGCCTGCTGGATTCCGGTCTGGGCAACGTACGTTAACCCTCCTCACCGCACAACACGCATGCAACCAGGGAGCACCAGTATGGAGCCGCGCCGACAGTCAATGGAGCCAGGGCCTTTGCAGGCGTCTTTGGTCCCCAACTCGCCCCTGGGCAAGTTGGCTTTGCCCAGCACGCGCACCAGCGTGCTGATCGGTGAAGTGGTGATCCTCCCCCTGCTGTTTCTGCTGCTGGGCCTGTGGTTCTCCCCCGCCAATCCGCTGTGGGTCAACACCGAGTTCCCGTGGTCCTGGCTGGCCCCCATCATCATCGCCCTGCGCTATGGTGCCCTGGCCGGGCTGGGCTCCTCGACCATCTTGCTGGCCGCCTGGTTTTACTTTCACCGGGGCCAGTGGCAAGACTTTCCCCAGCTGTACTTCCTGGGAGGGCTGATCACTATCATGGTGGTGGGTGAAGTGGCCAGCCAATGGCGCGCCAAGACCCGCCGCGCGGAATCGGTACAGCACTACCTGGACCAGCGCCTGGAGCATCTGGTGCGGCAGTATTACCTGCTGCGCCTCTCGCATGACCGGCTGGAGCAGGAGCTGATCGGGCGGCCCATGTCCATGCGCGACGCCTTGCTGAAACTGCATGCCAGCGCGGACTCCGCCGATGCCACCCAGAGGCTGCTGCAACTGCTGTCCCAGTACTGCCAGATCACCGATGCCAGCCTGCATGCGGTGACAGACGAGCAGCTGCAACCCCATGCCATTGCGCACATCGGAAGCCCGGACAGCGTGGACAGCGTGGACAGCGTGGACACGCAGGATGCCCTGGTGCGCCAGGCGATGGAAATGCGCAGGCTCTGCCATGTGGTGGAATCCACCGCCGAAGGCCAGACCAGCCGCTACCTGGTGGCCGCGCCGCTGCTGGATCTGCAGGGCGATCTCTACGCCCTGCTGGTGGTCAGGGAGATGCCGTTCTTCGCGCTGCAGACCGAGAACCTGCAGGTGATCAACCTGCTGCTGAGCTACTACACCGATGGTCTGTCCGCCCACGAACTGACCAAGCCCGTGCTCACGCAGTTCCCGGACTGCCCCGACAGCTTTGCCATGGAACTGCAGCGCCTGTCCCACATGCAGCAATCCTCCGGCATCAGCAGCGTGGTGCTGGCCCTGGAGTTCTCCCAGGAAGCCATTGCGCGCAACGTACCCCAGCAGGTGGTGCGCATGAAGCGCATGCTGGACGAAGTCTGGCTGACGGAGCCGCAGGCGGGCAAACAGGTGGTCGCCATCCTGATGCCCTTGGGCACCACGGCCACTGCCGAAGGTTTTCTGCAGCGACTGGAGCAATGGGCGCTCAGCAGCAAGCAGCACATCTCCTTGATGGAAGCAGGTATCTTTCCGCATGTGCTCCTGCTGGAGCAGCACACCTCGCAGGAGCTGCTGCAACGCATCGAAGGCCTGCGCCATGGCTAACTTCAAACTGGCTTTCGTCGCACTGCTGCTGGAAATCTCCAGCTGGACGTTCTCCGGCTTTCTGACCCAAAGCTCGGATGCGGCACTCTGGGGCTACCTCGCGCTGCATGCCCTGGCCTCTGCCGTGCTGGCTTTCAGCATGCTGCCGCTGCTGCTGGGCAAGCATACCCAGCCCCGCTGGGCCGTCGTCAGCCTGATCGCGTGCTTCTGCTTTGTCATTCCTGTCATGGGTTTTGTGCTGGCCTTCCTGGCGGTGCTGACCATCCGCGTCTACCCTTCGCGCGATCCGACGGAGGATTTTTCGTCCGTGGTGCTGCCCGAGTTCGACCAGCACCAGCACCTGCCAGGCACCGCGCAGACCTCGGGCATCCGGTCGCTGCTGTCCAACCGCGAGGCGCCCACCAAGCTGCGCTTCAAGGCCTTGGTCACGCTCAACCATGTCAAAGGGCGGATCGCCTCCCCCTTGCTGCGCGACGTGCTGGACGACCCCAGTGACGATCTGCGTCTGCTGGCCTACGGCATGCTGGACCGCATGGAGCAAAAGCTCTCCCGCGCCATCCATGAAGAGCTGCAGGTCCTCAAGCAAGAAGCCTCTGCGCCTGCTGTGCTTTCACCCCGAGGGCTGGTAGCGGCACACCGTCTTTCCGATCTGTACTGGGAACTGCTGTACCAGGAGCTGGCCTCGGACGATATGCACGACTTCGCCGTGCAGGAGTCGCTGCGCTACTGCGACATGGTGCTGCGCCAGCAACCCGACGAACCACCGCTGGTGCTGCGCCGCGGCCGTCTGCTGCACGCCATGGATCGCCAGCAGGAAGCCGAACAGTGCTATGCCCGGGCCCTGGAGCTGGGCATGCCGGCGACCCAGGTCATTCCCTACCAGGCGCAGATCCGCTACGCACAGCGTGATTTCGTGCAGGTGCGTTCCATGATGCAAGGCATCGCGCAGCACAACGCCCTGCCCAAACTGCGGCCCGTGATTGATTACTGGAGCTGAACCGATGACGTTGCCCAAAGCCACAGAGGCCGACATTGCGCTCCTGCTCGAGGGCACCTACCCCTATGTCAGCGGCGGCGTGGCCAGCTGGATCCACCAGATGGTCCAGGCCTATCCGCAATACCGCTTTGCGCTGATCTTCATCGGCAGCCGCGCCGATGACTATGCAGGCCTGCGCTACCAGCTGCCCTCGAACGTGGTGCACATCGAAGAGCACTATCTCTATGAGCACCTCCAGGCGAATTTCATTCCATCCGCCCGCGCAGGCCATTCCCAGGCCTTTGCCAAGGCCCAGGTGCTGATCGATGCACTGGGCCGCCACGCCACCGGAATGGCCTCCACGGACGAGGTCGTCGACGCCATCCGCACGGTCACCAAGGAAATCATGCCCGGCGGACAGATCCCGCTGGATGATTTTCTCTACAGCGAAGGCGCATGGGAGCTGATCCGCCAGAGCTACGAAGACTATTGCACCGACCCCTCGTTCGTGGACTATTTCTGGACCGTGCGCATCATGTTCCAGCCCTTGTGGATCATGGCCCGGGTGGCCCAGTCCATGCTGCCGGTGCGCATGGTGCACAGTGCCTCCACGGGCTATGCCGGCTTTCTGGGCGCCATGGTCCATGACACCCGCGGCATTCCTTTCGTGCTGTCCGAGCACGGTATCTACACCAAGGAACGGCAGATCGACCTGCTCAAGAGCGACTGGATCCGCGACAACCGCAACATCTTCCAGCGCAACGCCAGCGAAGTCTCCCACTTCCGCAAGATGTGGATCAGCCTGTTTGAATGGATGGGACGCTATTGCTACGCAGCGGCCAACCCCATCGTCGCCCTGTACGAGACCAACCGGCAGCGTCAGATCCATGATGGCGCCCCGGAGGAACGCACGCTCAGCATTCCCAACGGGATTCGCATTGCCCAGTTTGCAGCCGGCCGGCGGCCGGAAGGCGCCCCCGTTCCCCCCGTAATCTGCCTGCTGGGACGGGTCGTCCCCATCAAGGACATCAAGACCCTGATCCGCGCCATGCGCCGAGTCGTCAACCAGCATCCAGAGGCCCAGGCCTGGATCGTCGGGCCTACCGACGAAGACGAACTCTATGCCCAGGAATGCCGCGATCTGGCCGAAAGCCTGGGCCTGCAGCAACAGGTGAAATTCCTGGGCTTCCAGAAGACCGCAGACATCCTGCCCCAGGCCGGCATCCTGGTGCTTTCCTCCATCAGCGAAGCATTGCCACTGGTGGTGCTGGAGGCCTATGCCGCCGGCATTCCGGTGGTCACCACCGATGTGGGGTCCTGCCGCCAACTGGTGGAAGGGCTGGATGGCGAAGACAAGGCCCTGGGCCCCAGCGGGCGTGTCATCGGCATTGCCTCCCCGCGGAGCCTGGCCGACGCCATGCTGGAGCTGCTCACCGACACCGCCGCCTGGCAAGCGGCCAGCCGAAGCGCTGTCGCCCGCGTGGAACGGTTCTACACCGACACCCGCATGTTCGACAGCTACCGCAAGATCTATGAGGATGCCCTGGCATCCCGAAAGGAGGCACGCTGATGGCCGGTATCGGTTTTGAACTGCGCCGCCTGCTGCGCAAAAACACCCTGCTCAGTCTGGTACAGACCTACGCCTATGCCAGCGTGATCGGCTCCGGCCCCTGGGTGTTTTCCATCGTCGGCATTTTGCTGATGGGTCTGCTCAGCGTGGGCCTGGTCGCTCCGCCGTTTCTGGTGACCCAGTTCCAGACGTCGGTCACCTACCTGGTGGCGTTCAGTCTGATCTGGACCGGCCTGGCCCAGCTGGCCTTCACCCGCTTCATCTCCGACCGTCTGTTCGAGAAGCGCGCGGAAATGGTGCTGCCCAATCTCCATGGACTGCTGCTACTGGTGCTGGGCAGTGCATGCCTCATTGGGATAGCGGCCTGCTTCACGCTGCTGTCCGGGCAAAGCATGCTCTACCGCATGCTGATGCTGTCGGGATTCGCCTTGCTGTGCGGCATCTGGATTCTGACGGTGCTGCTGTCCGGCATGAAACGCTACAAGGCCATCACCGTGCTGTTTGCGGTGAGCTACACCCTGATTGTGCTGATCTCCCTGGTGCTGCGCTATTACGGCCTGGAAGGTCTGCTGGGCAGCTTTGTGATCGGGCATCTGCTGCTGTTTTGCGGCATGTGGGTACTGGTGCTCAGAGAGTTCAACCCCCATCGCCGCCTGATTGCCTTTGATTTTCTGCAGCCGAAATCGCTGTACGGCACCCTGGTGCTGACCGGCTTTCTCTACAACCTGGGCATCTGGGCCGACAAGCTGATGTTCTGGGCCTATCCCGACACCTCCCAGGTGATCATTGGCGGGCTGCGCGCGTCACTGATCTACGACATTCCGGTGTTCCTGTCCTACCTCTCCATCATCCCCGGCATGGCCGTGTTCCTGGTCCGCATCGAGACCGACTTTGTGGAGTACTACGACAAATTCTTCACCGCCGTGCGCCATGGTGGCTCCCTGGAAGAAATCGACACCATGCGCGACGAAATGGCGTATGCCATCCAGAGCGGCCTGAGCGAAATCGCCAAGATCCAGACCCTCGCCGTGCTGGTGACCTTTGTCGCCGGCCCTGCCGTGCTGCGCCTGCTGGGCATTTCCGAGCTCTACCTTCCCCTGCTGCATGTGCAGGTGGTGGGGGCTGCGCTGCAGGTGGGGCTGATGGCCGTACTGAACGTGTTTTTCTACCTGGATGAACGCCGCATCGTGGTCTGGCTTTGCGTGGAGCTGCTGGTGCTGAACATTCTGCTCACGGCGCTGTCACTGGAACTGGGAGCGGCCTTCTATGGCTACGGCTTTGCGGGCGCCATGCTGATCACGCTGTGTACCGGCTTGCACCTGCTGTCCCGCGAAATCGGGCGGCTGGAATATAAAACCTTCATGCTGCAATAAGCCGCAAAACGCTTTTCCAGCAAGCCGCGCTCCCCAAGTGTGCTTTTTGAGCCGACAGGCTGGTGAATGAACGGTTGCAAAAACTCATGCCTTTGCAGGAAACTGCAAAGGCTTTTTCAAGCCGCACATTCACTCCAAACACAACAAGGCTTTCCGTATCATGAAAAGTTTTTTGCTGCTTCTCTGGCTGCTTCCAACTCTGGCATTCGCCCAAGGTCCAGCCCCGCAACCCACCGAGGCCGAGAAAAGATACCAGGAAATTGTCAATTTGAAATGGCAGCATGGCCCGTCCAAGGCAAGCATCGGCAGCAATGCGTCGATTGAGATTCCGAAAAATCATGCATTCCTGGATGCAGCCAACACCCGTAAATTCCTGGAACTCAATGGCAATCCCCCGCACGACAACAATTACACCCTTGCCCCCGACAACCTGGACTGGTTTGCCATTCTCGAATTTGCGGACACGGGATACATCACGGACGATGACAAGATTGACTCCGACGCTCTGATGAAGGCCATTAAAGAAGGAGATATTTCCAGTAACGAGGCACGAAAAAGTCTCAAGATGGAAGCCATCTATACCGATGGCTGGGTCATCCCGCCGCATTACGATGAAAAGACCAAACAGCTGGAATGGGGCATACAGCTGCATTCAGATTCCGGACAGAAGAATGTCAATTACACCAGCCGGATTCTGGGTCGGGAAGGTTTCATGAATGCCATTCTGGTCGCAGATCACGATATGCTGGACCAGAACATCACCAGCTTCAAGCAGGCACTGGCTGGTTTTTCCTACAACCCGGGCAAAACCTATGCCGAGTTCTTGCCAGGTGACAAGGTCGCCGGATACGGACTCACGGGTTTGATTCTGGGTGGAGCCGCCGCCGTGGCCACCAAGAAAGGATTCTGGGCAGCGATTGCAGGCGCTGCCGCCGCTTTCTGGAAAGTGATTGTCGCTGCGGTCATTGCGGCCTTGGCAGGCATTGCGAGCATCTTCAAGAAGAAGCAATGAACCTGGTTCCCCTGGAGGCACAGCTGCTTATTCTGGCTGTGCTTTTTTATATCTATGATTCCAGTGTCCTGCTTTTTTCCAATGAGGGCGTGATCACACCCTCCTGGAAAAACTGGACCGCCCAAACCCATCACAGGGGATTGGTTTTGCTGCGCAAAAAGCTTTTCATCCCCAATCTTCTTCTCCCCCATCGCCCCATTTTCAGACTGCACTGGCAGCCGGAAAGCATGTCGCAAGCCGCCTCGGTGGAGTGGCAGAAAGAAAAATCACTGTATGGATGGTTTGGCCTGCCAGCCTACGGCATGGCACTGGCCCTGTTCGTCATCACCCCCATCACCTACTGTTTCTTTCGCAGCGATCCCGCATTGCTGGCCTGCCTGGCCCTGATCTACCTGATCCCCGTTGGGGCCGGCATGCTGATGTACAGACACCAGAAGCACCTTGGCGTCAGCACGCAAAATGCCTGGTCGTTGTTCCTGGAGTGTCTGCTGTGTCCGCCATTCACGATCAACATCGTCCGCAAGCTATCTCTGGCCAGACGGCTGCAGGCCAACTTCGTGGACAGCGCCTTTCAGCTGGTAGATGCCGCGCAGTGGGAGCGTGTGCAAGCGGAGCTGATCGCCTGCATGGATGCCGAGATCGAAGCCACGGACTCCAAGGAAAGCCTTGCCCGGTTGGTGGCATCAAAAAACCGTCTGCAGGGCATGCAGAAGCGCTAGCCCAGCAGACAGGGGCCGGGCCTCCACTAGGCCCCGTGGTCTGGGGCGTAGCGCGCAAGCCTGGCCTCCCCCGGAAAAGCCTGCCGATGCGCGCGGCCGGGACCGTGCGACACCGCCGCAGCAGCGCCTGGGCCGCCATACCGCAGCGCGGCCTATCTCACCTGGAAATGCTGGCTGGCCTGCCAGCTGGCCCCGGGTGCCAGCGCCTGCGGCTGGTTGACCAACGCCGCCTCCACACACAGCATCTGGCGCCAGCTGTCCGCCGCCATGTCTCCAAGCTGGGCACACAGCGCCGGACCGGGATTCCAGACCACGGTTTCGGGCCAGGCACCATCCTGGGCAATGTCCAGCACCCCGTACCGGCCATGCAGCTGCAATGCCGTGTGGCTGCGGGCATAGACCCGGTCCACCTCTTCGCCCAGCACCACGCTACCGGCCTGCACCGCCGGTGCAAAGCCGCGTGCAGCATCCCAGAACGCCTCGCCCTCCAGCCCTTGCAGCCGCGCCGTCTCGGCGTCGTGCACGGCCAGATAGCTGTGCAATGCGCCGGTGAAAGCCAACGCCATGAGGCCGGTATTGGTGGCCTGCAGCTGGACCCGCAGACCGGCGGGCGTCAGCTGCACCTGCAGCACGGCGCGCAGGCCGTGCGGGAAGTCCGGGTGCAGCGGAGGCACCGCATCCCAGCACCAGCTGGCGGCGATGGCGCCCTCTTGCACTTCGACGCCCAGGTAGTGCCAGGGGGTCCGCCGCACCAGGCCATGCTTGGGCAAAGGGCCACGCTGGTTGAACTGGGGAAAGCAGACCGGAATGCCGCCGCGGATGGGGGCACTGCCGTCCAGCACGGCCAGAGGGCTGAGGAACAGGCGCTCCTGCCCTTGGGCCTCCCAGGACAGCACCTGGGCACCGAAGTCCGAGACCACAGCACTGTCACCGTTGGACAAGCCCAGGCGCGTGCAGGCCAGCCCGCGCCATACCATGCGCTCGGCACGCGGGGAATCGCTCATGGCGCTCAGGCGTCCTGGGCGTCGGTCAGTTCGTCGGCACGGTCCTGCCCGGCGGCAAAGTCCAGATCACCGGTGTAGATGGCCCGGCCGCAGATCACGCCTTCGACACCTTCCTTCTGGACCGCACACAGGGCTTCGATGTCGGCCATGCCGGCCAGACCGCCAGAGGCGATGACGGGAATCTTCAGTGCCTGGGCCAACTTGACGGTGGCATCCACATTGATGCCGGTCAGCATGCCGTCCCGGCCGATGTCGGTGTAGATGATGGACTCCACACCCCAGTCTTCGAAGCGCTTGGCCGTGGAAATCACATCCTGGCCGGTCAGCTTGCTCCAGCCGTCGATAGCGACCTTGCCGTCCTTGGCGTCCAGACCCACGATGATGTGGCCCGCAAAGGCGCTGCAGGCATCCTGCAGGAAGCCGGGGTTCTTCACGGCTGCCGTGCCGATGATCAGGTACTCAATGCCCAGATCGATGTAGCGCTCGATGGTGTCCAGATCGCGAATGCCGCCGCCCAGCTGCACCGGGATCTCACCATTCACCTCTTTCAGGATGCTCTTGATGGCCCCCAGGTTCTTGGGCTGGCCCGCAAACGCGCCATTCAAATCCACCAGGTGCAGGCGGCGCGCGCCCGCTTCCAGCCATTTGGCGGCCATGGCGGCGGGGTCTTCCCCGAACGTGGTGGATTGGTCCATATCACCCTGGATGAGGCGTACGCAGTGGCCGTCCTTGAGGTCGATGGCAGGAATGAGCAGCATGATGGTGTGCGGTGAAAAAAATGGTCCGCCTCAAAAAGCGGTCCGACAGGGGTGGAACAAAAAAGCCTCAGGGCTTCCAGGCCAGGAAGTTACGGTACAGGGCCAGGCCCTGGTCGGCGCTCTTTTCCGGAT
This sequence comes from Comamonas sp. UBA7528, assembly GCF_002479375.1. Lineage (NCBI taxonomy): Bacteria > Pseudomonadati > Pseudomonadota > Betaproteobacteria > Burkholderiales > Comamonadaceae > Comamonas > Comamonas sp. UBA7528. The sequence goes on from NZ_DLMU01000005.1 coordinate 199,728, forward strand.
GGAACTGGGTGGCGAAAATATTATCGCGGGCCACGGCCGATGCGAAAAGCCCACCGTAGTCGGTCAACGATGCGCAATGCGCCGCCTGTGCCGGCCGAGCATAGAAACTGTGCACAAAATAGAAGTAGGCGCCGTCGGGCGTATCGCCCCAGACAGGGTGGCGCTGGCCTCCGTGTGCCTGGGGCTGGACCTGGTTCCAGCCCATCTGTGGCACCTTGAAGCGGCTGCCGTCGGCCTGGGTGCGGCCTTCCAGCGCAAAGCGCTGTACGGTGCCGGCAATCAGGCCCAGACCGGGGGTGTCCCCCTCTTCGCTGTGGTCCAGCAGCATCTGCATGCCCACGCACACGCCAAACAGCGGCTTGCTGGCAGCGGCCTCGCGCACGGCCTGCTCCATGCCCGAATCGCGCAGCGCGGCCATGCAATCGCGCATGGCGCCCTGGCCGGGCAGCACGATGCGGCTGGCCGCGCGCACTTCGGCCGGATCCTGGGTGACCACCACGCGCACGGCGGAATCCGCCGCAGCGGCCATGACCGCCTGCGAGACGGAACGCAGATTGCCCATGCCGTAATCGACCACGGCCACGGTGTTGTTCAAAGCATTCATAGCAGCTTGTGCGCTTGCAGCTCAGTTTTCAAAATACTCTCCCTGCCCGAGTCGCACGCGGTGCGCACAGGCAGCACCCATTTTTACAGCGATCCCTTGGTGGAGGGAATCACCCCGGCCATGCGCGGATCGCGTTCCAGCGCAAAGCGCAGCGCACGGGCGAAGGCCTTGAAGATGGTCTCGCACTGGTGGTGGGCATTGAAGCCCTTGAGATTGTCGATGTGCAGTGTGACACCGGCGTGGTTCACAAAGCCCTGGAAGAACTCGAACACCAACTGGGTATCGAGCTGGCCGATGCTGCCCGCGGTGAACTTGCAATCCATGTGCAGGCCGGGACGGCCGGAGAAGTCGATCACCACGCGGCTCAAGGCTTCATCCAGCGGCACATAGGCGTGGCCGTAGCGGCGGATGCCTTTTTTGTCACCAATGGCCTTGGCAAAGGCCTGGCCCAGGGTGATGCCGATGTCTTCCACCGTGTGGTGGCCGTCGATGTGCAGATCGCCTTCGCACTCGATGTGCAGATCGACCAGCGCGTGGCGGGCAATCTGGTCCAGCATGTGGTCCAGAAAGCCGATGCCCGAATGCAGGCTGGCCTTGCCCGTGCCGTCCAGATCGACGCGCACATGCACACGGGTTTCGGCGGTATTGCGTTGCACTTCCGCAGTGCGGGCGGTGCCATCGTCGGGCACGGTGGAGGGGACGAGTGCGTTGCTCATAGCGATTCCTTCAGGGCAGCCAGCATCTGGGCATTTTCTTGGGCGGTACCTACGGTCAGGCGCAGGCAGTTGGCCAGCAGCGGGTGCATGGCCGAGACATTCTTCACCAGCACGCCCCGCGCCTTCATCTGGGCCTGGGCGTGGGCGGCATCGCGCACCCGCAGCAGCACCATATTCGCTTCGGAAGGCCAGACCGTGGCAACCCCGGGCAACGCCGCCAGGGCGTCGATCAGCGGCTGGCGTTCGGCGCGGATGGCTGCCGCCTGCTCGGCATACAGCGATTCATGCTGCAGCGCAAAAATCGCCGTTTCGCAGTTGAGCACGCTGATGTTGTAGGGCGGGCGCACCTTGTCGATTTCGTTCACCAGGGCGGACGGGCCAATCAGATAACCCAGGCGCGCACCGGCCAGACCGAACTTGCTGAGCGTGCGCATCAGCAGCACATGGGCGTTGCGCTCCGGCTCGGCCTGCATGCGCGTGATCCAGCTGCGGCTGGCAAAAGGCTGGTAGGCCTCGTCCATCACCACCAGACCGCCCACAGCGGCCACGGCGTCGATGACGGCCTGGACCTTGTCCTCGGCCCACAGTGTGGCCGTCGGGTTGTTGGGATAGGCGATATAGGTGATGGCGGGCCGGTGGGCGGCAATGGCCTGCAGCATGGCGGACACATCCAGGTCAAAGTCTGCCGTCAGGTCCACGCCGACAAAGTCCAGCCCTTGCAGCTTGGCACTCAGGGGGTACATCACAAAGCCGGGCATGGGCGCCAGCATGGTGGCGCGACCACCTTCGCTTGGCTGGGCCGTGGCCAGCGCCAGCAAGGTGATGATTTCATCCGAGCCATTGCCCAGCAGCACCGCCGTTCCGGCCGGGGCACCGGCGTAGTCGGCCAGCATTTGCTTGAGCACCTCCAGGCGCTCGCCGGGATAGCGGTTGATTTCCAGGCAGCCCAGGTGCGCCCCCAGTTGCTGCTGCAGCGCGGCTGGCAGACGGTAGGGGTTCTCCATGGTGTCCATCTTCAGCAGGCCTTGGGCGGGCTGGACATGGTAGGCCGACATGGCGCGCACATCGGCACGGATGCGCTGCAGGGCGCGAGTTTGGTTGTCTGGTGGGGTCATGGTCGTCTTTCCACGGAATGCCTGCGTTGGCCAGCACTGCAAGGGCTGCAATGGTGTGGGCGCTCAGGCTCCTTCCAATCCGGGAGCGGGTTGCCGCAGTGGGTGCACCACGGTCACGCCGCCAAATTCGGCACCATGGGGCAGGTGCAGGCTCAGCATCTGGCTGCAGCCGCTGTGCTGGGCACAGGCCACGGCCAGGCAATCACCGAAATCCAGCAGGTGGCGCGCCTGCACGGCCCAGGCCGTTTCGAGCGTGGCCGCATCGGTCTTCCATGGCGTCCAGGTCTGGTAGCGGCGGATGGCAGCACGCGCATCGCCCTGGGGCAGCGGCACGGCGGCGGCGGTGACCTGGTCATAGAACTCGACCAGGGCCTGGTTGCCGGTACGGCCGCTGCGCGTGCGCCACAGCACGTCCAGCCAGGCCAGCGTGGCCGCGTACAACGGGCCTCCGGCCACGTCTTCGGCAGCGATCAGCACCGAGGTATCGACAAACACCGGGCTCATGCCGCCGCTCCGGAATTCAGGTCCTGGGGGGCACCGGCACGCCGGGCACTGGCGCGGCGCGCCTGGGCGCTGGCTGAGGCCACCGGCGCCGGACCTGCCTGCCAGCTGCGCTCGTCCGTACGCCAGGCCAGGTAGGCACGCTCGTACGCATCCTCGCGCTGCATCATCTCGGCCATGAAGTCTCCGACCATGCGCGAGACGCTGGTGCCGCGCCGGGCCGCTTCCACCCGCGCCCATTCGAGCACGCTGTCGTCAACGGTGATGGTGAGGTTCTTCATGCCGCCTATCGTACACGAAATTCGTGCAACACGAAATTCGTGCAACACCAGATACGTGTCAGTCCGTGGTCGCTTTGCGCAGCAGCTGCTGGGCCATCTCGCCCACCCGCCGCAAGGCATCCAGATGCTGTGCGGTCCAGTCCCCTCCCAGACCGATGCGCACCCCCTGCGGAAAGCGCCCTGCCGCGCCGAACAACCGCCCGGGTGGTATCAGGATCTGCTCGGCCAGACAGGCCTCGTGCAGTTGCACGGCCCCCACACCCTGCGGCAACTCCAGCCACAGCAGCAGCCCACCCGGCGGATCACTGACGCGCGTCCCCGCAGGAAAGTGCCCGGCAATCACCTGCCGTGCCTGGTCCACCCGCACCGCAATGGCAGCGCGCAACTGGCGCATGGCGGCATGGTGACCGGCCTGGGTGATCAGATCGGCCAGCGCCAGCTCCAGCACGGCAGACTGCCCTCCAGCCTGCATTTCCTTGATGTGGCGCACCTGCGCCGTCCAGCGGCCAGCCTCCAGCCAGCCCAGACGCAGACCCGGCGCCAGCGTCTTGGAAAATGAATGGCACAGCATCACCTGGCCGCTGCTGTCATAGGATTTGAGCGTGCGGCGCATGGCATCGCCCTCGGCCAGATCGGCATAGATGGCATCTTCGATCACAGGCAGCCCATGCTGCGCCGCCAGTTGCACCAGGCGCTTGCGCTCGGCCTGCGGCATGCAGCTGCCCAGCGGATTGCTGAGGGTGGGCACCAGCACCAGGGCCTTGACCGGCTGGGTATCGAGCGCCAGCTGCAACGCGTCCACCGACAGGCCATGGCGTGGATGTGTGGGAATCTCCAGTGCCTTGAGCTGCAGCGACTGCAGCACCTCCAGAAACGAAAAGTGCGTAGGGGACTCCAGTGCCACCACGTCACCCGGCTGGGTCACCGCACGCAGGCACAGGGCCACGCTGTCCATGCAGCCCCCGGTGATGACAATGCGCTCCGGGTCCAGGCTGCACCCCAGGCCCACCGCATAGCGGGCCAGGGCGCGGCGTGCGTCTTCATGGCCGCTGGCATCCGGGTAGGTGGAGAGCAGATGGCGGTGCTGCTGCACGGCACGCGTGACAGCCCGGCGCACGCGGTCGGTATGCAGCAAGTCCGGCCCCGGTGTGCCGCTGCTGAATGACAACATCCCATCGGGCTGCTTGCGCCCCAGCACGCGCTGCCCCAGCCAGTCCTTGGACAGCGCGCGGGGCCGGCGCAGGGGCTGGACCGTGCTGGGCTCCGGCAGCTGTGCCGGGCGCGCCGCCACATAGAAGCCAGAGCGCGGGCGGGCCGTGATCAGCTGCGCATCTTCCAGCCAGTGAAATGCCTGCACCACCGTGGTCTGTGCCACGCCATGCTGGCGCGCCAGCGCCCGCACCGAAGGCAGCTTGTCGCCCCGCGCCAGGGTGCCCTGGCGTATGCACTGGGCCAGGGGTTCGGCAATCTGCAGATACAAGGGAAGAGAGGCAACGGATTCCATGCCGATATTCTGTACTAGCTCGGCGTACAGACTCCAGTACAGAGACACCGCCAGCCGTACAGCACAGAGGCCCGGAGCCCGGTTGCTGTACCGGTTCGGTTCACGCCAGACTGCCGCTGTTGCTGCCAGGCGCGCTGGCCGACAGTGGGGGTATGTATGCGACCCACATCCCCCCCCATGCGCTCCCACACGCTCCCGCCATGGCATCGGCACGCTGTGCGAATGGTCAGCTGAGCATAGAACTCGGCACCCCGCCCCCTCCCTGGACGCCGCTGTCGCTGGAGGCGGCCGGTACGGTACAGGCATTGCATGTACCCAAAGGACGGATGGCAGTGCTGGAATGTCAGCAGGGCCTCCTGTGGCTCACGCAGCAAGACCTGTGGAGCGATCGGTTTGCCGAAGCCGGACAGCGCCTGTACTGTCCAGGCCCTGCCCGGCTCTACCTGGGTGCGCAAGGCAATGCACCGGCCCTGGTGCGCTGGGTGCTGCTGCCCCGGGGCAGCCATGCACCGGCATAAGCCATCCCTGAAGCCGGGTGGCGCCGGCACCCGAGGCTTGCCTTAGCGGTACTGGGGTGGTGGCGCGTAGCCACCGCGGCCAGCGTCTCCGGGGAAAGCCTGGGGTGCTGGCGCACCAGCGCCGCTGCGGGGCGGCTGCGCCGCGGGGCTGCCGGCCAGTTGCACCTCGAACAGTGCAGCTCCGATCACGCCGACGTTGCGCGCATCACCGGCAGCCGTATTGGCCGCATAGGCCCGGTCCTTGGTGGCAAAGCGAAAGGCCGCCACCTCGCGGCTGTTCTTGCGAAAGCCCTCGATGTGCAGGGTCTGGCCCGCGCGCAGCAGGTAGCCGGCGTTCTGCAGGCTGCCCGCCTGGCCGGACAGCACATCCAGGCCGTCCACCGTGGCCACCACCTCGTAGTTGCGGCTGCTGCGGTTGGTGAACACCAGCACATAGCGCTCCCCATGGCGGCCCGCCAACTGGTAGCTGCTGCTGCCGCGCTGGCTGTACACCGGCAGCGCCTGGCCCTGCCCATCCAGCAAGGACCATTCCACCGAACCGTCGGCCAGCAGCACATTCAGCTGCCGGTCGGCACTGCCGCCCAGGGCACGGCGGATGCTGTCTTCATCGGAATAGCGCAGTTGCGACAGCGCCTGGGCATGTTCCGGATGCAGCCGCGTGGCTTCCACATCGTAGGTCACGGACTCCCGCCCCTCCCCCCACTGGGTGCCCAAGGTGGATTCCACCTGGGGACCACGCTGGGCCACTGTGGCAAGTGGGTCGGGACCGGACTGCGGGGCGCCGCACGCCGCCAGACCAGCGGCCAGCAGCAGTGCACACAGGGCCTGCCAGCAGCGCTGCAGCCTGGATGTGGTGGTGGGGTTCATGTTCACACTCCCTGGTGGTTGGAATCTGGATGCACCGCACTCCGTTGCGGCCCGGGTGCGGCCCGTACGCCGCAGCAACGCGTGCAGAAAAAAGCCGTGGACCTGCCACGGCTTGCACACGCGTGCGATGCCGCTTTATTTCAGACGCATCTCGGCCGCGCGGGCATGGCCTTGCAGGCCCTCGCCATAGGCCAGCACGGCGGCGATCTTGCCCAGAATCTGGGCACCGGCTTCGCTGACCTCGATCAGGCTGCTGCGCTTCTGGAAGTCGTACACCCCCAGCGGTGAGCTGAAACGCGCAGTACCGCTGGTGGGCAGCACGTGGTTGGGGCCGGCGCAGTAGTCCCCCAGGCTTTCCGAGGTGTACGCCCCCAGGAAGATGGCACCGGCGTGCTTGAGCAGCGGCTCCCAGCGGTGCGGATCCCGGCTGGAGACTTCCAGGTGCTCCGGCGCAATGCGGTTGCTGATGGCACAGGCCTCTTCCATGTCCTTGGTGAGGATCAGCGCGCCACGGTCGCTCAGGCTCTTGGCGATGATGGCCTTGCGGGGCATCTCGGGCAGCAGGCGATCAATCTCCGCCTGGACGGCATCGATATAGGCCGCATCCGGGCACAGCAAGATGGACTGCGCCAGCTCATCGTGCTCGGCCTGGCTGAACAGGTCCATCGCCACCCAGGCGGGCGGTGTCGTGCCGTCGGCCAGCACCAGGATCTCGCTGGGGCCGGCAATCATGTCGATGCCCACCAGACCGAAGACCCGCTTCTTGGCACTGGCCACATAGGCGTTGCCGGGGCCGGTGATCTTGTCCACCTTGGGGATGGTGGCCGTACCGTAGGCCAAGGCGGCCACCGCCTGCGCACCGCCCACGGTGAAGGCACGGTGCACACCAGCCACATAGGCGGCGGCCAGCACCAGCGGGTTCTTGGCGCCTTGCGGCGTGGGCACCACCATGATGATGTCCTCCACCCCCGCCACCTGGGCCGGAATGGCATTCATCAGCACGCTGCTGGGATAGGCCGCCTTACCACCGGGCACGTAAATGCCCACGCGGTCCAGCGGCGTGACCTTCTGGCCCAGCAGGGTGCCGTCTTCGTCACGGTAGCTCCAGCTTTCGCCATTGGCCTTCTTCTGTGCCTCGTGGTAGCTGCGCACCCGGCGCGCGGCAGATTCCAGTGCTTCGCGCTGGTCTGCGGGCAGGCTGTCGAAAGCGGCCTTCAGTTCTTCCTTGGTCAGCTCCAGCGCGGCCATGGAGTCGGCGCTCAGGCCGTCAAAGCGGGCTGTGTACTCCAGCACGGCGGCATCGCCGCGCTTTTGCACATCGGCCAGGATGTCGGCCACACGCTGTTCGATGGCGGCGTCCGTGTCCGCCGACCAATGCAGACGCGCAGCAAAATCATGCTCAAACTGAGCATCTGCGGTTGATAGACGGACGGGAGCAGCTACGAATTCCATAGTATTTACCAGTGGAGAGAATCAGTTGTTCTTGGCCGCAACGGCCTGGGCGAACGCATCGATGATGTGGCGCAGCGGGGCCTGCTTGAGCTTGAGCGATGCCTGGTTGACCACCAGACGCGAGCTGATGTCCATGATGGGCTCGACTTCGACCAGGTCGTTGGCCTTGAGCGTGTTGCCGGTGGATACCAGGTCGACGATGGCGTCGGCCATGCCGGTCAGCGGCGCCAGCTCCATGGAGCCGTAGAGCTTGACCATGTCCACGTGCACCCCCTTCTTGGCGAAGAAATGGCGCGCGATCTCGGGGTACTTGGTGGCAATGCGCAGGCGCGCGCCCTGCTTGACCGCATGCGCATAGTCAAAGCCATTGCGCACGGCCACGCTCACGCGGCAGCGGGCAATCTGCAGGTCCAGGGGCTGGTACAGACCCTGGCCACCATGCTCGATCAGCGAATCCAGTCCGGACACGCCCAGATCGGCGCCGCCGTACTGCACATAGACCGGCACGTCTGACGCACGCACCAGCACCACGCGCACATGGGGCTGGTTGGTGTCAAAGATCAGCTTGCGCGACTTTTCCACGTCTTCCGTCACCGCGATGCCGGCAGCCGCCAGCAAGGGCACGGTTTCTTCAAAGATACGGCCCTTGGACAGGGCAATCGTCACAGGGGTTGCGATCGTCATTCCGACACTCTTTCGATATCTGCACCCAGGCCCCGCAGCTTTTCTTCCATGCGGTCGTAGCCACGGTCGAGGTGGTAAATACGGTCCACCAGGGTCTCGCCCTCGGCCACCAGACCGGCAATCACCAGGCTGGCCGAAGCACGCAGGTCGGTGGCCATCACGGTGGCACCGGTCAGGCGCTTGCCGCCTTCGATGGACGCCACACGGCCGTCGGTGGAGATCTGCGCACCCAGACGGCGCATCTCATTGACGTGCATGAAGCGGTTTTCAAAAATCGTCTCGGTCACCACGCTGGCGCCTTCGGCCACCAGGTTCAGCGCCATGAACTGCGCCTGCATGTCAGTGGGGAAGCCGGGGTATTCGGTGGTGCGGAAGCTCTGGGCCTTGAGCTTGCCATTGGAGCGGACCTGCAGGCCGGCCTGCACGGACTCCACGGTCACGCCCGCCTCCTTGAGCTTGTCGATCACGGCACCCAGGTGGTCGGCGCGTGCGTGGTGCAGCAAGGCCTCGCCACCGGTAGCGGCCACCGCGCACAGGAAGGTCCCGGCCTCGATGCGGTCTGCGACCACGTCATGGGTGCAGCCGTGCAGCCGGTCCACCCCCTGGATCACAATGCGGCTGGTGCCGTGGCCGGTGATCCTGGCCCCCATCTTGATCAGCATCTCGGCCAGATCGGGGATCTCAGGCTCCATGGCGGCGTTTTCCAGTACGGTCTCGCCGTCGGCCAGCGCAGCGGCCATCAGGAAGTTCTCGGTCCCGGTCACGGTCACCATGTCGGTGGTGATGCGCGCGCCCTTCAGGCGCGTCCAGCCTGCGGGCAGGCTGGCGTGCATGTAGCCGTTTTCCACGGTGATGATCGCACCCATGGCCTGCAGGCCCTTGATGTGCTGGTCCACCGGACGCGAGCCGATGGCGCAACCACCGGGCAGCGACACCTTGGCACGGCCGAAGCGGGCCAGCAGCGGGCCCAGCGCCAGCACCGAGGCGCGCATGGTCTTGACCAGCTCGTACGGGGCTTCGGGCGTCAGGCTGTCGGGGGCGACAAAGCTCATGCCGCCACGCTCACCGTGGGTCTCGGTCTGCACGCCCATATTGGCCAGCAGCTTGCGCATGGTGGCCACATCGTGCAGGCGCGGCACATTGTGCAGGTGCACAGGCTCGGCGGTCAGCAGCGCAGCGCACATCTCGGGCAAGGCTGCGTTCTTGGCACCGGAAATCAGGACTTCGCCCTTGAGCGAACGGCCACCACGGATCTTGAGTTTGTCCATCGCAAAACTGCCTTATGGGTCCAATCAGGCTGTGGCGCGCTCTGAATGCGCCCCCACAGCGAGTGAGTAATGAATGAATGCGACGGCTTACTGGGCCGCCTGCTGCGCCCATTCGGCGGGCGTGTAGGTCTTCATGGACAGCGCATGCACCTCGTCGGTGGCCATGCGGTTGCCCAGCGTGGCATAGACCAGACGCTGGCGGCCGACAAGGCGCTGGCCTTCGAATGCGGCCGAGACGATGGTGGCATACCAATGGCGGCCGTCGCCTTCGAGCGCAATGTGTTCGCAAGGCAGGCCGGCAGAGATGATGGCTTGGAGTTGGTCAGCGGTCATGGGCCAAAGCGCCCGCAGCGCGGGCGACAGAAAGGGTGGAAATCTTGCACATGGTGGCAGTGCCGCTCAGTGGCGCATCTTGTAGCCGGTGCGCAGCAGGCGCACGGCCAGGGCGCTGACCAGCAGCCAGGCGCCGCCCACGATGGCCAGGCTGGTCCAGGGGGACACGTCGCTCAGGCCGAAGAAGCCGTAGCGGAAGCCATCGATCATGTAGAAGAAGGGGTTAAGGTGGCTCACATGCTGCCAGAACGGCGGCAGCGAGTGGATGGAATAGAACACGCCCGACAGGAACGTCATGGGCATGATCAGGAAGTTCTGGAAGGCCGCCATCTGGTCGAACTTGTCGGCCCACAGCCCCGCGATCAGGCCCAGTGTGCCAAGAAGCGCCGCGCCCAGGAAGGCAAAGGCCAGAATCCACAGCGGCGCCACCGCAACGGGCGGCGTGAAGAACAGCGTGACGATGTACACCCCCAGCCCCACGGCCAGACCGCGCACCACCGACGCACCGACAAAAGCCACAAACCAGGCCCAGTGCGACAGCGGGGTGAGCAGGATGAACACCACGCTGCCCATGATCTTGCTTTGCACCAGACTGGACGAGCTGTTGGCGAACGCATTCTGCAGCACGCTCATCATCACCAGGCCGGGCACCAGGAAGGCGGTGTAGCTCAGACTGCCGTAGACCTTGACATGCCCGTCCAGCACATGGCCGAAGATGAGCAGGTACAGCACGGCCGTGAGCACGGGCGCGGCCACGGTCTGGAAGCTCACCTTCCAGAACCGCAGGATTTCCTTGTAGAACAGCGACTGCCAGCCTTGCATCATGCCGCTCCTTTCATCACCTGCAGAAACACATCCTCCAGGTCGGCACGGCGGATTTCCATGTCTTCCATGGCCACGCCCGCTTCGCGCAAGGTGGCCAGATAGCGTTCGATGTCGTTGGGGCCCTGGGCCGGCAGCTGCACCACCCGGCCGGTGACGCGGGCGATGGGCAGCAGCACCTCGGGCAGGGCCTGGTCGCTCTTGAACTGCAGCACATTGGCCGATGCCGTCTTGAGCAGGTTGGAGGTATCGTCCAGCGCCACGATCTGCCCGTGCTTGAGCATGGCGATGCGGTTGCACAGCGCTTCGGCCTCTTCCAGGTAGTGGGTGGTCAGCAGCACCGTGTGCCCCTGCTTGTTGAGCTTGGCAATGAAATGCCACAGGGCCTGGCGCAGTTCCACATCCACACCGGCCGTGGGTTCGTCCAGCACGATGATGGGCGGCTTGTGCACCAAGGCCTGGGCCACCAGCACCCGGCGCTTCATGCCGCCCGACAGCTGGCGCATATTGGCCGTGGCCTTGTCGGCCAGGCCCAGGCTGTCCAGCAATTCGTCGATCCAGTCGTCGTTGTGCTTCACACCAAAGTAGCCGGACTGCAGGCGCAGCGTTTCACGCACATTGAAGAAGGGGTCGAACACCAGCTCCTGGGGCACCACGCCCAGCTGGCGACGTGCTGCAGCAAAGTCGCTTTGCACGTCATGGCCCTGGACGGTGACACGACCGGCGGTGGCCTTGGCCAATCCCGCCAGAATGCTGATCAGCGTGGTTTTTCCCGCGCCGTTGGGACCGAGCAGGCCGAAGAATTCGCCCTCACCGATGTCCAGGCTGACCTGTTGCAGGGCCTGGAACTCGCCCTTGGGCGTGCGGTAGGTCTTGGAGATGGATTGGAATGAGACAGCTGGCATGGCAGCCGGTCATTTTAAAGGCAGTCCACCGCTGTGTGCCCGGGGGGCTGGGCGATAAACCTTATCGGGGCAGCTGCAACCCCGCACCGGCATCGACGCCAGCGCCTGCACAGCGGTCCGCAGCACCGGCATGGCCGCCGCCGCCAGCGGGTGTCAGACCAGAGGATCTGCGCCCGTGCTGGCGCTCACCGGCAAGCCCAGCACGCCGTCCACACCGTAGACATGGGCCATGGACTGCAGGCCGGCGGGAAGATGCTGCACTTCCAGCGTGCGCTGGCTGGCCAGGGCCAGACGGCGGCACTCCAGCAACAACGCCAGTGCGGCGGAATCAAAACGCCGCACGGCAGCGGCATCCAGCACCACGGCACCGGCGCCGCCACCGGCGATCTGGCGGCGCAGCTGCGGCAGCAGGGCTGCGGCCTGGTCGCCATCCAGATCGGCGGGCAGTGCAATCACGCTCATTGGGCGTTGGCGGCCTTGGCCGGCATGGCGCCGCGGCTGGCCAGGGTCTGGATCAGGCCATCGATGCCGGTCTTGTTCAGCTCTTCGGCGAACTGGGTGCGGTAGGTTTCCACCAGCCAGACGCCCAGCACGTTGAAGTTGTAGACCTTCCAGGCGCCGTCCTTCTTTTCCAGACGGAAGTCCAGCGGCACGGGCTCGCCCTTGCCGCGCACCTCGGTGCGCACCAGCACGTCGGTGTCACCGGCCGCCATGCGCAGCGGCTTGACCACCACGGTCTGGTCGCTCACCTGGGCCAGTGCGCCGGAGTAGGTGCGCATCAGCAACTGCTTGAATTCAGTTTGCAGGCGTTCCTGCTGGGCCGGCGTGGCCTGGCGCCACTTGGGGCCCACGGCCGCCGAGGTCATGCGGCGGAAGTTCACATGCGGCAACACCACCTGGTCCACCAGGGCATTGATCTTGGCCATGTCCCCGCCCTTGAGGGCTGGATCCGCCTTGATGGTGGTCAGCACGTCGGTCGACAGACGCTTGATCAGCGCATCCGGCGCTTCCTCGGCCGCCAGGGCCGCCAACGGCAGGCAGGCAGCAGCGGCCAGAGCCACCAGGGAGTGCACAGAGGTACGTCGATTCATCTTCATGGGTAATCCTTTTCAGCAACGGGCCGCAGCCCGTGGGGGGTGTGCGCCTGGGCAACACACCTGGGCACAGCGTGCCGCATTCTGATCAACAGCATGCAAGGCGTGCGTAAAGTCTTGCAACACCATGCATCCGCGCCAGCGCGGGCCATGCCCGGGAAACGTCATTCTTCGGGCGGCAGCTTGCCAGCGTCCATGTCTTCGACGCGACCATCGCCCTTGGGCTGGCGCGACTGCAGATACACATCGCGCAGCAGCACATAGCGGTCCAGCGCCACCGAATCCACAATGTCACCGGCCTTCAGCAGGCGTGCACGGTCATCCACGACCTTCAGGCCCACCAGCGCGTTGCGGTGCGAAATCGGACGCAGCTCGCTCAGGACATTCCCGTTCCAGTCCGCAGGCAGGGCCACCGTGTCCCGCACGGTGGATGGTCCCAGCAAAGGCAGCACCAGGTACGGGCCGGGCTTGATGCCCCAGGCACCCAGGGTGCGGCCAAAGTCCTGCTTCTGGCGGTCCACGCCCATTTCGGTCGCGATGTCCAGCAAACCGCCAATGCCCAGCACCGTGTTGGTGGTGAAGCGCACCATGTGGTTGTAGGCCTGCAGACCATTGCCTTGCAGCAAATGGTTCACCATGGACCACAGATCGCCCACGTTGCCGAAGAAGTTGCCCACACCGGTGCGCACCGGCTGGGGCGTCACGGTCTGGTAGGCCGTGGCCACGGGCTTGAGCACCGCGTCATCGACGCCATCGTTGAACGACTGCACCTTGCGGTTGAACGACTCGTACGGGTCCTGCGGGTTGCTGCCGGTCGCCGCGCAACCGCCCAAAACCAGCGTGCTGGCCGATACGGCGGCAATGGCGCTCCAGCGCACGATGGGGGATGTCTTGTTCTTCTGCATCATGGGTCAGTTTCCGTTGGTTGCGGGCGCAGGCGCGGCGGCCCCCTCTTCGGCCTTGTTGTAGAGGAATTGGCCGATCAGATTTTCCAGCACCACCGCCGACTGGGTCGAGCTGATGCGATCACCGGCCTTGAGGTTTTCCTCGTCGGCGCCGGCTTCGATGCCGATGTACTGGTCTCCCAGCAGGCCGCTGGTCAGGATCTTCAGCGAACTGTCTTTGGGAAATTTGTAACGTTCTTCCATCACCAGGTTCACGCTGGCCTGGAAGGTCTGGTCGTCGAACGTGATGGAGTCCACGCGCCCCACCACCACGCCGGCACTCTTGACCGCCGCCTTGGGCTTGAGCCCGCCGATGTTGTCGAAGCGGGCGGTCACCGGGTAGCCCTTCTGAAAGTTCAGGCTCAGCAGATTGGCTGCCTGCAACGCCAGAAACACCAGCGCGGCAGCCCCGATCAGCACGAACATGCCGACCCAGATGTCATTTTTGGATTGCTGCATTTTTGATCTATTCCTTGTTTGCCTGGGCGCCGTGCCTCAGATGCTGAACATCGAAGCGGTCATCAGGAAGTCCAGTCCCAGCACCGCCAGTGAAGCCATCACCACCGTGCGGGTGGTGGCGCGCGACACGCCTTCCGGCGTGGGCTTAGCCACATAGCCCTGCAGCAGTGCCACAAAGGTCACTGCCACCCCAAATACCGTGCTCTTGATGACGCCGTTGCCCAGATCGTTCCACCAATCCACGCCGGACTGCATCTGGCCCCAGAAGGCCCCCGCATCCACGCCGATCAGCAGCACGCCCACGATCCAGCCGCCCAGCACGCCGACGGCACTGAACACCGCCGCCAGCAGGGGCATGGCCACCACCCCCGCCCAGAAACGGGGCGCGAGAATGCGTTTGATCGGGTCCACCGCCATCATTTCCATCGCCGACAGCTGCTCGCCGGCCTTCATGAGGCCGATTTCTGCGGTAAGCGCCGTGCCAGCGCGGCCCGCGAACAGCAAGGCCGTCACCACCGGGCCCAGCTCGCGCAGCAGGCTGAGCGTCACCATCATGCCCAGGGCCTCGGCCGAGCCGTAGCGCTGCAGGATGTAATAGCCCTGCAGGCCCAACACAAAGCCCACGAACAGGCCGGACACCCCGATGATGGCCAGCGAATAATTGCCCAGAAAATGGATCTGGTCACCCGTCAGGCGAAAGCGCCGCAGCGCTTCCGGCAGCAGGGCAAGCAGCCGTCCGAACAGGCGGGCGCCATAGCCCATGTCGGCCAGCTTGGAACGCACGGCCAGGCCGATGCGCGCGGGATGCAGCCAGTTCATCGTGCACCTCCGTCACCGTGTGCGGCGCCAAAATCGGCCTCCAGCGAGGGGGCGGCATAGTGGAAAGGTACCGGTCCCGTGGGACGGGCATGGACAAACTGCTGCACCAGTGGATCGGGGCAGTCCATCACTTCCTGCGGCGTGCCCTGTGCGGCCACACCGCCAGCGCCCAGAATCACCACATGGTCCGCCACGCGGAAAGTTTCTTCCACATCGTGGGAAACCAGAATTGTCGTCAGGCCCATGGCATCGTTCAGGATGCGGATCAGGCGCGCCGACGTGCCCAGCGAAATCGGGTCCAGCCCGGCAAACGGCTCGTCGTACATGATCAGTTCAGGATCCAGGGCCATGGCACGGGCCAGGGCCACACGGCGGGCCATGCCGCCGGAGATCTGGCTGGGCATCAGATCGCGCGCGCCACGCAGGCCCACGGCCTGCAGCTTCATCAGCACGATGTCGCGCACCATGGACGGCGGCAGCTGGCTGTGCTCGCGCAGCGGAAAGGCCACGTTGTCGAACACATTCATGTCGGTAAACAAGGCCCCGAACTGGAACAGCATACCCATGCGCCGGCGTGCGGCGTACAGCTGGGTCTGGTCCATGGTGCCCACATCCTGGCCATCGAACAGCACCTGCCCCTGCTGGGCACGGTTTTGTCCGCCGATCAGGCGCAGCACCGTGGTCTTGCCACCGCCGGAAGCCCCCATCAGCGCCGTCACCTTGCCACGTGGCACGGACAGCGAGAGGTCGCGCAGGATCACGCGTTCGCCATAGCCGAACGTGACATTGCGCAGCTCTACCAGTGAAGGGGAATCAGACATGGGGATTGAAGTTTTCCACGGCCCAAAGGGGCTTATTGTGCAAACAAGCGCCCGGCTTGGCTGCAATTTGGCGAATAAACATACATCAGTGTATGTTTATTCGCATCGACAGTTGCAGCACATGGCCGCCCTGTCACGCTGCGGCGCAGCATAGCCAACGGCATCAGCCCTGTGGCTGCGCTGTGACAGCCACGGAGCAGAGTGTTGCTGCATCACAACATATTGTGCAGAAAGGCGCGGGTACGGGCCTGCTGCGGGTTGGCGAAGAACGCTGCCGCCGGCCCCTGTTCCACGATGTGGCCGCCGTCCATGAAGATCACGCGGTTGGCCACTTCGCGGGCAAAGCCCATTTCGTGGGTGACCACCAGCATGGTCATGTGCTCTTCGGCCAGCTCGCGCATGGTGCGCAGCACTTCACCGGTCAGCTCCGGATCCAGGGCCGAAGTGGGTTCATCGAACAACAGAATGTCCGGGTCCATGGCCAGCGCACGGGCAATGGCCACGCGCTGCTTCTGCCCGCCCGACAGGCGGTTGGGATAGGCATCGCGCTTTTCCAGCAGGCCGACCTTCTGCAGCAGCGCCTCGGCCTTGGGCACGATGGCGTCGCGCTTCATGCCTTTGACGATGATCGGCGCTTCGATGATGTTCTCCAGCACAGTCAGGTGCGGGAACAGATTGAAGGACTGGAACACCATGCCCATCTTGCGACCGATCTGGCGGATTTCGGCCTCGCTCACATACTGGGCCTTGGCCTCGCCGTCCGAGCGCGCCAGCACCTCGCCTTCGATGGTGATGGTGCCGCGGTCGATGGTCTCCAGGTGGTTCAGGCAGCGCAGGAATGTGCTCTTGCCCGAGCCCGACGGTCCGATGATGGCCACCACCTCGCCACGCGCCAGCTCCAGCGACACGCCCTTGAGCACCGGCGTGCCGCCAAAGCCTTTGTGAATGCCCTGGGCAGAAATCATCACTTCGGACATGGCTTCAGGCTTCGTACTTGGCATGGCGGTTTTCGAGGTATTGGAAGATCCAGGTCAGCACCAGCGTCATCACCAGATAGAAACAGGCCGCCACAATGAAGGGCGTGAACGTGAAGTCGCGCTGCACCACGCCGCGCGCCACGCGCAGCAGGTCGTTCAGCGCCAGCACATAGATCAGCGAGGTGTCTTTCACCAGGGTGATGGTCTCGTTGCTGACCGGCGGCAGAATGCGCGACCACATCTGCGGCAGCACGATGCGGCGCATGGTCTGGCCATAGCTCATGCCCAGCACCTTGGCGCCTTCATACTGGCCCCGGTCCACCGACTGGATGCCGGCACGGAAGATTTCAGCGAAGTAGGCCGCGTAGTTCAGCGCGAACGCCACCACGGCGGCCGGAAAGTCCGGCAGGCGCACGCCGACCACCGGCACAAAGGGCAGGGCAAAGTAGATAAACAGCATCTGCAGCATCAGCGGCGTGCCGCGCATCAGCCAGATATAGCCGCCCACCAGGCTGCTGAGCACCTTGAAACGGGAAATACGCATCAATGCCAATGCCAATCCCAGCGGGATGGACAGGATCAGCGTGATGACAAACAGCTTGAGCGTAACCAGGGCACCGGCAGACATGGGCCCCAAAAGCGAAATTACATAATCCATCGATGGCCTTCAAGGTGGCGCTTGGGTGAAGGGCAGCTGCCACAGGCACAGGCGCCGGACATGGCGGGTGCAACCCGCATGCCAGGACGCGATTGTCGTCGCAAAGCAAAAAAAACCGGCAATGCCAGGCATTGCCGGTACAGCACCGTCGGTAAGACTTAGTGCTTGATGACGTCAGCGCCGAACCACTTCTTGGCGATTTCAGCGGCCTTGCCGTCCTTCTTCATCTCGGCGATCACGTCGTTGACCTTGTTGCGGGTGGCTTCGTCGTCCTTGCGGAAGCCCACACCGTAGTCTTCGGTACCGAAGTCGTCGGCCAGCACGGTGTAGTTGTCGGGCTTCTTGTTGACCAGGTAACGGCCCACCACCTCATCCACCACCACCACGTCCAGGCGGCCGGCTTCCAGGTCCATCAGGGCCGCGATGTTGTCGCCGAACAGCTTGGTTTCCTTGAACTTGTCCGACAGTTCCTTGTCCTTGGACATGGCGGTCACGGCGCTGGAGCCTTCCTGGGCGCCCACGGTCTTGCCAGCCATGTCAGGCTTGCCCTTGATGTCCGAGCCGGCCTTCACGATGATGATCTGCTTGTTCACCATGTAGGGATCGGAGAACAGGATCTTTTCCTTGCGCTCTTCCAGAATGGTCAGACCGTTCCACAGTGCGTCCACGCGCTTGCCCAGCAGCTCGGCTTCCTTGGCGTTCCAGTCGATGGGCTTGAATTCCACTTCGATATTGGCGCGCTTGGCGACTTCCTTGGCCATGTCGATATCGAAACCGACCAGCTCGTTCTTGTCGTCACGGAAACCCATGGGCGGGAAGTTGTCGTCCAGACCAACGACCAGCTTGCTCACGGCAGCCGGTGCGGGAGCGGCTTCGGGGGCCGCTGCCGTGGAGACAGGTTCATTCTTGCCGCAGGCGGCCAGCAAAGCAGTCAGGGCCACCGTGGCCAGGAGGGTGCGTTTCTTCATGGTGTCGAAAGAAAAGGTGATGAAAGACCTGCAAACGGCGCGACCGGAACTGGCTGCAAGAAGCGTGGTGTACGCCCCCAGGCTGTTCCGCTGCCGGACGAATCCGCTATTGTCGCCCAGAGCGCCATGGCGCGCATCCCATTTCCTGCAAGCCCATGCCACTTCGTCCTGCATCCACCACCCAGCCCACGCACCTGTGTGCCGACGGCCGCCCCACCCTGCTGCCCGCAGCCCTGGTGCAGGCCTACCGCCAGGCCTGGTACGACGTGGCGCTGCCCGCCCATGCCATCGCCTGCAGGCTGCAAGTGGATGTGCACTCGCCTGCCCTGCAGCACGCCATGCAGCAGTGCGACGCCCGGCAGACCTGTCTGCTGACGGCCTGCAACCCGCTGGGCGCCGCACTGTCGCCCGCAGACAACGAACGCCGCATGCAGGCGCTGCGTGCGGCACTGCAGCAGGACGGCTGGAGCTGGGCCCCCGCCCTGGGCCGTGACCCGCTGGGTCAGTGGCCGGGTGAAGACAGCCTGCTGGTCTGGCACATGGACGCCGCCCAGTCCCGCGCCTGGGGCCAGCGCTGGGAGCAGAACGCCGTGCTGACGGTGGACCGCGACGCCGTGCCCCGGTTGTTGCTGCTGCGCTGACAGCACAGGGCGCGGCCTGAGTCCACCGTCCCCTCCCCGCCTCCTGTGCTGGCCCGAAATGCAAAAAAGCCTTTGCGACAGACATCGCAAAGGCTGAGGGCTGTACGGCAGCGGCCTGCACAGCGGCCCTCGGGCCGCCACACAGGCCAGACCGGCGCTCAGCGGGGCAGCTGGCTGGCGCCCACCAGGAACTCGTCCACGGCACGGGCAGCCTGGCGACCTTCACGGATGGCCCAGACGACCAGCGACTGGCCGCGGCGGATGTCGCCTGCGGCGAACAGCTTGGGCACGCTGGTGGCATAGCCGCCGATCAGATCGGTCGTGGCCTTGGCATTGCCGCGCTGGTCCTTGTCCACACCAAAGGCATCCAGCACGGTCTGCACCGGCGAAACAAAGCCCATGGCCAGGAACACCAGGTCGGCCTTGATGATCTGCTCGGAGCCGGCGACCTCGGCCATCTTGCCGTCTTTCCACTCCAGGCGCACGGTCTTCACGGCCGTCAGCTGGCCCTTTTCACCGATGAATTCCTTGGTGCCGATGGCGAACTCGCGCTCGCAGCCTTCCTGGTGGCTGGAGCTGGTGCGCAGCTTCAGCGGCCAGTACGGCCACACCAGGGGCTTGTTTTCCTGCTCGGGCGGCATGGGCATCAACTCCAGCTGGGTCACGCTGGTGGCGCCATGGCGGTTGGAGGTGCCGACGCAATCGGAGCCGGTGTCACCACCGCCGATCACCACGACGTGCTTGCCGTCGGCGCGGATCTGGCCCTTGTACTTGCCTTCGGCCGTGGCCTTGTTCTGCTGGGGCAGGAACTCCATGGCGAAATGCACGCCCTTCAGATCGCGGCCGGGCACGGGCAGGTCACGCGACTGCTCGGCACCGCCGGTCAGCAGCACCGCGTCGAATTCGGCCATCAGCGTTTCGGGTGCGATGGTTTCCTTGGCCCAGTTGGTGACCTTGCTGTCCTTGCCCAGGCCATCCTTGCCCGCCACCAGCACGCCGGTGCGGATCTTCAGGCCTTCGGCCACCAGTTGCTCGACACGGCGGTCGATGTTGGACTTGTTCAGCTTGAAGTCGGGGATGCCGTAGCGCAGCAGACCACCGACCTGGTCGTTCTTCTCGAACAGGGTCACATCGTGGCCCGCACGCACCAGTTGCTGGGCGGCAGCCAGGCCCGCAGGGCCGGCGCCGACCACTGCCACCTTCTTGCCGGTCAGCAGCTTGGGCTTCTGGGCCGTGACCCAGCCTTCATCCCAGGCGCGGTCGATGATGGCATGTTCGATGGACTTGATGCCGATGGCATCGCCATTGATGTTGGCCACGCAGGCGGCTTCGCAAGGCGCCGGGCAGATGCGTCCGGTGAACTCGGGAAAGTTGTTGGTGCTGTGCAGCACCTTGATCGCGTTCTCCCAGTCGCCGCGGTACACCAGATCGTTGAAATCCGGAATGATGTTGTTGACCGGGCAGCCGTTGTTGCAGAACGGGGTGCCGCAGTCCATGCAGCGCGCGCCCTGGATCTTGGCCTGCTCGGGCGTCAGTGCAATGACGAATTCCTTGTAGTTCTTCAGACGTTCCGCAACCGAGGCGTAGCCCTCTTCGATGCGGTCGTATTCCATAAAGCCGGTGGTCTTACCCATGGTGTGTATTCCTTGAAATCTGTGTTCGCTGGCGGTGCGACGGCCCGCCTGGGCCGCCGCGTTCGGGCCGTGTTTACTTGGCCGCTACCGCTTCTTTTTTGGGAGTGGCTTGCGCAGATGCAGCTTGCTTTTCCTTCTGTTTGCGTTCATAGATTTCGCCGAGTGCACGCTTGTACTCGGTCGGGAAGACCTTGACGAACTTGGCACGCGCTGCGGCCCAGTTGTCCAGCAGGTCACGGGCGCGCTGCGAACCGGTCCAGCGGCTGTGGGCTTCGACCATGGCGCGCAGTTGTTGCTCGTCGCTCTGGCCGTTGTGCCACACACCGGGGTCGATGCTGCTGACGAATTCTTCGTGCGGCAGCACCTTGTCCAGCTTGACGGATGCGGTGTTGCAACGCTCGGCGAACTTGCCGTCTTCGTCGTAGACATAGGCCACGCCGCCGCTCATGCCGGCGGCAAAGTTGCGGCCGGTCTTGCCCAGCACCACCACGGTACCGCCAGTCATGTATTCGCAGCCGTGGTCACCCACGCCTTCGACCACCGCCGTGGCACCCGACAGGCGCACGGCAAAGCGCTCGCCGGCCACGCCGCTGAAGAAGGCTTCACCCCGGGTGGCGCCGAACATCACGGTGTTGCCCACGATGGTGTTGCTCACCGAGCTGCCACGGAATTCATGGCTGGGGCGCACCACCACGCGGCCGCCGGACAGGCCCTTGCCGGTGTAGTCGTTGGCTTCACCGGTCAGGTTCAGCGTCACGCCCTTGCACAGGAAGGCACCGAAAGACTGGCCGCCCGTACCTTCGAAGTGGATGCGGATGGTGTCGTCTGGCAGGCCTTCGGCATGCGCACGGGTGACGGCGCCGGAGAGCATGGCCCCCACGGAACGGTTCACGTTGCGCGCCACTTCCATGATGCGCACCTTCTCGCCGTGCTCGATCGCGGGCTTGCAGCGCTCGATCAGCTTCACGTCCAGCGCCTTGTCCAGCAGGTGGTCCTGCTTGTCGACATGGAAGCGCGCCACTTCGGCGGGCACGCTCGGCTGGTAGAACAGGCGGCTGAAGTCCAGGCCCTGGGCCTTCCAGTGTTCCACGCCCTTGCGGGTATCCAGCAGGTCGGAGCGGCCGATCAGTTCGTCGAACTTGCGCAGACCCAGCTGGGCCATGATCTGGCGCACTTCTTCGGCGATGAAGAAGAAGTAGTTCACCACATGCTCGGGCTTGCCGGTGAACTTGGCGCGCAGCACGGGGTCTTGCGTGGCCACGCCCACGGGGCAGGTGTTGAGGTGGCACTTGCGCATCATGATGCAGCCTTCCACCACCAGCGGAGCGGTGGCGAAGCCGAACTCGTCGGCACCCAGCAGCGCGCCGATGACCACGTCGCGACCGGTCTTCATCTGGCCGTCGGCCTGCACGCGGATACGGCCGCGCAGGCGGTTCAGCACCAGGGTCTGCTGGGTTTCGGCCAGGCCGATTTCCCAGGGACCGCCGGCATGCTTGATGGACGACAGCGGCGAAGCGCCCGTGCCGCCGTCGTGACCGGCGATCACCACGTGGTCGCTCTTGCACTTGGCAACGCCGGCGGCAATCGTGCCCACACCGACTTCGGACACCAGCTTCACCGAGATGTCGGCGTGCGGAGCCACGTTCTTCAGATCGTGGATCAGCTGGGCCAGATCCTCGATGGAGTAGATGTCGTGGTGGGGCGGAGGCGAAATCAGGCCCACGCCGGGCACCGAGTAACGCTGCATGCCGATGTATTCGGACACTTTGCCGCCCGGCAGCTGACCGCCTTCACCGGGCTTGGCGCCCTGGGCCATCTTGATCTGGATCTGGTCGGAGGACACCAGGTACTCGGCCGTCACACCAAAGCGGCCGGAAGCGACCTGCTTGATCTTGGAGCGCAGGCTGTCGCCTTCGCGCAGCTCGATATCGGACTCGACCTGGGCCTTGCCGATGATGGACGCCAGGGTTTCGCCCTGCTTGATGGGGATGCCCTTGAGCTCGTTGCGGTAGCGCTTGGGATCTTCGCCGCCTTCACCGGTGTTGCTCTTGCCGCCAATGCGGTTCATGGCCACGGCCAGGGTGGCGTGGGCTTCGGTGGAGATCGAGCCCAGCGACATGGCGCCGGTAGCAAAACGCTTGACGATTTCAGCTGCGGACTCCACTTCGTCCACCGGAATGGCCGTGGCGGGATCGCACTTGAACTCGAACAGGCCACGCAGCGTCATGTGCTGCTTGCTCTGGTCGTTGATCAGTTGGGCGTATTCCTTGTAGGTGCTGAAGTTGTTGGCACGGGTGGAATGCTGCAGCTTGGCAATCGCGTCGGGCGTCCACATGTGGGCTTCGCCACGGGCGCGCCAGGCGTATTCGCCGCCGGCGTCCAGCATGGTTTCCAGCACCGGGTCGTCGCTGAAGGCGGCCACGTGGTTGCGGATGGTTTCCTCGGCGATCTCGAACACGCCGATGCCTTCCACACGGCTGGCGGTGCCGGTGAAGTACTTGTCCACGGTGGCGGTGTTCAGGCCCACGGCCTCGAACAGCTGCGCGCCGCAATAGGACATGTAGGTGGACACGCCCATCTTGGACATGATCTTGGACAGGCCCTTGCCGATCGCCTTGACGTAGTGATAGATGGCCTTGTCGGCATCCAGACCGTCCACGGGTTCCTGGTACAGGTCGGCCAGGGTCTCCAGCGCCAGATAGGGGTGCACGGCTTCGGCACCGTAGCCGGCCAGCACGGCGAAATGGTGGATTTCACGGGCCGAGCCGGTTTCCACCACCAGACCGGCGGTGGTGCGCAGGCCTTCCCGCACCAGGTGCTGGTGGATGGCCGACAGTGCCAGCAGCGCGGGGATGGCCACCTGCGTGGCGCTCACGTTGCGGTCGCTGATGATCAGGATGTTGGCGCCGCCCTTGATCTCGTCCACGGCGTGGGCGCACAGCGAAGCCAGCTTGGCTTCCACGCCTTCACGGCCCCACGACAGCGGGTAGGTGATGTCGATGGTGGCGCTCTTGAACTTGCCGTGCGTGTACTTCTCGATCTCGCGCAGCTTGGCCATGCCCTCGAAGTCGAGGATGGGCTGCTGCAGCTCGAGACGCATCGGCGGGTTGACTTGGTTGATGTCCAGCAGATTGGGCTTGGGGCCCACAAAGGACACCAGCGACATCACGATGGCTTCGCGGATGGGGTCGATCGGCGGGTTGGTCACCTGCGCGAACATCTGGCGGAAGTAGTTGTACAGCGGCTTGTTCTTGTCCGACAGCACGGCCAGCGGGCTGTCGTTGCCCATGGAGCCCACACCCTCTTCGCCGTTCTTGGCCATGGGGGTCAGCAGGAACTTGACGTCTTCCTGGGTGAAGCCGAAGGCCTGCTGGCGGTCCAGCAGCGTCAGCGCAGGCTTGGCGGGCGCGACAAAGTCGGCCGGCACCTGCACCTGGTCAAGCTTGATGCGCAGGTTCTCGATCCACTGCTTGTAGGGCTTGGTGTTGACGACGTTGGCCTTGAGCTCGTCGTCCTCGATCATGCGGCCCTGTTCCAGGTCGATCAGCAGCATCTTGCCGGGCTGCAGGCGCCATTTGCGCACGATCTTGCTGTCGGGCACGGGCAGCACGCCGGCTTCGGAAGCCAGGATGACCAGATCGTCTTCGGTCACCACATAGCGCGAAGGACGCAGGCCGTTGCGGTCCAGCGTGGCGCCGATCTGGCGGCCATCGGTGAACACGATGGAAGCGGGACCGTCCCAGGGCTCCATCATCGCCGCGTGGTATTCATAGAAGGCGCGGCGGCGCTCGTCCATGGCTTCGTGCTGTTCCCAGGGCTCGGGAATCATCATCATCACGGCCTGGCTGATGGGGTAGCCAGCCATGGTCAGCAGTTCCAGGCAGTTGTCGAAGGTGGCGGTGTCGGACTGGCCGGCAAAGCTGATGGGATAGAGCTTCTGCAGGTCGTCGGCCAGCACGGGCGAGGCCATCACGCCTTCGCGCGCCACCATCCAGTTGTAGTTGCCGCGCACGGTGTTGATTTCACCGTTGTGGGCCACATAGCGGTAGGGGTGGGCAAGCGGCCATTCGGGGAAGGTGTTGGTGGAAAAACGCTGGTGCACCAGGCCGATGGCCGAGACGCAGCGCTCATCGGCCAGGTCCTTGTAATACACGCCTACCTGGTCGGCCAGCAGCAGGCCCTTGTAGACCACGGTGCGGCTGCTCATGCTGGGAACGTAGTATTCCTTGCTGTGCTTGAGGCCCAGGTTCTGGATGGCGGCCGATGCGGTCTTGCGGATCACATACAGCTTGCGTTCCAGCGCGTCCTGGACGATCACGTCGGAGCCACGGCCGATGAAGACCTGGCGCAGGATGGGTTCCTTTTCGCGCACGGTGGGCGACATGGGCATGTCGCGGTTCACCGGCACATCGCGCCAACCCAGCAGCACCTGGCCTTCGGCCTTGATGGCGCGCTCCATCTCTTGTTCGCAAGCCAGACGGGAAGCGTGTTCCTTGGGCAGGAAGATCATGCCCACGCCGTATTCGCCGGCGGGCGGCAGTTCCACGCCCTGCTTGGCCATCTCTTCGCGGTAGAGCTGGTCGGGAATCTGGATCAGGATACCGGCACCGTCACCCATCAGCGGGTCGGCACCCACGGCGCCGCGGTGGTCGATGTTCTCGAGGATCTTCAGCGCGCCCAGGACGATGTCATGGCGCTTCTGCCCCTTGATATGGGCCACGAAGCCCAGACCGCAGGCGTCGTGTTCATTGCTCTTGGCGTACAGCCCGTGCTCTTGCAAGTGGGCAATTTCGGCAGCCGTAGTCATGGGGTTTTCCTCTATTTATCTATCGCAGGGAACGCGAGAGTACGACACCGCATAAACCTATGCAAGAAAATTTAATTGGGGTCAGATACTAATTAAAAATAAAAATCTTCATTTCCATTTTAATTAGGGACATATCGAATGCACCAAAAGAAAGCCGCACAGCACGCAAGCACCTACTCACACGCCGAAATGCACCAATAAAGTGCAAATTCAATACACAGTAAAGATCAACCGCCCCGATATGGGGCAAACACCGCCTCTGCTGCCGTTGCAGATGGTGACGAACTGGCGTCGTCTCCCTGTGGCGGGCTGGCATCAACCGGCCGCTGCGCCGGCCGCCCCGGACGCCGCCGGGTCAGGCGCCGCTGGGTCTGGTGCTGCAGTTGCGCCACAAAATCCGGCGATCCCAGGGCCCAGCCTTTGCTGGCCGCCGCCAGCACCTCTTCTGCCACGGCCGCCGACACCCCATGCTCCACCGTGCGCTGGTAAGCGGCTTCCCGGGCGAACGGGGTATTGGCCAGCGCCCAGTACTGGGCATGGGAGCGCACCAGGCTGTCCTGCTGCACGCCTGCGTTGTGCGCATAGCTGGACCAGACGTAGTCCTGCGGCCGCCCCACCAGGCCTTCGGCCACCGGCTGGGTTTCCAGTACCACCATGCAGGGCAGCAGATACGCCGAGGCTTCCAGCACGGTGGAGCGGTAGCGTCCTTCCCACAAGGTGCCGCTGCGGCCATGGCGGTTGTTGAAATAGCGCACATAGCTGCGTCCCACCGACTGCATGAACAACGGCAGACCTTCTTCCGTCTCGGGCGTGGCCAGCACATGGAACTGCGCCGGCAGCAGCACATAGGCATGCAGATCGACCTGGAAGCGCCGCGCCATCTCGCGCATCAGATCCTTCATGGTCTCGTAGTCCTGCACGTCCTCAAAAATGGGCTGCAGATTGTTCCCACGCTGGATCACGTAATGGGCCATTCCAGGCAGTGTCAGTCGGGGCAAGCGGGCCATGGAGCGTCACAGGTTGAAGAGGGGGCACACCACATCGCTGTGCGCCGACCAGAATAGGTTTTGGCTATCAACAGCAGTGCACAAGGTTGAAATACATTATGCGCAGCGTAACGGTGACCATTTGTCGGAGGAGTTCCTGTCTCCACACGACGCCCACACACCGTGTGGCTGGCACAAGCCCATCGTTTGGATGGCAGCCCGGCCTCCACAGCGCACGGCACAGCCTGGCTGCACTCTATCAAAACAGGAGCATCCTGTACCTCTGCGCTGCGGGCAGCGTGGCCGCCGCTGCCACGCAGCCACGGCACTCCCCATACGCCCGCGCGGCAGTCGACACCGCATCGCCGCGCTTGCGCGGGCAACGCGCTACATGGACAACCTCCACACCGGATCGGCGTGCAGGCGCCACCGGTTCCAGAGCATGCCGGTGGCAAGCGCGCACGCAGCGCAAGGACCGCTCCAGCGGTGCATCCACCGGGAGCAGCAGAATCAGAATCGGTGGCCCGTCGGTCACGCCGACAGGCGGGTCAGACAATGGGCCAGAAGGTCCTTGCACGGCAGACCCGCACAGAACTCCTAGTGCCCCTCCTGTTCAGCGCCCCGCCGCCCGCAGCAGTTGCGAGATGGTGTCGCAGGTGCGTAGCAACTGCGGCAGCAACTGGTGCTGCATCATCTCGGCGCTGGTGCGGTTGGCCTGGCCGCTGATATTGAGCGCTGCCACTGTCTGGCCCAGGCTGTTGCGCACCGGCGCAGCGATGGAAATCAGCCCTTCCTCCAGCTCCTGGTTCAGCAGGCACCAGCCCTGGCTGCGCGTCTGGCGGATGGCGGCCCACAGCGCCTCGTCACTGGTCTGCGTCAGCTGGGTGAACTGGCTGCGCGGGCAGCGGTCCATCAGCGCCTGCACCTGCGCATCGGGCTGGGCCGCCAGCAGCACGCGGCCCAGCGAGGTCCAGAACGCCGGCAGGCGCGAGCCCACCCCCAGGTTGGTGCTCATGATCTTGTGGGTGTGCACGCGCAGCACATAGACCACATCCAGCCCGTCGAGCACGGCGGCCGAGCAGGATTCACCCACCGCATCCACCAGGCCTTCCATCGCCGGGCCAGCCAGGCTCCACAGCGGCATGGAGCTGAGGTAGGCAAAGCCCAGGTCCAGGATGCGCGGCGTCAGCCGGAAATGTTTGCCGTCGCTGTGCACATAGCCCAGGGTCTGCAAGGTCAGCAGGATGCGGCGGGCGCCGGCGCGCGTCATGCCGGTGCGCGCGGCGACCTCGCTGAGTGTCTGCACTGGCGAGAGAGCGCTGAAGGAGCGGATCACCTCCAGCCCCCGCGCAAACGACTGAACGTAGCTGTCGCTTGGTTTTTGTGCTTCGTTTTCCATAGCTACAAGGGTTTTCCCTGATGTGGTTTCTACAGGCGCGGAAAGGCAAAGCCCTTCCCTATAATTCTTTTAGCGAACTTTTGTTCTATATGCGAACATTTTAACGCCTTCGCCCGCACCGCGAAGGGTTCATGTCAGCAGGAGACAACACATGATCAACAAAATCACCGACACCATTGCCGAAGCCGTTTCGGTCGTCAAAGACGGGGACGTGGTCCTCATCGGCGGCTTTGGCACCGCTGGCAACCCCAACGAGCTGATCGACGGTCTGATTGCCCATGGCGCCCGCAATCTCACCGTGGTCAACAACAACGCCGGCAACGGCTACACCGGTCTGGCGGCCCTGCTGCAAAGCGGTCTGGTGCAGAAGATCATCTGCAGCTTCCCGCGCACGGCGGACAGCTGGGTGTTCAACGACCTGTACCGTGCCGGCAAGATCGAGCTGGAACTGGTGCCCCAGGGCACGCTGGCCGAGCGCATGCGCGCCGCCGGCGCCGGCATTGGTGCCTTCTTCTGCCCCACGGCCTACGGTACCGAACTGGCCAACGGCAAGGAAGCCCGCGAAATCAACGGCAAGCACTATGTGCTGGAGTACCCCATCTACGGTGATGTGGCACTGGTCAAGGCCGAGAAGGGCGATCGCTGGGGCAATCTGACCTACCGCATGGCCGCACGCAACTTCGGCCCCGTGTGCGCCGTGGCTGCCAAGCACACCATCGCCACCGTGCACGAGATCGTGGAGCTGGGCCAGCTGGATCCCGAAGCCGTGGTCACCCCCGGCATCTATGTGAACTCCATCGTCCAGATTCCGTTCGTGGCCACCCAGGCCGGTGGTTTCAAACAAGCCGCCTAAGCCGCGAATCAAGGAGATACCTCATGAGCAGCTACCAAAAGCGCAGCAAGAACGAACTCGCCGCCCGCGTCGCCCAAGACATCTTCGACGGTGCCTATGTGAACCTGGGCATCGGCCAGCCCACGCTGGTCGGCAACTACATCCCCGCCGACCGCGAGGTGGTGCTGCAGTCGGAAAACGGCATCCTTGGCATGGGCCCTGCCCCGGCCGAAGGCCAGGAAGACTATGACCTGATCAACGCCGGCAAGCAGCCCGTCACGCTGCTGGCAGGCGGCAGCTTCTTCCACCACGCCGACAGCTTCGCCATGATGCGCGGTGGCCACCTGGACATCTGCGTGCTCGGGGCCTTCCAGGTCTCGGCCACGGGCGACCTGGCCAACTGGAGCACGGGCGAGCCCGGCGCCATTCCCGCCGTGGGCGGCGCCATGGACCTGGCCGTCGGCGCCAAGGCCACCTGGGTGATGATGGACCTGCTGACCAAGACCGGCGAATGCAAGGTCGTTTCCGCCTGCAGCTACCCGCTGACCGGCCTGGGCTGCGTCAAGCGCATCTACACCGACCTGTGCACGCTGGAATGCACGCCTTCCGGCCTGCGCCTGGTGGACACCGTGGACGGTCTCAGCCACGCCGAACTGGAACGCATCGTCGGCCTGCCCATCGCCGCACCGGCCGCCGCCGTCGCGGCCTGAACGCCCCTCCTCTGCGCCCGTCGCTCGACTGGCGCGCAGGACGCCCCATTTCTTGAACATCGACCGGCCCACCGGCCACCGCACATCGGAGACAACACCATGAGCAACACCCCCCAAGCCTTCATCTGCGACGCCATCCGCACCCCCTTCGGCCGCTACGGCGGTGCACTGTCCAGCGTGCGCACCGACGACCTGGGCGCCCTGCCCATCAAGGCGCTGATGGAGCGCAACCCCGGTGTGGACTGGAAGGCCGTGGACGATGTGCTGTACGGCAATGCCAACCAGGCCGGTGAAGACAACCGCAACGTGGCCCGCATGTCCAGCCTGCTGGCGGGTCTGCCCATCGATGTGCCCGGCTCCACCATCAACCGCCTGTGCGGCTCCGGCCTGGACGCCGTGGGTTCTGCCGCCCGCGCCATCAAGTCCGGCGAAGCCCGCCTGATGATTGCCGGCGGTGTGGAATCCATGAGCCGCGCCCCGTTCGTCATGCCCAAGGCCGAAAGCGCCTTCAGCCGCAGCAATGCCGTGTATGACACCACCATCGGCTGGCGCTTCATCAACAAGCTGATGAAGCAGCAGTACGGCGTGGACTCCATGCCCGAAACCGCCGAGAACGTGGCCGACGACTTCAAGATCGAACGCGAAGCCCAGGACCGCATGGCCCTGGCTTCCCAGCAAAAGGCTGCCGCGGCCATCGCTGCCGGCTACCTGGCCAAGGAAATCGTCAACGTGGTCATCCCCCAGAAGAAGGGCGATGCCATTGTGGTGAGCCAGGACGAACACCCCCGTGCCACCACGCTGGAAGCGCTGGCCAAGCTGAAGGGCGTGGTCCGTCCCGACGGCACGGTGTCCGCCGGCAATGCCAGCGGCGTGAACGACGGCGCCTGCGCCCTGCTGCTGGCCAACGAAGAAGCCGCCCAGCAATACAACCTGGTGCCCCGCGCCCGCGTGGTGGGCATGGCCACCGCCGGTGTCGCTCCCCGCATCATGGGTTTCGGCCCCGCCCCTGCCGTGCGCAAGGTGCTGGCCCAGACCGGCCTGACACTGGCCGACATGGATGTGATCGAGCTGAACGAAGCCTTTGCCGCCCAAGGTCTGGCCGTGCTGCGCGACCTGGGCATTGCCGATGACGACCAGCGCGTCAACCAGTGGGGCGGCGCCATCGCTCTGGGCCACCCCCTGGGTGCATCCGGTGCCCGCCTCGCCACCACCGCCGTGAACCAGCTGCACACGCTGGGCGGCCGTTATGCGCTGTGCACCATGTGCATCGGCGTGGGCCAGGGCATTGCCGTGATTCTGGAAAAGGTCTGAGCCTTTTCCCCGAACCGGAACCAGGCAACAACGTTTATCGCTCAGGAGACCTTGCATGAGCCGAGCCCCCCAATCGACCGCCTGCACCGTGGTGACCGGCGCCAGCAACGGCATTGGCCGTTCGATCGCCGAAGCCCTGCTGGCCCAGGGCCGCACCGTGGTCAACCTGGACTATGTGCTGCCTAGCTGGAGCCATGAACGCCTGGTGTCCTACCAGGCCGACCTGACCAACGCCGAGTCCACCCAGGCCGCAGCCGAAAAGATTGCGGCCGCACACAACGTGACCGCACTGGTGAACAACGCCGGCGCCACCCGACCCGGCACCATCGACACGGCCACCTCGGCCCAGCTCGATGATGTGGTGGGTCTGCACCTGCGTGCCCCGATGCTGCTGGTGCAGGCCTTTTTGCCCGCGCTGCGCGCCTGCGGCGAAGGCCGCATCGTCAACATGTCGTCGCGTGCCGCACTGGGCAAGGGCGAACGCATTGTGTATTCGGCCACCAAGGCCGGCCTGATCGGCATGACGCGCACCCTGGCCATGGAGCTGGGCCGCGACCGCATCACCGTCAACGCCATCGGCCCCGGCCCCATTGCCACCGAGCTGTTCAAGAACAGCAACCCGGATGGCGCGCCGCAGACGCAGCGCATCCTGAACAGCATCGCCGTGGGCCGCATGGGCACGCCCGAAGACGTGGCCCGCGCGGCACTGTTCTTCCTGTCGCCCGACAACGGCTTTGTCACCGGCCAGGTGCTGTATGTGTGCGGCGGAACCACGCTGGGCGTGGCCCCGGTCTGACCATCTGCCGCCACCTGTTTCGCTTTCCCGATTCCCCCGGATGGCCGTGCCACGCATGCACGGCCACCACCCCCGGCGTGCGTGCCTGGCCCTGGCCAGCAGGGTGCGCAGGGGTCTTTTCCTCGTGTACTGGAGACTTTGATGTTTGAATCCACCCGCTCTTTCTCGCGCCGCCATGGTCTGAAGCTGCTGGCCGCCGCGGCCACCCTGGCCGTGGCCGGCGGTGCGGCTGCCCAGGGCGCCTTCCCCAGCAAGCCCATCAACATCATCGTCCCCTTCTCGGCCGGTGGTACCACCGACATCCTGGCCCGCATCGTCGGCCAGTACCTGGGTGAAGAACTGGGCCAGCCCGTGATCATCGACAACCGTCCCGGCGCCGGCGGCAACATCGGCGGCATGGCCGCCGCCCGCGCGTCCGCCGACGGCTACACCCTGTTCATGGGCACCGTGGGCACCCACGCCATCAACCAGTCGCTCTACAGCAAGATGCCCTTTGACCCGATCAAGGACTTCGCGCCGCTGAGCCGCGTGGCCACCGTGCCCAACCTGCTGGTGGCCAACCCCGCCCAGCCGTTCAAGAACGTGAAGGAACTGATCGCCTACGCCAAGGCCAATCCGGGCAAGGTGAACTTCGGCTCGTCGGGCAGCGGCTCCTCCGTGCACCTGTCGGGCGAACTGTTCAAGTCCATGACCAAGGTGGACATGGTGCACGTGCCCTACAAGGGCAGCGCCCCAGCCATGACCGACCTGCTGGGCAACCAGATCTCGGTGATGTTCGACAACATGCCCTCCGCCATCCAGCATGTGCGCTCCGGCAAGCTGCGCCCCATCGCCGTGACCACGGCCAAGCGCTCGCGTGAACTGCCTGACGTGCCGACCATCGCCGAAGCCGGCGTGCCGGGCTACGAGGCCACTTCCTGGTTCGGCCTGTGGGCCCCGGTCAAGACCCCTGCCGATGTGCAGCAAAAGCTCCACGCCGCGCTGGTCAAGGTGCTGAAGAACCCCGCCGTGGTCAAGAAGATCGAGGACCAGGGCGGCGATGTGGTGATCGACACCCAGGCCCAGTTCGATGCCTATATCAAGTCCGAAGCCGCCAAGTGGGGCAAGGTCGTCAAGGAGTCTGGCGCTCAGGTCTGATCGCCGACGCGGCAGCGCCCGGGTTGCGCTGCCGTCGACGTCCCGCGACGTCGACATATCTCCTCCTTTGCGCGTCTGTCACAGCCTGTAGCGGGCTGTGCAGGCGCGTTTTTTATGGGCACCCCAAATTCTGTATACAAAACAGGGGCACAAGACAAGCACGGACAGCTCAGCCCGCCAAAGAAAAGTGCAGGCGTGCTTTTTGCATCACAACGTGACGAATTGTCATCAGTCGTCACCTAACATCCCACCTTTGCTGCTGCCCCTGCGTACTTGCGTCCCCTGCCGTGTCCTGCTGCCCCGCCTCGCCCTCTGCCTTGCCTTTCCCTGCCGTGGACCGCCCGGCGTGTGCACGCACCATCCTGGCACTGGCATGCCTGGCCGCAGCCCTGCCCGCACTGGCGGAGCAGGACGCTGCACCGGCCGCAGCCACCCTGGGCACGGTCGACATCACCGCCCCGGCACCTGCCACCACCGAAGGCAGTGACCACTACCTGAGCACTGCCCCCAGTGCCACGGCCACCGGGCTGGCACTGCGCAGCCAGGCCACCCCCCAGCCCGTGCAGGTGCTGACCCGCAGCCTGCTCAACGACCAGGACGCGCAGTCGGTGCGGGACCTGGCGGCACTTTCGGCCGGCCTGAGCGCGTCACGCGGGCAACTGTACGCCCGGGGTTTTGCGCTCAGCCACTGGATGGTGGACGGCATGAGCGTCAGCTCCGACAAGAATTTCGATCTGAGCCAGAGCCTGGCCCTGTACGACCGGGTGGAAGTGGTTCAGGGCGCCTCGGGCCTGATGAGTGGCATGGGCACTCCCTCTGCCGCGCTGAATCTGGTACGCAAGCTGCCCACGGCCCAGCCGCGCGTGGAACTGCAGCTGCGTGCCGGCCGCTGGAACCAGCACGAAGCCATGGTCGACGCCTCCGGACCGCTGAATGCCGCCGGCAGCCTGCGTGCCCGTGCGGTGGTGGACGCGAACAACCACCACAGCTACATGGACAGCATGGCCAGCCGCAAGCGCAGCTACTACGGCGTGGTCGAAGCCGACATTGCCGCCCAGACCACGCTGCGCCTGGGGGCCAGCCAGCAGCGCAACATCCACCGCGACTCGCTCAGCGAAATCCCCACCGCCCCCGACGGCAGCGACCTGCACCTGCCCCGCTCCACCTACCTGGGCTACGACTGGGAATACTGGCGACAGCAGACCGACACCGCCTTTGCCCAGCTGGAACATGAATGGGACAGCGGCTGGCGCCTGCGCGCCGACCTGCTGCGACTGCACTCCCAGCTGGAATACCTGGGCACCTACCTGAACGGCGGCACCCCCACGGCCATGCGACAAAGCCTGGGACAGTACAACTCCAGCCAGGAAGAAAACAGCTACGCCGTATCGCTGCGCGGCCCGTGGCGTTTTGCCGGACGCACCCACCAACTGGCGCTGGGCCTGAGCCACCGCCGGGGCGACACCTCCGGCCAGGGCTGGACAGCGCCCAACTGGATCACCGGCTTGAACGTCTACGCCCCCATGGCCAACGTGGCGGCGCCGAATCTGGGCCTGTTGTCGGCCTATGCCTACCGCTACCGCCAGACGCTGGACCCTACGCAGACCGGAGCCTGGCTGGCCACACAGCTGCAGTTGCACGAGCGGCTGCAGCTGACCCTGGGCGGGCGCTGGGACCGCTACCGCCATACCGGGCTGGTGGCCGACAATTTCCGGATGCCATTGCAGCGCACCGACCAGGACCGCCTGCAGCACTTCAGCCGCTACGCCGGTCTGGTGTGGGAGCTGGATGCCCGGCACAGCGCCTACCTGCAGACGTCGGACATCTTCCAGCCCCGCACCGAACGCGACATGACGGGCCAGGTGCTGCCATCGACCACCGGGCGCACCTACGGCGCCGGCCTGCAGGGCCGCTACCTGGACCAGCGCCTGCAGGCTGGCATCCACCTGTTCCAGGCCACCCAGCGCCATGCGCTGGAGCAGGAATACCAGCAAGTCACCTGCCCCAGCTACCCTGGTGTGGCGTGCTTTCGCAGCATCGAGCAGGTGCGCAGCCGCGGCGTGACCCTGCAGCTGCAAGGGCAGGTCACCCCTGCCTGGCAGCTGTCGGCCAGCACCACCCTGGTCAGCAGCCGCCATACCCAGGACCCGCAGAAACAAGGCCAGCGCTACGAGCCGCAACTGCCTCGCCTGCAGTGGCAGCTGAGCACGGTCTACCGCCTGCCGGACAGCGCCTGGCGTGTGGGCGGCAGCCTCTACCGCCAAAGCAGCACCGCAAACGCGGGTCTGGACACCCTGAGCGGCTACCAGTACCGCATCCGCCAGCCCTCCTACACCCTGGTGGGGCTGATGGCGGCACGCCAGATCACGCCACACTGGCAGCTGCAGCTGAACGTGCACAATCTGCTGGACAAGCGCTATTACCGCAGCATCGAAGCGCCCATGTTCACCGCCTATGGACCGCCGCGCAGCTGGCAGGCCACGCTGCGCTACCGGTATTGAGCACCCGGCACCGCCCTGCAATTACCTATGTTTCGGGATTGGCAACATCGGCTCCAGCAGCGATAGTGCGCGCAACGCGCCCTGCACGCACTCTTTGAACACCATGTCCGCCATTCCACCCGCCACACCCGCCCCTTTGCCAACCCCTGTGCTGGTGGTGGAAGACGACGCCCTGATCCAGCAACGGCTGCGACAGATCCTGGGCAGCCTGGGCTACCAGCCTGACATGCTGCACTTCGCCTGTGCCCTGGGCCCGGCGCGCCAGCTGGCAGCGCAGCAGCACTTTGCCCTCGCGTTGGTCGATCTGGGTCTGCCGGACGGCAATGGCACGGAACTGATTGGCGAGCTGCGCAGCAGCGACCCTGTCATGGGCATTCTGGTGATCTCCGCCTGGAGCACCAAGGAAGCCATCCTGAACGCCCTGCGCGCCGGTGCCACCGGCTATGTGCTCAAGGAACGCGACGACCTGGAAGTCACCCTCTCCATCCGCAGCGTGCTGCGCGGTGGCGCGCCCATCGACCCGTTTATCGCGCGCCGCGTCATCACCGAATTCCAGCAACAGCAAGCACCGGCCGAGCCCCCAGCCGCCGCGGACTCCGATGCCGTGCTGAGCACACGCGAGATCGACATCCTCAACCAGGTGGCCAGCGGCCTGACCCACCGTGAGATTGCCGAGCGCATGTTCATCTCGCGCCACACCGTGGAAGCCCATGTACGCAACATCTACCGCAAACTGGCAGTCAGCTCGCGCATGCGTGCCGTAAGCGAAGCCCGCGCACGGGGACTGCTGACGCGATGACAGGTTTCGGCGGGCACTGCCTGGCGCGCAGCTCCTGGTGGCTGTGCAGTCTGCTGCTTGCCTGGCTGTGTTGGCTGCCGGCGGCCCATGCCAGTGCCGCCGCCATGGCATGCAACGCCCGGGTCGACAGCATCATGGCAGCCCGTGCGGATACCGATGCCACCCGCCCCCCCAGCCAGGGCTGGGAAACCGTCACCTTGCCGGACAACTGGTCGCGCCGCTGGCCCGGCCACAGCAGCCCGGTCTGGTACCGCATCACCTGGCGCTCGGACTGCCCCTCAACCGAGCCCATTGCCATGATCGTGGATTCCATCAACATGGCCGGCGAGGTCTACAGCAACCAGGATCTGATCTGGCGCGACCACCATCTGCAGGAGCCGCTATCCCGCTCCTGGACCACTGCCCGTACCTGGGTACTGCCCCAATCCTCCCTGCAGCCCCAGGGAAGCAACACCATCTGGGTCCGCGTGGTCGGAGTGCCGGAGCTCAGCCCTGGCCTGGGCGTGGTGGACGTGGGCTCCCCCGACGCCATGCTCGCCAGCCAGCGCCACCATGAATGGAACACCCGCACCCTGTTCCAGCTGAACCTCACCCTGTCCGCCACCCTGGGCATCATGGCGCTGGTGGTGTGGCTGCCGCGGCGCAAGCAAGCTCTGCTGGGCTGGTATGCGCTGGTGTCGCTGTGCTGGGTGCTGTTCGGCAGCAATGTGCTGCTGACCGAGACCTGGCCTTTTCCAGACAGCCTGACCATGGCCCGGGCCAACCACCTGGCCTATATCGGTTTCATTGCCAGCTTCGCGGTGTTCTGCTGGCAGCTGATTGCCAGCCCTTTGTCACGGGTCCAGCTGCAACGCCTGGGCGCGCTGACCCTGGTGGCCTTCGCCGTGGTGGTGGCCAGCCCGGGGTGGTTTCCCATGCAGCGTGCTGCCGATCTCTACACCCTGATCTTCCTGGGCAATACCGTGCTGGTGATCCGCCATGCGTGGCGCACAGGGGAGTTGCAGCACCGGTTCGTGGCCGTCTATCTGCTGCTGATGGTCTCGATGGGCGTGCGCGATCTGCTGGTGGTAGTGGAAATCTGGCCCAGCCGCGATTTCTACAGCGCCTACACCGCCCTGCTGTTCATGCTGCTGTCGGCGGTGCTGATGCGCCGGCGCATTCTGCAGGATGCGCAACGCATCGAGCGCTTCAACCAGGAGCTGAGCGAGACCGTGGCCCGTGCCTGCGACGAGCTGAACACCACACTCTCCCAGGAACATGCGCTGGCACTGGCCAACGCCCATCTGCAGGAACGCCTGCAGCTGGCACAGGACCTGCACGATGGACTGGGCGGGCAGATCGTGCGCTCCATCATGCTGGTGGAGCAAAGCGATGCGCCGCCGTCCAAGGAGCGCTATCTGTCCATGCTCAAGCTGCTGCGCGATGACCTGCGCCAGGTGGTGGACAGCGATGGCAGCATCGGTGCCAACGCACCGACCACGCCCGAGGAATGGACCATTCCGCTGCGCTACCGCTTTGCCACCCTGTTCGACGATCTGGACATGCATTCCGAATGGCTGGCGCCGCCAGTATGGGATACCCCGCCCAGCGCCCTGCAGTGCATGCTGCTGGCCCGGGTGGCCGAGGAAGCGCTGACGAATATCGTCAAACACAGCCAGGCGCGCATGGTGCGGGTCAACCTGCGGTATCCGGATGCGACCCAACTGGTGCTGTGCATCGAGGATGACGGCATCGGTTTTGATGCCCCGACCGCACTGCGCGCCGGCCTGGGCATCGGCATGTCCAGCATGCGGGCGCGCATGGAGCGCATGGGGGGCGCACTGCATGTCCGCTCCCGCCCCGGCAACACCGTGATCGAAGCCTGCCTGCCGCTGGCGGAGCAGGGCGCTGCAGCATCTCTGCCCGTGCCCCGTACATCGGCGCCCTTGCCCATACCGCAAGTGCCAACGCCGTGAAGTACGGCTAACCGCGCTGGAAGCCGCCAGCGTTCAGGCGCAGGCCATCAGCACTCTGGACAACGCCAACTCAGGCTGCATTTTCCGCAGCAACGGCAGCCACCGATGCGGCCTGCGCGACCGGGTGTTGCGGCAGCTTGAAGCGGCTCTGCGCCAATGCCTCCAGCCCGAACTCGGCCAGCAGCTGTTGCAGGCGCTCGGCCGCCGCGCGTTTCTTGTGGCCGGTGTAGCGGGCCACGATCAGCTCGTTCTTCATGCTGTGCTCCCAGCCTACCAGCTCGGTCACCGTCACCTGGTAGCCACTGGCTTCCAGGTACAGGCAGCGCAGCACATTGGTGACCTGGCTGCCGATCTCGCGCGTGTGGATGGGGTGGCGCCACAGTTCGGCCAACGGCGTGCGTGCCAGGCTCAATGCCTTGGTCTGGCGCAGGCAGGCCGCGACTTCGGCCTGGCAGCAGGGCACCAGCACCATGGCCTTGGCCTTTTTCTCCAGGCCGAAGGCAATGGCATCGTCGGTGGCGGTGTCGCAGGCATGCAGGGCCGTGACCACGTCAAAGCGCTCGGGCATGAAGTCGGCCTGGGTGGATTCGGCCACCGACATGTTCAGAAACTCCATGCGCTCGAAGCCCAGATCGGCCGCCAGCTTCTGTGACGCCTCGACCAGCGGTGCGCGGGTCTCGATGCCGTAGATGCGGCCCTGGCCCTGGGCCTTGAAGTAGAGGTCGTACAGGATGAAGCCGAGATACGACTTGCCCGCGCCATGGTCCGCCAGCGTCACGGCGTGATCGTCTGCGCCCAGCTCCTTGAGGAGGGGCTCGATGAACTGGTACAGGTGGTAGACCTGCTTGAGCTTGCGGCGCGAATCCTGGTTGAGCTTGCCGTCGCGCGTGAGGATGTGCAAGGCCTTGAGCAAGGCGATGCTCTGGCCGGGTTTCAGCTCCAGCTGGGCCGCAATGTCCTGGGCCGCCGGCTTGGCCGAGGGGGCGGTGTTCGCGGCGCCCTGGCCTTTCTTGTCGTGCCTGGCCATCAGTTGCCTGCCTTCTGGGGTTCGCCGTGGCCGGCCACCGGGCAGCGTGCGCCCACGTCCAGATCCAGCCAGCCTTCCAGGCCGATGTCTTCCAGCACTTCCATGTTGCGCTCGAAAATCATCTCGGCCTCGGGGAAGGCCTCCACGGCCTTGTCGATGCTCTCCTCACGGATCAGGTGCAGCGTGGGATAGGGTGAACGGTTGGTGCAGTTGGTCACATCGTCCACATCCGTGCCTTCGAACTGAAAGCGCGGATGGAACGAGGCCACTTGCAAAATGCCCCCCAGATCCAGTTCTTCCACCATGGCATCGGCGATTTCCAGGAAGTCGTTGAAGTCCAGGAAATCCTGCAGCGCCTCGGGCAGCATCAGGAGCGTGGTATCGCGCTTTTCGGGGTTGGTCTCGGCCAGGGCTTCCAGCTCGCGGTGCAGGTCATTGGCCACACCTTCGGCATCGGTGGCCTGGCTGACGACGTAGTGGATCTGGCCCTTCACATGCACGCCCTTGGCAAAGGGACACAGGTTCAGGCCGATCACGGCCCGCTCCAGCCAGCGCACGGTGTCGGCGATCACCATGTCTTCGGGAAAGGATGGCTGGTCTGCGTCGGTCTGGATGGTGGTATCGGTCATGTGGGCCCCAAAAAGCAAATGGGGGCGCAACGCCCCCTCTCTCTCATCGATTCTGTGGCGCGAATTCTATCGGGCTGCCGCTCTTGCGTGCACGGTGCGGACTTTGCGCTGACGCAAAGCCCGAGCACACCGGTATACGGCACCCGGTTCGGCTGCCTGATTCTGGTGGCAGCAGCGTATCTGTGACTCCTCCGGCTGCAAGCGTAACGCTTTGCAGCGTTTCAGACCAGCAGGCGTTTTCCGGTCAGCCGTTCGTGCTGGTGGGCGGCATAGCGGTCGGTCATGCCCGCCACGAAATCCGCCACAGCACGGGCACGCCCGGCTTCACTTGCAGCAGCCTGGGCCTTGGTGGCATGGCGCGGCTTCATTTCCTGCGGGCGGGCCAGGTAGAGGGAGAACAGGTCCTGGACCACCGTCTGCGCATGGTCCATGGTCTGTGTGACTTCGGCATGACGGTAGAGGTTGCGGAACAGAAACTGTTTCAGCGCGTGGCTTTCCCTGGCCATGTCCACGCTGAAGGCCACCAGTTTTTCCGGATGGGCGCGCACCGCAGCCACACTGCCTACCCCCGCCGCGGCAATCCGCTGCCGGGTGGTGGCAATCACGTCATACACTTGGTCGCTGAGCATGCGACGGATGGTTTCGTACAGCAGGCGGCGCTGGTGCTCGGCCTGGGCCAGCTGCGGGTGCTGGGCCAACGCCTGGGCATGGTAGCGGGCCACCAGAGGGACCGTCAGCAGTTGCTCCCAGGTGATGTAGCCGGAACGCAGACCGTCGTCCACATCGTGTGCGTTGTAGGCAATGGCATCGGCCAGATTGCACAGCTGGGCCTCCAGCGAAGGCTGGCCACCCTGCAGAAAGCGCGCCGCCACGCCACCCGGCTCCTGTGCCTCCAGCTTCTGGGCATTGGCCTGTGAACAGTGCTTGAGGATGCCTTCGCGGGCCTCGAAGGTCAGGTTCAGCCCGTCGAAGTCGGGATAGCGCTCCTCGAGCTGGTCCACTACGCGCAGGCTCTGCAGATTGTGCTCAAAGCCGCCCCAGGGCCGCATGCAGGCGTTGAGCATGTCCTGGCCGGCATGGCCGAAGGGAGTGTGGCCCAGGTCATGGGCCAGACAGATGGCCTCCACCAGGTCTTCATTCAGGCCCAGCGGACGGGCGATGGAGCGGCCCAGCTGCGCCACCTCCAGCGAATGGGTAAGCCGCGTGCGGAACAGATCCCCTTCGTGGTTCAGAAACACCTGGGTCTTGTAGACCAGGCGGCGAAAGGCACTAGAGTGGACGATGCGATCCCGGTCACGCTGGTGGTCGCTGCGCGTGGGCGCCGCCACCTCCGCAAAACGCCTGCCCCGTGTATGAGCCGGGTCGCATGCCCAAGGGGCCAGTGCCTGCATCGCCATCCACCACTCCTCTGTTCAGAGACATCACAGCCGCTCACGGCACTGCCAGCCGCCGCGCAGCCCCCTCCCCCGCCAGCGTGTCAGGCGGGTGCGCAGCACCGGTCAATGACCTGGCGCACCAGGGCATCTGGTGCGCCGCGCATGGTGGCTTTGCCCGGGCCGTCGATCAGCACAAAGCGGATCTCGCCCGCCTCGGCCTTTTTGTCCACCCGCATATGTTCCAGGTAGGCGCCGGCGTTATCCTGCGCGTCCAGCACGGCACCCCGCGTGGGCAGGCCGGCGCGTTCGATCAAGCGGGTCAGGCGTGCCACAAAGGCCGCGTCCACCATACCCAGTTCCTGCGACAGCTGGGCCGCCATCACCATGCCGGCCCCCACGCCTTCGCCGTGCAGCCAGTTGCCGTAGCCCATGCCCGCTTCGATGGCGTGGCCAAAGGTGTGGCCAAAATTCAGCACCGCGCGCAGACCGGCTTCCTTCTCGTCCTGGCTGACCACCCAGGCCTTGATCTCCACGCTGCGCTTGACGGCGTGGGCCATGGCCGCGCGGTCACCGGCACGCAGACGGTCAATGTTCGACTCCAGCCACTCGAAGAACGCCATATCGGCAATCGGGCCGTACTTGATGACTTCGGCCAGCCCGGCCGACAGCTCGCGCGCAGGCAGGCTGTCGAGCGAAGCCAGATCGCACACCACCAGCTGCGGCTGGTAGAAAGCGCCGACCATGTTCTTGCCCAGCGGGTGGTTGATGGCGGTTTTGCCGCCCACGCTGGAATCCACCTGCGACAGCAACGTGGTGGGCAGCTGCACAAAGGGCACGCCGCGCATATAGCTGGCGGCGGCAAAACCCGTCATGTCGCCAATCACACCGCCCCCCAGCGCAAACAGCACGGTCTTGCGGTCGCAGCCATGCTGCAGCAGGGCGTCAAAAACCAGATTCAGCGTCTGCCAGTCCTTGTAGGCCTCGCCATCCGGCAGTTCCACCACATGCACCTGCGGGTAGCGCCCCGCCAGCGCGACACGCACCTGCTGCAGGTACAGCGGCGCCACGGTGGTGTTGGTCACGATCAGCGCACTGGCCGCCTTGGGCAAAGCGGCATAGGTGGCGGCATCGCCCAACAGACCGGCGGCAATGCGGATCGGGTAGCTGCGCTCTCCCAGATCAATGTGCACGGTGGCCTGGTCGGCCGTGGCAGAGGCGAAAGGGACAAGCGGGGCAGCGGAGGTCATGCGGGCAGGAAGTCAGAAATCGGGAAAGGTCTGCGCCCAAGTGTAGGGCAGCCGGCAGGCCAAGGCATCGCGGACCGGGTGGTACACCCACGGCAGAGGCGATGGCCTCTTGCGGACATGAAAAAACCCGCAGGCCTTGCGGCGTGCGGGTTGTGTCGGTCTGGGACGGGCAGGGCCTGCGCCCCACCCTTGTCACAGCGGTCAACAGGCAATTACATGCCCATGCCACCCATGCCGCCCATGCCGCCCATGCCACCCATGTCGGGAGCACCAGCGCCTTCGGCCTTGGGGGCGTCAGCGATCATGCACTCGGTGGTCAGCAGCAGCGAAGCCACGGAAGCAGCGTTTTGCAGCGCGGTACGGGTCACCTTGGTGGGATCCAGGATACCCATTTCCAGCATGTCGCCGTAGGTGTCGTTGGCAGCGTTGAAACCGAAGTTGCCTTGGCCCTTCAGCACCGAGTCCACCACCACCGAGGGTTCGCCACCGGCGTTGGACACGATTTCGCGCAGAGGGGCTTCCACGGCCTTCAGCACCAGCTTGATACCGGCGTCTTGCTCGGCATTGCCGGTGGACAGAGCGCCCACGGCTTGCTTGGCGCGCAGCAGGGCCACGCCACCACCAGCCACGATGCCTTCTTCCACAGCA
Source organism: Comamonas sp. UBA7528 (assembly GCF_002479375.1). NCBI lineage: Bacteria > Pseudomonadati > Pseudomonadota > Betaproteobacteria > Burkholderiales > Comamonadaceae > Comamonas > Comamonas sp. UBA7528. The sequence continues at coordinate 242,473 of NZ_DLMU01000005.1, forward strand.
GCGCGGGTGGCGTGCAGGGCGTCTTCCACGCGGGCCTTCTTTTCCTTCATTTCGACTTCGGTGGCAGCGCCGACCTTGATCACGGCCACGCCGCCGGCCAGCTTGGCCACGCGTTCTTGCAGCTTTTCACGGTCGTAGTCGCTGGTCGCTTCTTCGATCTGCAGGCGGATTTGCTTGACGCGGGCTTCGATTTCAGCAGCTTGGCCAGCACCATCGATGATGGTGGTGTTTTCCTTGCCGATTTCGACGCGTTGGGCTTGGCCCAGGTCTTCCAGGGTCACCTTGTCCAGGGTCAGGCCGACTTCCTCGGCGATCACCTTGCCGCCCGTCAGGATGGCGATGTCTTCCAGCATGGCCTTGCGACGGTCGCCGAAGCCAGGAGCCTTGACAGCCACGACCTTCAGGATGCCGCGGATGGTGTTCACCACCAGGGTCGCCAGGGCTTCGCCTTCGACGTCTTCGGCAATGATCAGCAGGGGACGGCCAGCCTTGGCAACTTGCTCCAGGGTGGGCAGCAGGTCACGGATGTTGCTGATCTTCTTGTCGAACAGCAGCACGAAGGGGTTGTCCAGAATCGCGGCTTGCTTTTCGGGGTTGTTGATGAAGTAGGGCGACAGGTAGCCGCGGTCGAATTGCATGCCTTCCACGACATCCAGTTCGTTGGCCAGGGACTTGCCTTCTTCCACGGTGATCACGCCTTCCTTGCCGACCTTGTCCATGGCTTGGGCAATGATTTCGCCCACGTCGGAGTCGGAGTTGGCGGAAATGGTGCCGACTTGGGCGATTTCCTTGGAAGTGGTGGTGGCCTTGGATTGCTTCTTCAGCTCTTCCACCAGGGCGGCGACAGCCTTGTCGATACCGCGCTTCAGGTCCATGGGGTTCAGACCGGCGGCCACGTACTTGGAGCCTTCACGCACGATGGCCTGGGCCAGCACGGTGGCGGTGGTGGTGCCGTCACCGGCGATGTCGTTGGTCTTGGAAGCCACTTCCTTCACGAGCTGGGCGCCCATGTTCTGCAGCTTGTCCTTCAGTTCGATTTCCTTGGCCACGGACACGCCGTCCTTGGTCACGGTGGGGGCGCCGAAGGAGCGCTCTAGCACCACATTGCGGCCCTTGGGGCCCAGGGTCACTTTGACGGCATTGGCCAGAATGTTCACGCCTTCGACCATGCGTGCACGTGCTTCACCACCGAAAACTACGTCTTTTGCTGCCATGTTTGGCTCCTACAAATGGGTTCAATTTGGCTGTTTCAGCCCATCCAATGTGCTGAAACCGCTATGAATTTGAAAGTTTGGATGCTGGGGGCTGGTGTCTTGGCTTCGGGCCTGTGCCCTTTACCTTACGGAGCAAGGGGCCTGCGACACCGGTAAATCACTGCGTGATTTACTGCTCAACGACTGCGAACAGATCGTCTTCCTTCATCACCAGCAGCTCATTGCCGTCAACCTTGACGGTCTGGCCGGAGTACTTGCCAAACAGCACGCGGTCACCGACCTTCACGTTCAGAGCGATTTGTTCGCCCTTGTCGTTGCGCTTGCCAGGGCCCACTGCCAGCACTTCGCCTTGGTCAGGCTTTTCGGCGGCGTTGTCAGGGATATAAATGCCCGAAGCCGTCTTGGTTTCGTTCTCAAGGCGCTTGACGATCACGCGGTCGTGCAGAGGACGCAGGTTCATTCACTTCTCCTAGAAATCAACAAAGTGGATTTATCCGTTCCACGCTGCGCTAGGTCAGCGTGGCTAAACAGGCGAGGGACCGTGCTTGTTAGCACTCAACCCCTACGAGTGCTAATAATAAGGCGAAATCGCCAGCTTTCAAGTGCCAAGGTTGCTCGAAAAGCAGGGTTACTGTGGAACGCTGCTGCGGCAGAACGTCATTTGACTTTCTTTCCGGTGTCCCTCGACTTTCGCTTTGCACCACCCTGCCCGGGGCCTGGGCAAGGCCTTCCAACCTCTGAATATGTGCTTCGGCGTCAGCGCCAGCAACTGCTGCAGCAGCCTGACCACCGATCCAGACACCGTGCGCTGTTCTACCGTCTGGTGACGGCGCAAGCCAGTCGTTACTTGGTAACGCATGCCCGTGTGCCCGCTCTCTCTTCCGCCCATCGCCCACAGTGCTGCGTGTCCTGGATCCAGACAGTACCGTGCGACCCAGGCCATGGCTTTGGCGGGCGGCGCCGCCCGCCTCTACGCCCAAGATGCCGCCCAAACCTAAGCGATCCATTTAAAACAAACACTTAGGCGCAACGCAAAACGACTGTCCCGTGGTGTCCCGTACCGCCAAGGCACTCTCGCTGGCGTGGCACGTCACTTTGCTTGCGATATTTCTGCAGGCTCACGCCCTGTGTGGAGCAGGGTTGGTGAAGCAGCTCCGCTCAGGCCGCCACCGGCTCGAAGGTCTTGCCGCAAGGATCGATGCGGATGCCCGGCTTGAGCTTGGACCAGGGCAGGTTTTCCAGCACCATAGGCATCGATCCAGGCGCGGTTGCCACAATGATTTCGCGCGCGATCGGCGTGTAGTCGGCGCGAAAATGGACCGCACTTTTCACCACAAGAATGTCCTGAGCAGTGGGCTCAATGCCAACCACACGGAACATGGCCTGGTCGGCCATCTGCACCTTTTGCGATGCGACGACGATGCGCACCCCATCAATGCGCAGGCACGCACAGGCTCCCAGATCCAGCTTGAAGCCCCGGTAGTACGGGCCCGTCGCATCGACCTTGCCGTCGGAGGTTTTCTCGACCAGGAATTCGGCTTCGAACGGCACATCGCCTCGCACACCCGACTTTCCTCCCAACGACAGGCGCACACGTGCGCCTTCGCCGACCTCATGTGCCTTGGCCGCAGAAGCCGCATCGACGATCAGTCCAATCGCCGCGTTCTGCGCCTTGCTCGCCACCAGTGCGTGCAGCATGCCGGTGGAGTCAGAGTTGCTGCCTGCACCGGGATTGTCCTGCGCGTCGGCGATGATGGTGGGCTTGCCACTGCCTGCATGCGCCATGGCGTAGTGCACGGCTTCTGCCGGTGCATAGAGCTTGCCCGCAAAGTGCGACTCTGCCGCGAGTGCGGCCTGCGCAAGCGGTGCCAGCAGTGCGTCAGCATGTGCCTGTGTGTCTGCATAGGCCCAGAGCACGGGAGAGCACTCTTCAAAGTCAGCGGCCGGAAAACCGGTGGCAAATGAGATGTGCGTGTCGGGGGTCTCGCCTGCCTCCAACTGCTGATACAGCGTTTTCGCCGGTTCGATGTCCGTGCACTGCCAGCAGATGGGCACCAGATAGGGCAGACGCTGCACTGCCATGGCGGGGCGCTTGCCCGTCTGCAGGCGGCGCAGGAGCTGGCTGTATGCGCGCACGCCCGTTTCGGCCATGTCCACATGCGGATAGGTGCGGTAAGCCACCAGCATGTCTGCCTCGCTCAGCATGCGCGTCGTGACGTTAGCATGCAGATCCAGGGTCGCGATCACGGGCACCCCACTGCCGACCAGGGCGCGCACGCGACGCAGCAACTCGCCTTCGCCATCATCAAAATGCTGCGCCACCATGGCGCCATGCAAATCGAGGTAGACGGCATCCACCGGCAATGCTTGCTGGATGCCATCGAGGATCAGGGCGGCGATGCGCTCGTAGGTTTCCCGCTCCACATGCGCCGAAGGGCTTGCCGCACACCAGGTGGTGGGCACCACTTCGTCGCCAGCATCAAGTGCCGCCTGCACAAAGCCCGCCGCCGGAATGTTGGAGCCACGGATCGTAGGCCACAGCTTCTCGCCCGAAACCAGACCCGGCCAGCCACCGCCAGCCTGGAATGCAGCCCAGTCCGCCAGATCGGGCGCGAACGTATTGGTCTCATGCTGAAACCCGCCATACACAATTTTGGCCATTTCTATCTCTCTCTGTTGAATGGGTGCCCCCGGACTGGGGGCAGCGAAGGGAATCAGGACCGATCAGGCCGCAAGTGCCTGGGTTACCGGACGAAAGTTCTGGAAGTCCCAGTGGCGTCCCGGCGCCGCATCGATCAGCGCCTGCGTGTAGGCCTGCTGCGGCGCGCCCAGCACCTGCTGCACCGTGCCGGCCTCCACCACCTGGCCGCTCTTCATGACCATGATGCTGTCGCAGATCTGCGCGGCCACGCGCAGGTCGTGGGTGATGAACAGCACGCCAATGCCCACGCGCTGGCGCACTTCTTCGAGCAGCTCCAGCACCTGCGCCTGCACCGAGACGTCGAGCGCGGAAACGGCCTCGTCCGCCACTAGCACATCGGGCTCCATGACCAGCGCGCGCGCAATGCAGATGCGCTGGCGTTGACCACCCGAGAACTGGTGCGGAAAGCGATCCAGCGCCTGGCGCGGCAGCCCCACCAGATCCATCGCCTCCGTCGCCTTGGCCATGGCCTCGTCGCGCGGCATACCGTAGTTCAGCAGCCCTTCGATGACCGAATCGCCAATGCGGCGGCGCGGATTCAGGCTGCGGTATGGGTCCTGGAAAACGATCTGGATGCGCTTGCGCAGCGGCAACAGCGCGCTGCGGCTCAGGTGGGTGATGTCGTCCTGCTTCAGTCGGATCTCGCCGCCGCTCGGGACGAGCAGTCGCACGATGCAGCGCGCCACGGTTGATTTTCCGGAGCCAGATTCCCCCACGATGCCCAGAATCTCGCCGCGCTTGAGCGTGAGCGACACCTCACTGGCAGCCAGCACCATCTCAGGCTTGTGCAGAAAACCCTTGGACTTCGGATAAGTCTTGTTCAGGCTGCGCACCTGCAGAATCGTCTCGCCCTCAGGCTGCGCACGTGCATGCGGCACCAGACTGGGAACGGAGGACACGAGCATGCGTGTGTACTCCTGCAGCGGGCGGGCCAGGATCTCCTCACGCGTGCCGGACTCCACCACCTTGCCGCGGTTCATCACCAGGATACGATCGGCAATTTCGGCCACCACGCCGAAGTCGTGGGTGATGAAGACCACCGACGTGCCATGTTTTTCCTGCAGCTCACGCATCAGCGAAAGAATCTGCTTTTGCGTGGTCACGTCGAGTGCCGTGGTGGGCTCGTCCGCAATCAGCAGGCGCGGCTTGAGGATCAGCGCCATCGCAATCACGATGCGCTGGCGCTGGCCTCCCGAGAGCTGGTGCGGATACGAGTGGTAGATGCGCTCGATGTCGGGCAGATGCACGGCCTCCAGCATCTGCAGCACCTTGGTGCGGCGTTGTGGGGCCGACAGCGTGGAATGCAACTTCAGCACTTCCTCGATCTGCTTGCCCACGCGGTGCACGGGGTTCAGCGCGGTCATGGGCTCCTGGAAGACCATGGCGAGTTGCGAAGCGCGCAGCGCACGCATCTGCGCGGCGTCCAGGCTCAGTAGGTCTTTGCCGTCCAGCTCGATCACGCCCGAGGACACCTGCAGGCTGTCGGCAGGCAGCAGGCCCATGGTGGCGAGCGAGGTGAGCGATTTTCCCGAGCCCGATTCGCCCACGATGCACAGCGTCTCGCCCGCATGCACTTGCAGGCTCAGGTCGCTGACCAGCGTTTTGCCGTCGCCGCCCTTGAGCTGCACGCACAGATTCCGGATGCTCAGTACAGCGGGATTCGATGGATTGTTTGGTGTCATCACTGGATCCACAAATGAAATAAACGCGGAAAGTGGCGCATCACATGCGCTTGGCCATGCGCGGGTCGAGCGCATCGCGCAGGGCATCGCCCAGCAAATTGACGCTCAGCACCGTCAACGACAACAGCAAACCGGGGTAGAGCACCAGACCAGGCAGGAGCTGGAAGTAGGCGCGCCCCTCAGCCATGATGTTTCCCCACGAGGAAATCTCGGGCGGCACGCCGGCGCCCAGGAAACTCAGGATGGCTTCGGTCAGGATGGCCGAGGCAAAGATGTAGGTGCACTGCACGATCAGCGGAGCCATGGTGTTGGGCACCAGGTGGCGCACCATCAGCGTGGGCAGCGGCGTCCCCAGCGTGAGCGCAGCCTCGACATAAGGCTCGTTGCGCACGCTCAGAATCACACCACGCACCAGCCGCACCACCCGCGGCACCTCGGGAACTGTGATCGCGATGAGCACGGTCAGCAGGCTCGCGCCAGAGATTGACACCAGCGCAATCGCCAGCAGGATGCCCGGGATGGCCATCAGGCCATCCATGACGCGCATGACGATGGCATCGACCCAGCGGAAATATCCCGCGAGCACACCGATGAACAGGCCGATGACAAGGCTGAATGCCGCGACGCCCAACCCTACAACCAGCGACACGCGGGCACCGTAGAGGACGCGGCTGAACACATCGCGGCCATAAGCGTCTGTCCCCAGGAAATGCTCGGCGGAAATCGGGCGCAGGCGCTGCGCGGGGTTGATCTCGGTGGGGTCGCTGCTCGCCAGGAGTGGCGCGGCAATCGCCACGAAGATGACGGCTGTCAGCACGATCAGGGACAGCATCACAGGCCATGTCTTGAGCGTTGCCCACAGATGGGAGCGCTTGGGTGCGGCCACTTCCGTGGCGGCGGAGACCGCGATGGCGGGGGTGCTTGAAGAGAGTTGCGTCATGCTGGACCTCAATAGCGGATTCGCGGATCGAAGATGGTGTAGGACACGTCCACCACCAGATTGATCAGCACGTAGACCAGCGCAAACAACAGGATCAGCGCCTGAATGACCGGGTAATCGCGGGCCAGCACGGCTTCCACCACCAGGCGGCCGAGACCGGGGAGGTTGAACACCGACTCGGTCACCACCACGCCACCGATCAGCATGGCGATGCCTACACCGATGATGGTGACGATGGGCACCGCCGCGTTGCGCAGTGCGTGACCGAGCAACACACCACGCTCGTTGAGACCCTTGGCCCGCGCCGTGCGGATGAAGTCTTCGTTCATCACTTCAATCACGCTGGTGCGTGTGATGCGGGCGATGAGCGCGATATAGACCGAGCTCAACGCCAGCGTTGGCAAGGTGATGGAACGTAGAAAGGGCCACAGGCCTTCCGACAGCGGCTTGTAGCCTTGCACCGGGAACCAGCCAGCCCCCAGGGAAAGCGTGAGGATCAGGACATAGGCCGTGACGAATACGGGGATCGAGAATCCTAGTACCGACAGGGCCATCACCGCGCGGTCCAACAGCTTGCCTTGGCGCCATGCTGCCAGCACCCCCAGCGGAATGGCGACCACAATGGCGACGATGATGGTGCTCAGGCACAGCGCGATGGAGGGGCCCATGCGCTGCACGACCATCTCGAGCACGGGTGTGCCCGATAGCAACGAAGTGCCCAGATCGCCACTGAGCAGTTGTCCGATCCAATGGAGGAACTGTTGGTAGACCGGCTTGTCGAGCCCCAGGTTCTGGCGAATGGCCTCGAGTTGCTCGGGCGTTGCGGAGTCTCCCGCCAGAATCGCCGCAGGATCCCCCGGCGTGAGGCGCAGGATGGCAAAGACGACGGCGGCAACCACCACCATCACTGGCAATGCCGCAGCCATGCGTTTGAGTACAAATGCAATCATGACGAAAGACTCACTTTTTCATGCGGACTGATTACTTCTTCTGGACATTCCAGAAGACCGGAACAGGAGCTTCCAGTGCGCCACTGATGCTGTTGCGATACGCGGCCGGCACGTAGTACTGGCCCATAGGCAGCAGCACGCCTTCGGCAATCACCAGCTTCTGGATCTGGCCGGCCAGTTGCTTGCGCTTGGCTTCCTCGCCAGTACGCGAGAACTCAATGCGCAGGCGCTCGATCTCGGGCACGTCGGGCCAGCCGAACCATGCCCCCTTGCCGTTGGCAGCCACCCCGAAGGCGCGCAGGGGGTCCGACGCTTCGGCCATCACGTTGTTGGTGGCAAAGATATTCCAGCCGCCCTCCTTGGGAAGCGCCTGGTTGGCGCGGCGCGTCACCACGGTCTGCCAGTCCATGGCCTGCATTTCCACCTTGAAACCCGCCGCGCGCAGGGCCTGACCGATCACCACGGGTTGGGTGTTGACCGAAGGCGTGTCGGTGGGCTGCAGGATCACCACTGGTGTACCGTCATAACCGGCTTCCTTCAGCAACTCCTGGGCCTTCTTGGGGTTGGCCTTGATGGTGACATCGGCACCTTCCTGGCTGGCATAGGCCGAGTCGCAGCCAAACAGGGCAGCACAGGGCTTGAAGTACTGCTTGTTGCCGATCATGGCTTGTAGCACCGGCTCCTGGCCCACGGCATACATGGCCGCTTCCCGGATCTTCTTGTTGTTGAACGGCGCATGCACGTGGTTCATGCGCATGACGGTCTGGTAGCCCTGGGGATCCAGCACCTTGATGGCGATGTCCTTGTTGGCACGCACGATCGGCTCAAGGTCGAAAGGCAGCTGCTCCAGATAGTCGATCTCTCCATTGACCAGCGCGTTCACCGAAGTCATCGCATCGGGCGTGGCAATCCACTTCACGCGGTCCACCAGCACCTTCTTGCCACCGGCCAGACCCGATGCCGACTCGGAGCGCGGTACGTAGTCGGTGTTCTTTTCGTAGACCACCTGCACGCCCGGCTTGAACTCGGCGGCTACGAACTTGAACGGGCCCGATCCAATCGCCGTGGTGATGGCCTGTGTGGGAGGTGTCTCAGCGATGCGCTTGGGCATCATGAACGGCGCCACACCGCTGGGCTTGGCCAGGGCGCGCACGGCCAGGTCGCTCGCCTCCTTCATCGTGATGGTGAAGGTCGAGACATCCACCACCTTCATGTCGGCCATCTCCGAGGTCATCAGCTGGCCCATCTTGTCCTGCGTGGCCCAGCGCTTGATGGAGGCAACGCAGTCCTCCGCCGTCACAGCACCACCATCGTGCCACTTCAAGCCGGCGCGCAGCTTGAAGGTATAGGTACGGCCGTCAGCGGAAGCCTTCCAATCCTGAAGCATCTGCGGACGGATCTGGTTGTCCTTGTCCGTGGCCAGCAGCGTGTCGTAGACCATGTAGCCATGGTTGCGCGTGATGTGCGCCGTGGTGATGATCGGGTCCAGCACGCGCAGCGGGGCATGCATCACGGCGTTGACCGTGGTCTTGGCCTGAGCGTGGACGGATCCCACCAGGCCGCACGCGAGCAGCGAGGCTGCCAATGCCGCATGTGTGAAAGAACTCATTGCTTTACTCATCGTCAATCTCCGTGGTTTCCTCAATGGAAATGAAAGGCATGGCACACACGCCGGGTGAATGAAATGAAAAAAGGGAGGGAGGTGGGATGAAGTGCCCTGCGAATGCTTCGCACTAGTTGCCACCCGTGTCGGCCAGTGCGCCAAACAGCCGACCGCTGGCGCGCTCGCCTTCTAGCAGCAGGGCCTCGTATTCGTCGCCTGGCATCAGCGCCCCGCCGGTCGTCCAGACAATGTGATTCGCCCGCAACATCCGTGCCTGCAAGCCCTGCTCCGCGATGTAGCGCCGGCCCGCTTCGGATTGCAGCAGCGCACGCGGCCCGCTGACCGCAGCGGCTGCCGATGGTTCCACCTTGAATCCCGCCAGCGACTGCATGCGCCACACGTCGGCATGCATGCATTCGTCCGACGTGACGGCCACACCGGCGAGGCGCTCCCGCATCAGCGGGTACACCAGCTCCGACGCGCGCGGCACAGCCAAGCCATCGGCAATCGTGCGATTGTGCTGACCCGCGTCGTAGATGCTGATACCTGGCTTGTCCGGGTTCTGCATCTGCACCAGAAAGCACGCCGAGTCCTCAGGCTCCACAAAAAAACAGTGCACCGCTGCGCCAAAAACATGCTTGAGGCCGTAGCACACACCGCCCGGGGCGCCGCCCACTCCGCAGGGGATGTAGACGAACAAGGGGTGCTCCTCGTCCACGGCAATGCCTTGCGCAGCAAACTGAGCCCCCAGGCGCAGCGCCGCCACGGCATAACCGCTGAAGAGCGAGAGCGAATGTTCGTCATCCACGAAGTGGCACATCGGATTGGCCTTCGCCAGCTCACGCCCCTTGGCCACCGCCTCACCGTAGTCGCCCGCATATTCGTGCACCGTCACGCCATGGCTGCGCAGCTTGCGCTTCTTCCAGTCCTTGGCCTCGGCCGACATGTGCACCGTTGCGCGAAAACCCAGCGCAGCCGACATGATGCCGATGCTCATGCCCAGATTTCCCGTGGAGCCGACAGCCACCTCGTAGTGCGAGAACACCTCGCGCGCAGCCGGTGAGCCCAGGTTCTGATAGCCCTGCTCGCCCACCAGCAAGCCGTTGTCGCGAGCCACCTGCTCGGCGAACTCCAGTACTTCATGGAAACCGCCACGGGCCTTCACCGAGCCGGCCACCGCAAGTTGGTGGTCCGCCTTGACCCAGAAGCTGCCTGGCAACGACGGGTCGGCACCGATCACCGCAGACGGCAGCGCGCACAAGGGCGACTCCACGATGCCGCCACTGTGTGCAAGCTCGGGGAACAGCGTGGCGAGCAAGGGTGCGAAGCGCGCCAAGCGCTGCTCCGCCTTTTCAACATCACTGATAATAATGTCAGAGGTTTTGGAAGCAGGTGGCTTCGGTACACATTCCGCATTGATCCACAGCGTGGAGACTTGGCAAAAAAGTTCTTTATCATGCTGCGGCATAGGTGTTTCCCCCATATAAATTCAGCACTTGCAAGCGATCAACACCCAAGCAACAGAAATTGCATTCTGTGGACCATATGCATATGTGACAAGTCAACCTTGTCAATCCATTCATTAGTCTCGCCAATGAACATCAACCACCTATCGCCGTCTCTGCTCACCTGGCTCAGATGCTTCGATGCCGTGGCAAGGAACAACAGCTTCACGCTCGCGGCCAAGGAGCTGCATGTCACGCAGGGCTCGGTCAGCCAGCAAGTGAAGAAGCTGGAGGACTATCTGGGTGTGCAGCTGTTCTACCGAGAGGGAAAATCGCTGTCGCTGACGCGCGAGGGGGCGCGGCTGTCACTGGTCTCCGAGCAATCGTTCGAGACGCTGAACCAGGCTGTGGGCAAATTGCGGCGTGACCAGCGCAGCACCAACGCACCGCTGAACCTGAGTTGTTCGCCTTCCTTCGCGATGCTCTGGCTCACGCCGCGCGTGAGCGATCTGCTGCAGGGCAAGTCGGGCGTCACGGTGCGCATCTATGGCGAATACCACATGCTCGACCGCGTCGGCATGGGGCTGAGCGGCATCCAGGCAGGCATCCGTTTCGACCCCGGGCATTACGTGGACCTGAACGAGGAGATGTTCCTCGACGAATGGATCATCCCCGTCACCACGCCCGAGTTCATGGCCCGCCATCCGGACATCCGCAGCATTGCCGACGTCGCGCCGGCCATGATGCTGCACGATGAAAACCCCTGGCACAGCGCCACGCAGAACGTCGAATGGAACACCTGGCTGGAGGCGATGGACGCACCGCCCAGCAAGCCCGGCGGGGTGTATTTCAACCTCTCGCAGCTGGCCATGGTGGCGGCGCTCACGGGACAAGGTATCGCCATGGGCCGTCTGGCCCTGGTGTATGACGAACTCAAGAGCGGGCGGCTCGTGGCGCCCTTCCCCTGTGCCGTGAAGTCCAAGGCCAGCTACCGTTTCATCAGCGGGCAGAAGTCAACAGACACCAACGAGCATCTGCGCCAATGGCTGCATGCGACCAGCGATCAGTTCAAGCTCGAACGCAACGAGCTGCTCGAGCAAATGGGGATTGAGTGCCGACAGCGCTAGGCTGAAGCGCGCGACGGCCAGCCGTGCGACCCTCACGGCCGAAGCCATGGCGCTTTGCGCTGTCTGGCGGTCGGCGCCCGGATCTCTTCCTGCTCGACGATGGTCTGCAGCCCCGGTCCGATCTCGAACAGCACATAGAACGCTTGCGCTGGGCGGGCAAAGCTCAGGGTGGATTGAGGGCTGAGGGTGCCCTGCAGCAGGGTGCGTCCATCATGGGCGATGACGTCCATTCTGGCTCCCGGCATCTCATCCCCGTCATTCGTCACCCCGCGGCAACGGACCGTGCTTTCATTCAACAGAAAACAGCGTGCCACGGGCTCATGCGCCTGCGCCCCCGTGCACAGCACCGCAGCAACGGCACAGCTCCAGCGCAGGATGGCGGTGGCAGATTCAAGGCATTTCATGGGACTTCCTTTGCTGCTCGAACCACTGCACCGTCGACGGCGACACCTGGTCCATGCGCCACGCCGTTTGATAGGCGCTGGCGTCCTTGCCCACCACCGTCAGCCACAGCTCGCTCTCCGCCCGCAGGGTGTCTGGCAGAGGGATTTCCACTTTGCGCTCCCAGCGTTGCCCCATGAACGCCATCCCCGTGCTGGTGGGGCTGCGCGGCCGGTTCACCTTCAAGGTGGCTTGCCGGATCTCGGCATCGCAGGCTTCGCAGAACCGCAAGCGAAAGGTTTTCATCGGGATGTCCATCGCCACCAGCTCTGGAGGCGCCTGGTCGGCCTCTTCCAGGGTGAAGCTCCAGGGACCCGCCTGGCCTTGCATTGCACGCGCCTGCGCCCCGGTGTGGGCCAGCTCCTGCAGCAGCAGTGCCATGAAGACCGCGACCGCGGCGCACAGCGCGCCCCCTGCACACACCCGGCGCACGCGGGTGTTCTGCATGGGCAAGGGGGCGATGCTCTTGTCGACCGGCTGCCGCGCGGTGCGCTGGTACACCACCGGCTGCCACGGCCATTTCGGCAGCGCGAAAACCAGTCCCAGAGCCGCCATTCCCAGCCAACCCAGCCAGAGCGTGACGCCGATACCCGTGCCCAACACGACAACACTCCCTGCCAGAGCCATCGCCAGCAGCAGCCAGCCGATACCCTGCGCACACCGGCGTTGCCCCAGCGTGGGCTCCTTGCCCAGCAGGTATGCACCATACCGGTCCGTCGCCAGCGCCAGCCCCGCCAAACCCAGGCCGCTCACCCCAACCATACCCAGGTGCACCGCGCTCAAGAGGACATGGTTCATGCCCAACCTCCTGCTCTCAGCAGCCACTCCGCCAGGGCCACCAGGGCCATCGCTGCGGTCAGGCTCCACCACGCGCGCCATGCGCTGCGGGCGGCAAAGACCCAGAGCACGGCAACGGCCCAGATGGCAAAGCTGAGCATGCTGGCCCACATGACGGCCTGTGCAGGCGGTGCAGGCCAGACCAGCGAGAGCAGCCGGGTCGAAGCGGCTGTCAGGACGTAGCCGCCCAGGGTGGCCGCCAGCACCCGGGAGGCCACGGCCAGCCGGTATCGCAACGGGACTGCGTCGGGATGGTTCATGCGCCCTCCTTGTTCGGTGCCAGCCCCGCTGGCAGTCCATGGTCGGCCAAGGCCAGGCGGCGTCGCAGTTTCACGGCCATCCATGCCCATGCAGCGGCCAACGCCAGCATCGTGAGATCGAAGCCTGCGAAGACCCAGTCTCCGGAAGCCAGGCTGCGCCCGAGATGGCGGTCGGTGGTGAGGACATTGAGCACCGGTACGGCCAGGTAAGCCGCACTGGCCAGCCAGAGCAGCTCGATCCATGCACGCGCCAGAGGCCGCGCAAGGGCGTAGAACAATGCGGCCAGCCACACGGCAAACAATGTATGGATCTCCCAGTCGGCCCGGCCCGCCATGCCGGTCGGCAGCAGGCGGTTGGCCCAGAAGTAGGCGGCGATGGCCAGGGGCAGGCCGGCGATGGTGGCGACATTGAGCGTCTCCACCAGGCGCAGCCCGATATGCTCGCGGTACTCCCCGGCCAGGCTCAGATGGTGCTTGCGGCGCTTGACGGTCCACAGCACCATGCCTGTGGCGATCATGGCGCATCCCGCCAGACCGGCGGCAAAGTACAGCCAGCGGCCCCAGATATCCGCAAACAGGCCCTCATGCAGATTCAGCGTGATGACCTGGACCTTGCGGGCACTGCCGCCTGCCAAGGGCTCCTCCGCCAGCGGTTCCGCCGTATTCGCGTCGAAACGCAATCGGGGGGGATTGAAGAAATCGACACTGCCCTGGTGGATGCCCGCAATGGTGAGCACCGGCGCCTCCCCTTTCCGGTGCTCCAGCGTCACGCTGCCCACACCAGCCCCTCCCCACTGGGTCTGTGCTTGCGCCACCAGCGCAGCCAGATCGGCACGGGGTCGCTGTACAGGGAGACGCTCGTGGACGCGGTCCAGCAATTCGTCGTAGTAGACCTTGTTGGCCATGGGACCGGTGCCGTAGAGCATGTCGCGCCCTGCGGGCATGTAGAGAAACAGGAAGAACACCAGGCCGCTGTAGGTGATCATCAGAAAGAACGGCAACGCCATCACGCTGAGCGCGTTGTGCGCATCCAGCCAGCTGCGCTGGCCCTTGTTGGGCCGGAACGTGAAGAAATCCTTGAAGATTCTCTTGTGCGTGATGACGCCGCTGATGATGGCCAGCAGCATCAGCATGGTGCACAGGCCCACAATGCGCACGGCCCAGTCGAAGGGCATATAGCGCAGCTCGTAGTGCATGCGGTACAGGCCCAGACCCCCGTGGGTGCCGCGTGGTTCGATCCCATGCGATTGGACCGCCCCGGTCAGGGGGTCCAATACCTCGTTGCCGTTGGCTCCCCGCTCACGGCCGGCCTGGGGCATGTCCTCCCAGCGGATGGCAAGGTCCTGCCAACCACGCGGATTCAACGACTGGTGCGGCAGCGTAATGCGCCAGCTTGCGGCGGCAGGTGCCACCTTCTCGAGCCTGTCCATGGCCAGGTCCAGCAGTTGTGCGGCTGGCACCTGCTGCACGGACCCAGCACGCACAGCGGGGCGCTCCGGTTGCATCCAGCGCGTGATCTCCTGCTGAAAGTAACCGGGCGTGCCCGTGGCAAAGACGAAAAACAGCACCCAGCCTGCCACCAGTCCGACCCAGGTGTGGAGCCAGGACATGGACTGACGCAGATGGGCTTTCATCAGCGGGGACTCCACACTCAGGGCCCTCAGAAGGCGTACCGCATGGTCAGCTGGACATTGCGCGTGGGCGCATAGATACCGGTGTAGAAGGTGGTATCCAGACCTTGCAGGTACTTCTTGTCGAAGATGTTGTTGAAGTTCAGTGTGGCAGACAGCTTGGGATTGAACTCATAGCGCGCCATCAGATTGGCCACCGCATAAGCTTTTTGCTGGCCACGCAAGGCAAGCCCTGACGAGGTCGCGGTGTAGTAGATGCGGTCCTGCCAGTTGACGCCGCCGCCCAAGGTCAGCTGGCTCCAGGCGCCCGGCAGGCGATAGCTGGTCCAGAGTTTGGCCATCTGCTGCGGGAAGGTGGTGCGGATGCGCTGGCCGCTGGCATCTTCCGTGGTGCCATAGCTGTAGCTGGCACTGAGCTGCCAGCCCCGGGCCAGCTCGCCGTTGACCTCCAGATCAATTCCCCGGGTCTTGGCTCCCTGCACCGCACGGTATGCAGCCTCGACCGGGGAAGTGCCCGGCACGGTCTGGCCACTGTCGGCTTCCGCCAGGTTGTTCTGCCGGATCTCGTACAACGCGACGGTGCTGCTGAGCTTGCCACCGAGCCAATCGCTTTTCAGCCCGATCTCGTAGTTGTCGCCATCGCGCGGATCCAGCACATTGCCATAGCGGTCACGGCTGCTTTGCGGCTTGAAGATGCTGGTGTAGCTGGCATAGACCGAATGGACACGGTTGAGGTCGTAGACCACGCCGGCGTAGGGTGTGACCACGTTGGACTCTTCCATCCGCGTCGTCCGGTTGAAGCGTGCGGAGGCCGCTGCGGTGTAGGCCAGATCAAGCCGGTAGTGGTAGTTGCTGACCCGTGCGCCGGCGATGAAGGTCAGATCGTCGCGCGGCTTGAAACGCACCGCCCCGTACACCCCACTCTGCTTTTGCCAGCCGTCATAGTCGTAGAGCTTGGTTCCGGTGATGGTAGGCCCGGCCGTCTGGTTGTTCCAATCGTAGATGTTGACATAACGGCCTTCGATACCCGCTCCCTGCTGGGGTTCGTGGAAGTTCTTGAAGTCAGACCAGTTGAAGCCGAAAACCGCCTCGTGCCGGCGCCCGAACAGCTCGAATGGGCCTTGCGCCTGGACATCAAACCCGCTTTGTCGCTGGGTGGCAGAACCCAGGCCGCCATACAGGCGCACACCATCGCCTGTCTGCTGGTTCGGGAAGCCCCAGCTGGCATCGGCCCCCGAAAAGTCGCGCTTGCCGCGCATGTGGTTGGCCGTCAGGCCCAGCTTCCAGCCGCTGTCCAGGTTGTGCTCCAGCTTCAGGAACGCGTTGTAGACGTCCATCTCATTACGCTTCCAGCGTGCCGCCGCATTCTGCGAAGCGCTGAAGTCCGTTTGCTCACCGTTGCTGTAGAACAGCGGCAGGCCTGTGGAGGACTGCCCCCGTGGATCGGAGTGCTGGTAATCCATTCCCACAGTCAGCAAGGTCTGCGGCGTCAGGTCGGCCTCAAGCACACCGTACAGCACACTTTTCTTCTGCTTGTACCAATCGATGTGCGTACCACCCTGCTCGTGCGCCGCCACCACGCGGCCACGCAGACTTCCGGCTGCATTGAGGGGCCCGGCCAGGTCGACTTCTGCGCGGCCATGGTCCCAGCTGCCGGCACCCAGGCTGACGTAGCCCTGAAACTCGCGGGTCGGCTTCTTGCGCACGAGGTTGACTGTCCCGGACGGATTGCCCGCCCCCGTCAGCAGGCCGGCAGCACCGCGCAGCACTTCCACCCGGTCATAGATGGCGAGGTCGGCCTGCGACTGAGGGATGTTCTGGGAGACGATATCGGTGGCCGTGACAATGCCGTCGTACTGGTAGTTGTCGATGTCATAGCCACGAGACAGGATGGAGAACCGGCTCGCGCCAATGTTCTGCACGGAAATCCCTGGTGTGCGATCCAGCAGGGTTTCGATGCTGTCGATGCCCTCATCGTCCATGCGCTGTCGCGTCATCACACTGATGGACTGGGGGGTCTCGCGCAACGTCATCGGCAAACGCGTCGCGGTGGTCAGCGGGCCGGCCGCCGCATAACTGCCGGAACCTTCGGTGTCGCCGGTACGCACCGCCTGGCCGGTGACGGTCACCGTCCCCAGCATGGCCGAGCCGTCCGCGCTGCCCTGTACCGCAGCCTGGACGGTGCGCAGCCCATAGCTGCCATCGGGCTGGAAATAGGCTTCGATCCCCGTGTTCGCCAGCAAAGCCGACAACCCCGCCTGCACGCTGTAGCTGCCATGGAGGCCCTGGCTTTGCTTGCCTTCGGCCATGCGGCTGTTGCCCGCCAGATAGACCCCCGCCTCCCGGGAGAAGCGGGTGAGCGCCTGACTCAACGGCCCTGCCGGTATGTCATAGCTGCGCACGGCCTGGGCGGCTGTGGCGGGCTGAGCGAGCGCCACAGGCGCATGGCTGGCAGCGCCGAGCGCTCCGCCGATTATGAGCAACGGAATGCCCAGGTGGTGGATGGCGCTCTGGTGGCGGGGCGTGGAAACACGCTGGGTGGTGCGTAATGGCATGGACGGCAGGTTCCGAAAAGAGGTGCTCGACTGGGCGAAGACCACACATCACCATCCATCTGATTGCCTGGGCAGGCATGCAATATGCCAACGTGCAGATCGTCCTGGGGTAGCAGCGCAACGGCGAAAGATGTCTTCTTAAAAGGAGTAACCAGCGAGAAGACCAAACCCGGAACCAGATTTCAGAAGAATTTTTATTTTTTTGAATTCAGCGTTGCGCTTCGATCGTGGTCCACCACGCGATGGGCTGCTCGATGCGTACCGGCAAGGTCGCGGCCAGCATCTGCAGCACGCGATCGGTGTCATGCACCGGGAAATTGCCGTAGACCGCAAGGTCTGCCACAGAGTCGGCAAGGCCCAGATGGCCCCTGCGATAGCGGCGCAGCTCCTGCACGAACAGACGCAGCGGCAGGTTGTCGGCCACGAAACTGCCTTGCGTCCAGGCTTCGCGTGCGGCGTCCCCCGACTCCAGCGGAGCGACGGCATGGGTGGTGAACAACGTCTGCTGGCCCGTGGGCACGATGCGCGTGGTGCCTGTGGCGAAGGTACGGACTTCCACGGCCCCCTGATAAACCGCCAGCTGCGTTCCCGCTGCGGTCATCTGGACGTTGAAGCGTGTGCCCAGGGCACGCATCTGACCATGGGGGCTGTAGACCCGCAGCGGCCGGCTGTCCCTGGCCGTTTCAACGAAGACCTCCCCCGTCACGAGGACAATGCGGCGCTCCCCGGCATCGAACCGGATGTCGACCGCGCTGGCAGTGTTAAGCCACAGCAGCGTGCCGTCCGCCAGCGTGAGCTGCCGAACCTCTCCGGTGGCCGTGCGATGGTCGGCCCCCCATGCCATGACTTCCGGCGGCAACCACGCCTGCTGCCAGCTCATGGCACCTCCCCCCCCGCCGCTGGCCAGAATGCCCAGGCTGGCCAGGATGCGTCTGCGGGTGCGCAACCGCTGGTCGGCGGTCGCAAGCTGGTCCGCTGTGGCCCGCGGATTCGGCAATGTACGGACCGGATCGAAGGAGCGGCTGATGTCTTCGACATAGCGCCAGGCAGCGGCATGTGCGTCGGCGGATGCCAGCCACCGTTGCCAGGCCGCGCGGTCGGCGGCACTGGCAGAACCATCACGCAGGCAGGCGTACCACTGCGCAGCCTGCGCAAGATCGGTATGGGAAGGTTCAGCGTGCATCGGTAGCGGCGGCCTGGGTGTCACGGCAGGGGCTCGTGCCGCAGCTCCGCAGCGGTCTGGCGCGCCGCCAGCGTCAGACAACCCAGCATGGCCTGCGCCACATACTTGCGGACCATCCGGCCGGAAACCCCCAGTTCAGCCCCCACTTCATCGTCGGTCATGTCGCAAACCACGGCCAGCGTGAATGCACGGGCCGCCTTGGGCGACAGGGACTGGAGCATGCGGCCGATGTCTTCCAGCGCCTCCAGCACCATCGCCTGGCGCTCGGCTGACGGATAGGTGGCCTCCGGGGAGGCGGCCAGGATCTCCAGCCAGGCCCGTTCGATTTCCTGCCTGTGCCACAGGTTGATGCACAGATTCTGTGCCGTAGTTTTCAGGTAGGCACGGGCTTCGGCGGCATGGGTGAAACAACGCTCCGTCCTGCCGGTGAGCAATCGCACGAAGGTGTCATGGGCCAGATCGGCAGCCTCTGCCGCCGACCCCAACCGCCGGCGGAGCCAGCCCTGGAGCCAGTTGTGGTGGTCGACGTACAGCGCGTTGATGTCAGCGTGCAAAGGGCTGGAGGCGGATGGCATGGCAGGAAGCCGGTTGAATTGCTGGCGCGATAATACAACTCAAACAAGAATCATTAGCATCCCATTGTGTATTCATGGCATGCAACCACCACATACGGCCTCTCTGCGCCACCGGCGTGGCAGGCCCGAGAACAGGCGGGCAGCAGGGAGCCGCAACGCTGTTCTTCAGGAGGGCTCCCCCGGCAGATCAGCCCTCCCCGTCCACGTGCCGGACGCCTGCCGCAGCCACCCGCAGACCAGGGCTGACGCAGCAATGCCGGAAAGAAGCCGTCTCCCTCACGAGACTCAGCGCAACCCTGCGGGGGGCGGCGACGGTCGCGATGGCTGCCCGTTCAGAGGCTCCGACAGGCTGCGGTATCCGCCGCGCAAGCGCGCGCCTTCACTGGTGAAGGCACAGAGCGCCATCCTTCAGATGCACACCCATCTACCGCATGCATGGAAGAGCGGGCCTCTTGCCGCAGCACGACTCAGTGTGCCGCCATGGCCAGGTTCTGCGCCTGGGCTGCGGCTTGAGGGGCCGCCTCCCATCCACCGCCCAGGGCGCGGATCAGACCGACGGTGGCCGTGTACTGGGCCGTGCGCACCTGCAAGGCCTGGCGCTGGCTGCGCAGTTCGCTGCGGCGTGCATCCAGCAGCTCCAGCTGGCTCACCAGACCGTTGCGGTAGCGCGAGTCCGACAGCTGGGTCGCACGCCGTGCCGACTGCACGGCGCGGCCCTGGGCTTCGGCCTGGCCTTCCAGCAGTCGCAGCGCGCTGAGCTGGTCCTCCACCTCACGGAAGGCTGTCAGCACCTGGCCCCGGTGGGCGGCCATGGCCGCTTCCAGCCGGGCGCGGGCGCCCTCTTCCTGGGCTGCACGCTGGCCGCCGTCGAACAAGGGCAGCGACAGCAGGGCGCCAATACCCCAGGAACGCGCCGACCACTTGAACAGATCGCCCAGCTCGGGCGAGGCATGGCCGCCATTGCCGGTCAGCGTGATGGCGGGGAACCAGGCCGCCTCGGCCACGCCCACGCGCGCCTGGGCCGCCATGACGGAAGCCTGGGCCGCCGCCACATCGGGGCGGCGCGCCAGCACCGTGGCCGGCACGCCCGGGGGTACCACTGGCAAGGCCGCTTCGGCCGCAGCCGCAGGCACGGCAAAGCCGCTGGCCACCTCACCCACCAGCACCGCCAGGGCATGCTGGAGCTGGGCCTGCTGCTGGGCCAGGGACAGGGCCTCGGCCTCGGTGGCCGCCACCTCGGTCTGCACCCGCGCCACGTCCAACTCGGCCACATCGCCAGCCTGGAAGCGCCGCTGCGTCAGATGCAAGGTGTCACGGTAGGCGGCCAGGCTGGCCGTGACCAGACCATGCTCGGCCTGCACGGCCCGCAGCTGCAGATAGGTCTGTGCCACTTCGGCCTGCACCAGCAGGCGTGTGCTCTGCAGCAAGGCCGCGCGCGCCTGGGCGTCCAGCCGCGCGGCGTCGCTGGCCTTGGACAGCCGGCCGAACAGGTCCAGCTCGTACGACAGATTCAGGCCGGCCGTGACCACGGTGGCCGGCACGGCACTGCCGGTGGTGGTGATCCCGGCCTGGCGTACCGCACCGGTGGAAACACCCAGCTGGGGCGCACGCTGGGCATCGGCCGTACGCAGCAGGGAGCGCGCCTCGGCCAGCCGGGCCGCCGCCTCCTGGATGCCGGTATTGCCATCCGCGGCACGCTCTACCAGCCCGGTGAGCACGGGGTCGGAAAAACCCAGCCACCAGGCACCACGCGACCGTGCCTCGGCCGGCGCCGCCGTGGTCCAGGTCTGGCCTTCAGCGCTGTTGGAGAAATGCGCAGGCACGGGCAAGGCCGCGTCGGCGGTCACGGGAGCCAGCGGGTGGCTCATGCAACCGGCCAGGAACAAGGCCGCCGCCAGCGGCAGCCAGCGCGCCGCGGGAAAAGAAAGAGCAGTTGTCATCACCGGATTCCTCGGTTTCATTCGTTGGAGCCGCGCGGTGCGGCGAGCACGGGGTGGGCGGCTGCGCCCGGGCCGCTGTGCAGCTCGCGCTCGCCCAGTGGTGCCGTGTGGTGGCCGTGCTGCTGCAGCGGGCGGTTGCCCGCCAGGCGACGCAGGACCACGTAGAACACGGGGGTCAGGAACAGGCCGAAGGCCGTCACACCGATCATCCCGGCGAACACCGCCACGCCCATGGCGCTGCGCATCTCGGCACCGGCCCCGGTGGACAGTACCAGGGGCAGCACGCCCATCACAAACGCCAGCGAGGTCATCAGAATGGGGCGCAGACGCAGGCGGCTGGCTTCGATGGCGGCCTGCACCGGGGTGCGGCCGACAAACTCCAGCTCGCGGGCAAACTCCACGATCAGGATGGCGTTCTTGGCCGACAGCCCGACCAGCACAATGAGCCCGATCTGCGTGAACACGTTGTTGTCGCCCCCGCTGAGCCACACCCCGGTCATGGCGGCCAGCAGGCCCATGGGCACGATGAGGATGATGGCGATGGGCAGGGTCAGGCTTTCGTACTGGGCCGCCAGCACCAGGAACACCAGCAGAATGGCCAGGGGGAACACCAGCACGGCGGAATTGCCGGCCAGGATTTCCTGGTAGGTCAGTTCGGTCCACTCGAAGCCGATGCCGGGCGGCAGGGTTTCGGCAGCGATGCGCTCGATGGCGGCCTGTGCCTGGCCCGAGGAGAAGCCGGGCGCAGGACCACCGTTCACATCGGCGGCCAGGAAGCCGTTGTAGCGCATGGCGCGCTCGGGCCCGAAGCTGGGCTCCAGCTTCATCAGGGCCGACAGCGGCACCATCTCGCCCGTGGTGGAACGCACCTTCAGCAGGCCCACGTCTTCGGCACGCGCCCGGTAGGCGGCATCCGCCTGCACGCGCACGCTGTAGGTGCGGCCGAACTGGTTGAAGTCATTGGCGTACAGGCTGCCCAGATAGATCTGCAGGGTCTCGAAGATGTCGGTCACCGGCACCCCCAGCTGGCGCGCCTTGGTGCGGTCGATGGCGGCATAGAGCTGCGGCACGTTGACCTGCCAGCTGGTGAACAGCCCGGCCAGCTCCGGCGTCTGGTAGGCCTTGGCCATGAAGGCCTTCACCGCCTGGTCCATGGCGTCATAGCCCAGCGATGCACGGTCCTCGATCTGCAGCTTGAAGCCCCCGGTCGTGCCCAGGCCGGCCACTGGTGGCGGCGGGAACATGGCAATGAAGGCTTCCTGGATGCTGCCGAAGGCCTGGTTGAGCTGGCCCGCGACCGCGCCGCCGCTCTGGTCGGCGCGTGTGCGCTCGGCAAAGGGCTTGAGCGTGACGAACACGATGCCCGAGTTCGAGCTGTTGGTGAAGCCGTTGATGGACAGGCCCGGGAAGGCAATGGCATCTTCCACATTCGGGTTCTGCTTGACGATCTCGCCCATCCGGCGGATCACGTCTTCCGTGCGGTCCAGGGTGGCGCCATCGGGCAACTGGGCAAAACCCACCAGATACTGCTTGTCCTGGGCCGGCACAAAGCCGCCGGGCACCAGCTTGAACAACCCCCAGGTCGCCCCCACCAGAACGGCGTAGATCACCAGCATCAGCGCCTTGCGGCCGATGACACGCTGCACGCCACCGCTGTAGGCATCGGAGCCACGGTGGAACAGGGCATTGAAGCGGCGGAAGAACCCACCCAGCACGCGATCCATGCCGCGTGTCAGCGCATCCTTGGGCTCGTGATGGCCCTTGAGCAGCAGCGCGCTGAGCGCAGGCGACAGGGTCAGCGAGTTGATGGCCGAGATCACGGTCGAGATGGCGATGGTCACAGCGAACTGGCGGTAGAACTGGCCCGTGAGGCCGCTGATGAAGGCCAGGGGCACGAACACGGCCACCAGCACCAGGGCGATGGCAATGATGGGGCCGCTCACCTCCTGCATGGCACGGTAGGTGGCTTCGCGCGGCGACAGGCCGGCTTCGATGTTGCGCTCCACGTTCTCCACCACGACGATGGCGTCATCCACCACGATGCCGATGGCCAGCACCAGGCCGAAAAGCGACAGCGCGTTGATCGAAAAACCCAGCAGGTGCAGCACGGCGAACGTCCCCACCACCGACACCGGCACGGCCAGCAGCGGGATGATGGAGGCGCGCCAGGTCTGCAGGAACAGAATCACCACCACCACCACCAGGGCCACGGCTTCCAGCAGGGTGTGGATCACGGACTTGATGGAGGCGCGCACGAACTGCGTAGGGTCGTAGGCGATGCGGAACTCCACACCTTCGGGCATGTGCTTTTGCAGCTCGGCCATGGTGGCGCGCACATTGGCCGAGATGTCCAGGGCGTTGGAGCCCGGGGCCTGGAACACGCCCATGCCCACGGCGGGGTCATTGTTCAGCAGGGAGCGCAGCGAATAGTCGGCCGCGCCCAGCTCCAGACGGGCCACGTCGCGCAGGCGCGTCACGGCACCGTCCGCGCCGGTCTTGACGATGATGTCGCCAAACTCCTCTTCGGTCTGCAGGCGGCCCTGGGCATTGATGGACAGTTGCATGTCCACGCCCGGCAGGCCGGGCGAAGCGCCCACCACACCGGCCGCAGCCTGCACGTTCTGGCCCCGGATGGCGCTCACCACGTCGGCCGCCGAGAGGCCGCGCTGCGCAACCTTCTGCGGGTCCAGCCAGGCACGCATGGAATAGTCGCCGCCGCCGAAGATCTGCACCTGGCCCACGCCGGTGATACGCGCCAGGCGATCCTTGACGTTGAGCACCGCGTAGTTGCGCAGATAGTCGATGTCATAGCGGCCATTGGGCGAGACCATGTGCACGACCATGGTCAGGTCGGGCGCGCTCTTGACCGTGGTGATGCCCAGTCGACGCACTTCCTCGGGCAGGCGCGGTTCGGCCTGGGACACGCGGTTCTGCACCAGCTGCTGGGCCTTGTCCGGGTCGGTGCCCAGGGCAAAGGTCACGGTCAGCGTCATCACGCCGTCGGTGGTGGCCTGGCTGCCCATGTAGAGCATGCCCTCCACACCGTTGATGGATTCTTCCAGCGGCGTGGCCACGGTTTCGGCGATCACCTTGGGGTTGGCACCGGGATACTGGGCACGCACCACCACCGAAGGGGGTGCGACTTCCGGGTATTCCGAGATCGGCAGCACGCGCAGGGCGATCAGGCCGGCCAGGAAGATGAGCACCGACAGCACCCCGGCAAAAATGGGGCGGTCGATGAAAAAGCGGGAGAGATTCATGTGCGGGTCTTTCTTGCCGGGCGCATTCAGGCGATGGGCTGCTTGGCTGCGGCCTTGGCGGCCGGTGCGCGGTCACCCTGCAGCTCGGCCTTGGCGGCCATGGGGACTTCCTGGGGTGCGATCACCGCGCCGGGGCGCACGCGCTGCAGGCCGTTGACGACGATGCGTTCCCCGGCCTTCAGGCCCGAGGTCACCACACGCAGACCGTCCACCGGTGCGCCCAGCTGCACTTCGCGGTACTCGGCCTTGTCGCCTTCGCCCACGACCATGACGAACTTCTTGTTCTGGTCCGTGCCCACGGCGCGCTCGTTGATCAGCACGGCCGAAGTGCTCTGGGCCTGGCCCATGCGGATGCGCGCGAACTGGCCCGGCATGAGGCTGCCATCGGCGTTGTCGAACACGGCGCGCACACGCACCGTGCCGCTGCGCGCATCGACCTGGTTGTCAATGAGCTGCAGGTGCCCGCTGAAGGGGGTGCTGCCGGCCGTGCCAGTTCCCATCTGCACGGGAATGGATTCGATGCGTGCACGCCCGCCCTGCGTGCCCTTGCCGCCTTCCAGCCCGTCGATGGCGCGCGCCACGATCTGTTCGTCGGTGTCGAAGCTGGCGTAGATCGGGCTGACCGAGACCAGGGTGGTCAGCACGGGGGCGCTGGCACCGGCACTGACCAGGTTGCCCACGGTCACTTCGATGCGGCCCACACGGCCGGCCACGGGGGCGCGCACCTGGGTGTAGGAGAGGTTCAGCCGGGCGGTCTGCAGCGCTGCCTGGGCGGCACGCAGATTGGCATCGGCCTCACGCTGGGCGTTCACACGTTCGTCGTGCTCACGCTGGGCGATGGCGCTTTCCTGCAGCAGGCGGGCGGCACGCTCCATCTCGCTGCGGGTGTAGGACAGGCGGGCCTGGGCCGCCACGACCTGGGCTTCGGCGCGGTCCACTTCCGCCACATAGGGCGCGGGGTCCACGGTGACCAGCAGATCCCCCTGCTTGACCAGGGCCCCTTCGCGGAAATGCACAGCCTGTACGGCTCCGGCCACGCGCGGACGGATGTCCACATGCTGCACGGCTTCCAGGCGGCCCGAGAATTCGTCCCACAGGGATACATCCTGCAGCACCACGGCAGCCACGGAGACAGGGATGGCGGGCGCTGCCGCCTGGGCAGGCGCCTCGGCATGCGATGCCTGCAGGCCCAGAGCCGCGCCCCCGGCGGCGACGACCACGGTGGCCACGCCGACGGCGGTCCACCAGCGGCGCGAGGAGGAAGAAACAGTGGAAAGCGGTGCGTTCATGACGATTCCTAAAAGGTGGTGCGCCCGCCGCGAGGCAGGACGCTGAAAATTCCAGGCAAAGCGGCGCCCTCCGGCACATCACGCCGGAAAAAACCGAACAACAGGAGAACCTGCCCCGGCGAAAGCCGGTCAGGGATACCGTGCCCACGCTCTAGCGGTCTGGCGCTCAGGCAACGGTCAGAAGCAAAGATTCAGGGGCGGTGGTCAGCGTCCGTCACGAAGAGGGCCGACATCGGCTGTCTGCAAAGAAGCGGCGGAACTGCTCCTGCACCTCGTCCGCGCAGGGACAGGCGCGGGTGCCGGGTTGCAACAAGGCATCGGGCCATTGCTGCGCCTGGTTGAACACATGGCGGGTCACGGACAGGCCCGCCGCTTCCAGCCGGGCCGCATAGGCCAGGGCTTCGTCGTGCATGGGATCGTCGCTGCCCACCAGCACCAAGGTGGGCGGCAGGCCCGCCAGGCGCTGGGCGGCACCGGGCACGGCATAAGGGTGCTCGGCATCGCGCGTGCAGCCCAGGAACTTGAGCCAGCCATCGGCCCACTTGCAGGCGGTGGCGGTCCCTGTGGCCGCGCGCAGCGAAGGCGTTCCCACACAGGGATCCAGCATGGGCGACAACAGAATCTGTCCTGCCAGCGGCGGATGCGACTGGTCGCGCGCCATCAGGGCCACACCGGCCGCCAGATTGCCGCCTGCCTCTTCACCGGCCAGGTAGACCTGGGCACCGGCACCCGCCAGACGCGTGCGCTGCTTGTAGGCCCACTGCAACACGGCATAGCCGGTTTCCAGCGGCTGGGGAAACGGCGAGAGCGGGTAGGCCACCGAGACCACACGGGCGCCAGCGCCTTCCAGCAGGCTGGCCACGGTGCAGCCGTTGTCCAGGTCACCCGAGACAAAGGCCCCGCCGTGGAAATGCACCACCAGGGGGAGCACCTGGCCGGCCGGCTTGTTGCCATAGACACGCACGTTCACCTCCTGCCCGGCCACGGTGAGGGTGGAATCGGTGCAAACGGACGGTGGCGACGGGGCAGCAGAGGTGGTGGACATGGTGGTGGGGCCGAACGGGATCGGACAGAACCTGATAGGACCAAACAGGACCGGACAAAACCGGATGAGGGCAAATGTAGCGCGGCAAAGCACCCCGATAAACCGGGCAATTGCCACCGCAGTGTTTCCAATTCCCGAACAATGGCGCAGGGAACCGCGTGTGAGAATTCTCCTGCCCCTTTCGGGGCAGAGAACAAAAGAGGGAAAGTCCATGGACCAGATCCAGGCCATGCGCCTGTTTGCGCGCGTGGTCGAAGCCGGCACGTTCACGCGTGCGGCCGATTCACTGCAATTGCCCAAGGGCACGGTGACCAAGCACGTCCAGGCCCTGGAGGCACGCTTGCGCGTCAAGCTGCTCAACCGCACGACCCGCCGGGTAACGGTCACAGCCGATGGCGCGGCCTACTACGACCGTGTCGTGCGGCTGCTGGCCGACTTCGACGACATGGAAGCCAGCCTCAGCCAGGCCCGCGCCGCGCCGCGTGGGCGGCTGCGCGTGGACGTGGGCACATCCATGGCGCGCCTGCTCATCATTCCGCGGCTGGCCGAGTTCCAGGCGCGCTACCCCGACATCCAGATCGACCTGGGCGTCAGCGACCGCACGGTGGACCTGATCGGCGACAACGTGGACTGCGTGATCCGTGGCGGCGAGCTGTCCGAGCAGTCTTTGGTGGCACGGCGTATCGGCAACCTCGAATTCGTGACTGTGGCCGCCCCCGGTTATCTGGCCCAGTACGGCACCCCCCAGCACCCGCTGGATCTGGAGAGCGGCCACCTCAATGTGATCTATTTCTCCCCGGTTTCCATGCGCCGCTACCCGCTGGAATTTCACCGCGGCGGGGAAGTGCTGGAGATCGGCAGCCCGGCCCAGCTGGCCGTCAACGAGGCCAATGCCTATGTGGCGGCCATAGTCGCGGGCCGGGGCGTGGGCCAGATCACCACTTTCCAGGCCCAGAGCCATCTGGAGTCCGGCGAGTTGGTGCAACTGCTGCCCGAATGGACCCAGCCGCCGCTGCCCGTCTATGTGGTCTACCCGCCCAACCGCCACCTGAGCGCCAAGGTGCGCGCCTTTGTGGACTGGGCGGCCGAGCTGTTTGTGCAGCACCCGCATCTGCAGCGCAGCGCCGCCTGATACGCAGACATGCATTGCGGCTCCGCACAATGCATGCGTTCAGGTGCGTGCGGACAACCCAGCCCTGGGCAGCGATCAGGACATAGCGGGCCGCCGCCTCAGGATGCCGGCAGTTCCGGCGCTGTCTGCAGCGACCAGCCTCCCCCCAGCGCCTTGTACAAGGCCACATGCCCTTGCAGGCGATCGTTCTGCAACTGGACCGCTTGGTCCTGGGCAGCGTAGAGGGTGCGCTGGGTCTCCAGCAGCGCCAGCAGGCTTTCTGCCCCTGCGCGGTAACGCACCTCGGCCAGCGCCAGCGCACGGCGCGCCTGCTCCAGCTCCTGGGTGTGCGCCAGGATTTGCGCGTCCACCCCAGCCAGCGTGTGCAGCGCCGTCTGCACATCGCCCAAGGCCTGGACAATGGTTTGCCGGTAGACCGCCAGCAGCTCTGCTTGCCGGGCCTGGGCCAGCTCGTGGCCTGCGGCCAGTCTGCCGGCGTCGAACACCGGCGCGACCAGTCCAGCGGCCAAGGTATACAGGGGGTTGTCCAACATGCCGCCCAGCCGGTCGCCACCGGTGCCCAGGCTGCTGGTCAGTGTCAGGCGCGGCAGCATGGCCGCACGGGCCACTGCCACATCGGCATGGGCGGCGGCCAGCTGTGCCTCGGCCCGCGCCACGTCCGGGCGGCGGACCAGCAGTTCCGACGGCAGGCCTGCATCCAGCGCGGGGGCACGCAGGGCCATCACGCTGCGCTCCACCATGGGCGCAACCGGTACTTGTCCCAGCAGTATCTCCATGGAAGTCTGGGTCAGGGCCACCTGCTGCTCCAGCAGGGCCAGGCTGCGCTGCTGCGCTGCCACCAGCCCGCGCTGCTGCGCCAGGTCCAGCGGAGACGCCGCACCGGCGCGCACCCGGGACTCGATGAGCTGCAGCAGCCGTTCGGCGCTGCGCAGATTGGACTGTGCGATCTCTGCGCGTTCGCGCAAGGCAACCCCTTGCAGCCATGCACTGGCCACCCCTGCGGTCACGGTCAGTCGCACGGTATCACGGTCATAGGCGCTGGCGCGCACGCTGGCCTGGGCGCCCTCCAGTGCAGACCGGTTCCGTCCCCAGAAGTCCAGTTCGTAGCTGGCCGACAGCGCGGCGCCATAGCGGGTTCCGCTGACGGCCGCCTGCCCACCGAACCGGCCTTCCCGGTTGCCATCCGCAGTGGCCATCACGGCCGGCAGCAGCGCAGCGCCGGCCTGGCGTGCACTGGCCGCAGCCTGGTGCACCCGTGCCGTGGCCGCGGCAATGTCCCAGCTGCCCTGGTGGGCCTGCGCCACCAGGGCATCCAGCTCGGCACTGCCCAGGCTCCGCCACCAATCCTGGTTCACCGGCTGCAGTTCCCCTTGCGCGGCCTGCTGCCACCGGGCAGGCAGGTTCGGTGCCCACTCCGCTGGTTGCACCGAGGGTGTCGCGCACCCCATTAGCGCCAACAGGGCCACACATGCCCCGGCGGTTGCGAATACCTGCATTCCTACTCTCCTGCCAATGCCCGAACCGGGTCCAGGCGTGCTGCGGTCTGGGCCGGCTTGTAGCCAAAGATCAGCCCGGTGATCACGGCACAGGCAAATGCGCCCAGCATGGCCCGCACCGAAAACACCACGGCGACTTCTGCGGCAATCAGCACCGCCCCCACCGCCAGCCCCACCAGCAGACCCACGCTGCCGCCGACCAGCGTCACCAGGCTGGCTTCGGTCAGGAACTGCCGCAGGATGTCGCGCTGGCGCGCGCCCACGGCCATGCGGATGCCGATTTCCCGTGTGCGTTCCTTGACCGTCATCAGCATCACATTCATCACCCCGATCCCGCCGACCACCAGCGAGACCGCCGCAATCAGGCCCAGCATCATGGCCATGCTCTTGCGGGTGGCGGCTTCGGCCTGGATGCGCGCTGCGGCATTGCCGATGCCAAAGTCCTCCCGCCCGCCATGGCGGGCGATCAGCAACTGGCGCATGGCAGTTTCTGCCGCATGGACCAGGGTGGAGGACATGGCCTCCACCACCACATAGTCCGGCTGGGTCTGGCTTTGGTAGACGCGGGCGCGGCCCGCGTTGTAGGGGATGAACACCATGTCGTCATAGTCCTGGGCACCGGAATCTGCCCCACGCTCGCTCATGACGCCAATCACCTCGAAGGCCGAGTTGCCGATGATGAGCTGCTTGCCCAGCGGATTCGGGGTATCGGGGAAGAAGTGCTTCCATGCCTTGTGCCCCAGCACCACCAGCGGCGCCAGGTCATGGTCTTCGGCCTGGGTGTAGAAACGCCCCTGCGCCACCGACCAGTGGTGAACGGCCGGCATTTCCTCGCTGGCGGCAAACACATAGAGCTGCTTGTCCGCGCTGCCATAGCGCACGGTGACCGGGTCTCCGATGACCGGCAGCACGCGGCGGATTTCCGGCAGCTCACGCACGGCCTGCAAATCCTCCTCGGTCAGCTGCCCTGCCGGCCCTCCGGTGGCAGGCGGCTTGCTCCCCATGTACAGAATGGCCGTTCCCATAGTGCCCATGCGCTCCATCACCTGGCGGCGCGCACCTTCACCGATGGCCAGCATCACAATCACCGATGCCACGCCAATCACGATGCCCAGCAAGGTCAGGCTGGTACGCACCCGGTTCACGACCATGCCGCGCCAGGCGCTGCGGGCCGCTTCCAGCAGATCGGCCCACCAGGAAGCCGTAGCCGTCATCTGGTGCGGCGCATCTTTCACCGCCGGGATGGCCCGCCGCTGCGCCGGCGCTGTGTCCTGGCCCGCGGGGGGACGGCCCTGGCTGTCGCTGACGATGCGGCCATCGTGGATTTCAATCACGCGCCGCGCCTGGGCCGCTACGGACCGGTCGTGCGTGATCAGCAGGA
Organism: Comamonas sp. UBA7528; assembly: GCF_002479375.1. Taxonomy (NCBI): domain Bacteria; kingdom Pseudomonadati; phylum Pseudomonadota; class Betaproteobacteria; order Burkholderiales; family Comamonadaceae; genus Comamonas; species Comamonas sp. UBA7528. The sequence continues at coordinate 273,160 of NZ_DLMU01000005.1, forward strand.
TGGTGTGCCCGGCGTCGGCCAGCTCGTTCAGCAGGGCCATGACTTCGGCCCCGCTCTGGGAGTCCAGCGCGCCGGTCGGCTCGTCGGCCAGGATCACACTGCCGCCATTCATCAACGCCCGGGCGATCGACACCCGCTGCTGCTGTCCGCCGGAAAGCTGGTGGGGCCGGTTGTGCAGCCGGCTACTCAAACCCAGGCGGTTCAGCAGGCTCTGCGCCCTTTGCATCCGTGCGTCCTTGGAGACACCGGCATAGATGGCGGGCATCTCCACGTTCTCCTGGGCGGTTTCGCTGGCAATCAGGTGGTAGCCCTGGAACACAAAGCCAAAGGCTTCGCGCCGCAGCCATGCCAAAGCATCCGCATCCAGCTGGCCCACATCCTGCCCCTGGAAGTGGTAACTGCCCTGGCTGGGACGGTCCAGGCAGCCCAGGATATTCATCAGCGTGGACTTGCCCGACCCCGAGCTGCCGACCACCGCGACAAATTCGCCGGCATGGATGTCCAGATCAATGCCGCGCAAGACCGTGACTTCCGGCTGGCCGCCGCTGCCGCCGTAATGCTTGCAGATACCGCGCAACGCAATCAAGGGCACGGAACGGTCTGCGGACACAGGAGAGGGTGCCGACTCCGTGCTCACCATTGCAGCCACCGCAGCCCGCCTGCACTGGTGGTTTCACCTGTGACCACCTTCTCGCCCTCGTCCAGCCCCTGCAGCACGGCCACCTGGTGGCGGCTGCGTACACCGGTTTGCACGGCGCGGGATTCCGGCTGGCCGCGGGCGTTCAAGACACGCAGCACCTGACCGTCTCCCTTGGCATCCGGCTGCAGCGCCACCAAGGGCACCGTCAAGGCCTGGGGAGCCCGTTCCGCGACAAAGACCACCTGTGCCGTCATCTGCGGCATCAGCTCGGCATCCAGGTTGTCCACATCGAACAACACCGTATAGGCCACCGCCTTGGTGGCTGCTGCAGGCGCATTGGCCGCGTTGCCCGCCGGCGCCACGCTGGCGGAAGGTGCCGGCAAGACCTGGCGCACTTCACTGTTCCAGCGGCGCGGCTTGTCCTGGCCTGCACTGCCCAGCGTGGTGAAGTACACCGGCATGCCTGGCTTGACCCGGCGCACATCGGCCTCCGACACATCGGTCCAGACGGTCATGGCCGTCAGATCCGCGATGCGCAGGATATTGGGGGTCTGGTAGGTGGCGTTGAGCGTCTGGCCTTCGCGTGCCTCGACCGTCACCACAGTGCCGGCCATGGGGGCATAGATGCGGGTGTAGCCCAGGCGGGCTTCATCGGCCTTGAGGGTGGCCTGGGTCTGCTCGATCTGCGCCTTGAGATGTTCTATGCGTGCTGCAGCGCCTGCCAGCTGCGCCTGGGCGGACTGCACATCCTCGTCACGGGTGGCCCCTTCCCGGGCCATCTGCTGCTGGCGCTCCCACTGCTGCTGGGCCAGCCGGTGCTGTGCCTGCTGTTCGGCCAGCTGCGCGCGCAGGCCTGCCAGCGATGCACGCCCGGCATCGACCGTGGCGCGTTGCACGCTGGGATCGATCTCGACCAGCAATGCGCCCTTTTCCACCGTGGTGCCGGGGGCCACCAGCAAGCGCGTGATCTGTCCCGAGACCTGCGCCCCCACGTCCACATAGCGGCGCGGCTGCAAGGTGCCAATAGCCGTCACCGTGGCCTCCACATCCCCCCGGGCCACCGCCTCCGTCTGGTAGGCCGTGTGGGGCCGACTGACCCACCACAGAACACCGGTTATTCCACATGCGGCCGCCAGGGCCACCACCGTCCAACGCCTCAATCCACCAACCTGCATCAAAGGAGTACTTTCAAAAAACAACAACAACCAGCTTGCACCACAGACATTCCCCTTCCGGCCTCACCACCGCATGGCCAGCAGCAGCGGGAGCACGCAGCCGCTCCCCCCCAGCAGCGCCGCCACCGCGCCGGCGCGTGCCGTCCAGCGTGGGGACCAGGACATTCCTCCCGCCGCCAGCAACGCGCCCAGCGACCAGAAGCCGATGGCCGCCACCGTGCCCACGGTGGCACTCCATCCCCATACGCTGGGGACCCAGACGCCCGCCAGCAGCAGCACGCCCACACCGCGCAGCAGAACACGCAACGCCGGGGGGATATCGTCCCGCCCGGTCCATTGTGTGTAATGGCGGTCCATGGCGAAGGCCAATGCCACCATGCCGCCCAAGGACAACAGCCAGGCCAGCAGGGATGCCTGCAACACACTCATGCGCCGCCCTCCGGCCGGACCCGCGAAGGCATCGCGTTGGAGCTCACCCCATCTTCGGGTACCGTGGCCGTGCGCCGTGGCTTCGGCTGTGGGGCGCGGCGCAGCCGGAACCATACACAGACCGCAGCGATGCCTGCGGCCAGCACAAACAGCTCGACGGCCGCACTTTCCCAGTCTCCCTCCAGGATATAGGCCGGAAGATGACCACCGGTGGTCTGGAAGTTGAGCAGCGGCAAAAAGATGCACAGCAGCGCCAGCGCCGCCAGCTGTTCACGCCAGGCTGCGGGGGACGGGCGCAGCCATGCATGCAGCAATGCCAGCGCCCAGATGCCGAAGAACACCCCCAGCTCCCAGTCACCCCGGTGCGCCAGGCCCAGAGGCACCAGGCGGTTGCCCCACAAGAAGCCGACGCAGGCCAGAGACAGGCCCGCAATGGCCGCCACATTGAGCCCTTCGATCAGCCGATAGACCGCTGCGGTGGCACTGCCGAATTCCCCCAGATGCTTGGCCCGGCGCTTGACCACAAACAGGATTGCACCCGTCGCCATCATGGCGCTGCCCGCCAGGCCGCACACAAAGTACACCCACTTGAGTGCCAGACCACCAAAGGTCACCATGTGCAGCCCTCCCAGCACCGACTGCACCAGCGAGGGCGTACCGCCATCCACGGCACCCGGCAGGCGCACCTGCTGCAGGCTTCCGGTCGCCGCAGAGAACATGGCCATGCCGCTGGTCGGACTCAGGCGCTGGCGCACGCTGTCCGAGTCGTTCCAGCCGTACACGCCGATGCGCGCCGCGGCGTCACCCGGGTGGTCAATCACCACCGCCCGCACCGGCTGTCCCATCAGTGCCTGACCGCGCAGCACCAAGGGCTCCAGATCCGGTACGTCCATGGCCTGCCCGGATCGCACAGGCTTGCCTGGCTCGTTCAGTGCCGCCTGGAAAGCACGCGTGCCGTCCTGGCCTGCGCCAAAGTACGCGGCAATGCCCGCCGGCATGAAGGTCAGCCCGGACAGGGCAATCCCGGTGTAGGCGATCATCAGCTGAAACGGCAAGGTCAGCACTGCCACGGCGTTGTGGGCATCCAGCCAACTGCGCTGCCCCTTGCCGGGGCGGAATGTGAAGAAATCCTTGAAGATGCGCCGGTGTGTGATCACGCCGCTGACCAGTGCCACCAGCATGGCCAGGGCGGCGATCCCGACGATCCACAGCCCAATCTGGCCGGCATGCAGCTCATAGTGGAAGTTGACGAAGTGATGCCCCCCCAGGGTCTGGCGCAGCGGCGGATGGGACGCCTGCGGCAACGCCTCGCCTGTGCGCGGATCCAGCTGGGCTTCAGCGTACTCGCCTTGCGCATCCAGCCAGTACACCCGCAGTTCGCCGGCCCCCTGTGCATCGGCAGGCCACAGCTCCCACATGCTGGCGCCAGGGTGCTGCTGCTGCATATAGGCCAGGCCCCAAGCCAGACGCTGGTGCATAGACCCCGTCGGCCCGGATGGTGCAGGGCCGACGGCGCGCGCGGCGGCCACTTCCTCGGCGTGGTGCTCCGGGGTCATCCAGTGGGTGATGGGGTCTTCGAACACCGCCAGGGTCCCGGTCAGAAAGACCGCGAACAGCAACCAGGAGAACCACAGGCCGCTCCAGGTATGCAGCCATGCCTGCGCCTGCCGGAAGCCCCCTTGCCCTGCACCCGAAGGTTTTGCCTGCTTGTGCATGCTTCAAGCCCCCCGCTGCGCCACCCACACGGCGGCCGCCAGCATGGCCAGCGTAGCAGCCACCAGCACGGCCCACACCCTGCCCGGCGCCACCGGGGAGAAGGCCCAGATCACCGCCGCCACATAGAGCAGCCAGCTGGTCTGCTCTCCTGCCAGAATGCCTTCAACCCCTGTGGGGGCCCAGGCCCCACACAGCACCGCCCAGGTGCTGGCAAGCGCATAGCCCCCCAGCACTGCCGCCACAATGCGCAGTACCAGCCCCATGCTGGGATGGCGATCGAGGTACCGGCTCATGCGCCCTGCCCGATCAGAATCGGCCCTTCAGGGTGACCGTCACCGTGCGCTTTTCACCATAGAAGTTGCCGTAACCAGCGTAGCCCACGGTGCTGTAGTAGGTCTTGTCAAACAGATTGCCCACGTTCATGGCCACACTCCAGTCCGGATTGATGGCGTAGCCCAGACGCGCAGACCAGACAGCCTGGCCAGGCGAGGTGAACTGATACGGCGTCCATGCGCCGTCATAGCGGCCCGTGACCGGGTTGTAGGCACTGATGCCCCCGGAACGGAAGGTCGAGCTCTGCGCCACCACGCCCGCCCCCAGGCTCCAGCCGCGCATGGCGCCGGTCATGCGGTAGTCCGCCCAGGCCTTGAACAGATGGCGCGGCGTGATCGTGCTGAACTGGGCATCATCCTGGCGCTTGTTTTCATTGTCGTTGTAGGTGTAGCCTACTGCCAGTTGCAGATTGGGCGTGATGCGCCCCGTCAGCTCCAGGTCGATGCCCTGGCTGAGCAGGTAGCCGTCCCGGAAATAGCAGCAACCGCCACGCCAGTTGGTTTGCGGGTAAGCAGGGTCATAGGCCGCCTCACCCTTTTTTTCCGTACGGAACAGCGCCGCGCTGGCGATCAGGTCCTTGCCCCATTGGCTCTTGATGCCCAACTCGTAGGTCCGGCCACGCACCGGATCCAGCGGCGCGCCTGGCAAGGGGGCCGAGAACTTTCCGGCCTGGGACTGGTAGATTTCTGCGGTGCTGGCGTACAGGCTGGTGGTGGCGGACCAGTCGTAGACTACGCCGGCATAGGGAACGAAGACCCCGTTTTCCCGGCTGCGGGCGTTGAGTGCCCCGCTCATGTCGTACTGGGTGCTGCTGTCCCGCAAGGTGTAGCGTCCCCCCAGCACCACAGCCCAGTCCTTGACAGGGCGCAGGCGCAAAGAACCATACAGGCCGGACTTCTGGGTGCTGGTTTGCGAACCGCTGTCCCATGCCCCCAGCGGATAACCGGGGTTGACTGGCGGCATGCGGTTGAACACGTCGGCAGGGCCGATCATCGGCCAAAGGCTGCGAACGGTATCGCTGGTGCGCTGCATGTCCCAACCCACAATCACATCGTGGCGTTGACCGAAGGCATCGAAACCGCCCTGGACGTTCACATCCAGACTGGTTTCGCGCGAACGTGTCTTGCTTTGGTGGATCCACCAATCCGCACCTTCCAGGGTGATCGGGTCGGGGGCACTTTCGATTTCCGCGCCATTCACGCCTTCATGGAAACGCGTATGCCGCACCTGGGCCTTCAGTTGCCAATCGGAAGAGAGCTGGTGCTCCAGCTTGGCAAACACCGTCTTGTTCTCGCGCTCGATCCAGTTCCAGGGCGCCCCCATATTGGTGTCACGGGGAAGGCCAATGTCGCTGCCGTCGGCGTAACGCGGCAGGCTGGCGTTGAAGCCGGTATTGCGGTCTTTCTGGTAGCTGGCACCCAGCATCAGCAGGGTGCTGGCGCTCAGGTCCATTTCCAGGGCGCCATACAGCATCTGCCGCTTCAGGCGCGACGGATCTGCCATTTCACGGCGATCGTGGTTGACCGCCACAAAGCGGCCGCGCACGCTACCAGTGGCGTTGAGCGCCCCTGTCGTATCCAGCTCTGCCCGGTAGTTGTTCAGCGTGCCGCCGGACAGCAGCACCTGCGTCTGGCGCTGTGCCCGGGGCCGCTTGTAGGTGAAGTTGATGACGCCTCCGGCTTCGCCGGCACCGAACATGCCATCAGCACCCCGCAGCAGGCTGACGCTGTCGAACTGCGCCATATCCAGGCTGCGGCTGCCGGATCGCGTCGAGTTGGCTGCGCCGCCGTCATAGCGGATGTTCTTGATCTCCAGGCCGCGCGACAAATAGGTGGTGTCCAGCCAGGTCTCTTCACGGGTGACCCCCGTGGTCTGGTTCATCACATCGTCCAGCGTGCGCAACGCCTGGTCGTCCATGCGCTGGCGTGTGACGACGGTGACGGACTGTGGAATCTCCCGCAGCGATTGCGCTGCCTTGCCCACTTCCACGCCCTGGGGAACATAGGAGTCCTGGGCCTCGCTGTACACACTGGGCGCCGACTTCTCCGTGACGGTCACTTCGCCCAGGGCCGTGGTGCTGGCAGTGGCCGCAGCGCTTTGCGCCCAGCTGACATCGAGAAGAACAAACAACGAGGCTGCGGCGAGGGCGCAGGTGCGCACAGCGCCAGGGGCCGCATGGCGGCCGGAAGGGAGAAAGCGAGCGGACATGAACGACTCAAAGTGCGGAAACCACGGAACACCCCATGGGAACAGCACGATGCGCTCCACCACGGGCAACCAGAAATGCTGTGGCTAAGACGGAGACCGTAGGCTGGCAGCTTTGATAACCAAGAATCATTCTTAGTTTCATTAATAATTGTAAAGTATGCGCAAACTTTTGCGAACGCCCATTGGCGCAAAAAATACAGCCAGAGATCTCCCGCCATGCAGCCCATGTGGACGCTGATGGCGACCGCAATTCAAAGGGCGGGAATGATTGCGATGGAATGCACCGGACCACCGCCGCCAGCGGAGCGGCACAAGGGAAGAAGCCAAGAGTGACAAAGGCGCCGCAGGGCACACGCAGGTCGTGCCGAGGCGCCCAGGGAAAGCGTCCAAGCCCAGGCATGGGCCGCACCACCAGAGAACCATGGTGTGGCGCGACCGCGCGCACCCCATGGCACTGCTGTCGCCGGGATACGGCCGCTCAGTCCAGCAACAGTTGGCGCACCAGCGCCGTGGTAGAGGCATCCACCCCGTGCCAGTCCTCGCGCGCAATGCGGTCCTGCAGGTCCTGGGCCAGCAGCTTGCCCAGCTCCACGCCCCACTGGTCAAAGCTGTTGATGCCCCAGATCACACCCGAGCAGAACACGCGGTGTTCATACAGCGCCACCAGGGCACCGAACGAGGCCGGATCCAGCCGCTCCAGAAGCAAAAAAGTGCTGGGACGGTTGCCTGGGCAATGCTGTTCGGGTCGGCCATCGTGGCGGCCCATCAGCAGGGCCTGGGCCTGGGCCACCGCGTTCACCACCAGGCTGCGGTGGTGGGCCCCCAGGTGCTTGCCGCCGTCGCGCAGGGCGATGAATTCCACAGGCACCACATCCTGGCCCTGGTGCAGCATCTGGAAGAACGCGTGCTGGCCGTTGGTACCGGGCTCGCCCCAGACCACGACCGAGGTCTGCACCCGGACGGGCCGACCGTCACGGTCCACGCTCTTGCCATTGCTCTCCATTTCCAGCTGCTGCAAATAGGCCGGCAGGCGGCGCAGGCCATGGCTGTAGGCGGCCATGCAGCGGCTGCCATAGCCCATGAAATTGCGGTACCAGACGTCCAGCAGCGCCAGACGCACCGGCAGGTTCTGTTCCAGCGGTGCCTGCACGAAATGCGCATCCATGGCGTGGGCGCCGGCCAGCATCTCGCGAAAGCGCTCCGCCCCCACCGCAATCGCCACCGGCAGACCGATGGCGGACCACAGCGAATAGCGCCCCCCCACCCAGTCCCAGAATGGCAAGGTGGTGTGGATACCAAAATCTGCCGCAGCGACCGTGTTGGTGGTCAGCGCGACAAAGTGGCGTGCCACGGCCTGGGCCTGTTCTTCAGCAGACAGTGCCGCCGTCTGCGCCATGAACCATGCCCGCGCCGAACGGGCATTGAGCATGGTTTCCGCCGTGGTGAAAGACTTGGAGGCCACGATGAACAGCGTGTGCCGGACATCCACCTTGTCCAGCACATGGCCCAGTTCGTGGCCGTCCACATTGGAGACAAAGTGAAAACGCTTGCCGGTGGTCACCCAGTCTTCCAGGGCATTCACCGCCACTTCCGGCCCCAGGTGGGAGCCGCCAATGCCGATGTTGACCACATCGGTGATGCACGCGTCGCCCCGAACCTGCTCGGCCAGTGCCAGCATGGCGTCCAGCGTCTGGTGCACATCGCGCAATGGCTGCTGCAATGCCGTGTGACCGGACAGGGTTGCCGCCAGTTCACCGCCATCGGCTGGCATGCGCAGCAGCCAGTGCATGGCCGCACGGTGCTCGGAGGTGTTGATGGCCTCCCCCGCAAACAAGGCCGCGCGCCAGGACTCCAGGCGGCATTCGCGCGCCAGGGCCATCAGCGCAGCCTCCACCTGCGCATCCCAGGCATTTTTGGACAGGTCCGCAAACACATGGGGGGCCTGCAGGCTGAAATCCGTCAGCCGCCGCGCATCGCTGGCAAATGCCCCCCTAATGTCCCAGGCCTGCGCCTGTTGGCTACGCAGCAGCATCAAGGACTGCCATGCGGACGTCTGATCACAACCCATTCACTGTGTCTCGTTGTTGTTCGGATACCCGATTCAAGCCGCAGCCGCCTGCATCAGCTGCTCCAGCTTCACCGCATCGGCCACAAAGGCACGAATACCTTCCGCCAGTTTTTCCGTGGCCATGGCGTCCGCATTCAGGGCCAAGCGGAAACCAGCTTCGTCATAGTGCACACGCTCCAACGTCATGCCCTGGGCCGCTGCCGCATTCAGCTTGTGCGGCACGTCACCGGAGGCTGCCTGCAACTGTGCCAGCAGATCGGGCGCGATGGTCAGCAGGTCGCAGCCGGCCAGCGCCAGAATCTGCCCCACATTGCGAAAGCTCGCGCCCATCACCTCGGTGCGAATGCCAAAGTGCTTGTAGTAGTCAAAGATGCTGCGCACCGATTGCACGCCGGGGTCGTTGTCACCGGCCATGGCTGCTTCGTCCCAGCCCGCACCGGCCTGCTTTTTGTACCAGTCGTAGATGCGCCCCACAAATGGCGAGATCAGCTGCACCCCTGCGTCGCCGCAGGCGATCGCCTGGCAGCGGGAAAACAGCAGCGTCAGATTGGTGTGAATACCTTCGCGCTCCAGCTGGCGGGCGGCCTGGATACCTTCCCAGGTGGCCGCGACCTTGACCAGCACCCGCGCCTCCGTATCCACCCCCTGTGCCTGGTACAGGCCCACAATGCGCTGCGCCCGCGCCACGGTGGCGGCCGCGTCGAACGACAGGCGGGCATCCACCTCCGTGGACACGCGTCCCGGCACCTTGGTCAGGATCTCGCATCCGAAACGCACGATCAACTGGTCCATCAGTGCAGAAATATCCGCCCCTTTACCCTGCGCAACCACTTGCTGCAGCAATGGGGCATATTCCGGTTTCTGCACGGCTTTCAAAATCAGCGATGGATTGGTGGTGGCGTCCTGGGGACGGAACTGTTCCATCTGCTGAAAATCACCGGTGTCTGCGACCACCGTCGTCCAGCGCTTGAGCGCTTCGAGCTGGTTCATACTTCTGATCCTGATGTGAAAGCCTGACAGTTGCATCGGCCGGCAAAAGCTCCGGCCGCTGGGGCGTAAGTGTATGCGCCTGCGCTGTGTGCCTTTTTTTGAATAACGCAAGTGTTTGTCATGCTGGACCGGATAGCTGCTTCCCTCCCCTCCCTCGCCCCCGCCGAACAGCGTGTGGGCGAACTGGTTCTGCACGACCCCAAGGCATTCGCCCATCTGCCGGTGCGCGAACTGGCCGAACGCGCCCATGTCAGCAAACCCACGGTGGTGCGCTTTTGCCGCAGCATGGGTTATGACGGTCTGGCGGACTTCAAGCTGAAACTGGCCGGCCATGCCAATGAAGGCGTACCCTTCATCCACCGCAGTGTCGATCCGGACGACAAGCCGGCCGATGTTCTGGTCAAGGTCATCGACAACTCCGTCGCCGCGTTTTTGCAATACCGCAATGCAGCATCCCCGATCCAGCTGGAGCAGGCCGGCCTGGCCATTTTGCGCACCTGGAAACAAGGCCGGCGGCTGGAGTTTTACGGCGCCGGAAATTCCGGCATCGTGGCCCAGGACGGCCAGCACAAATTCTTCCGCCTGGGGATCACCAGCCTGTCGAGCAGCGACGGACATATCCAGGTGCTGAGCGCCACCATGCTGCGCCCAGGCGACTGTGCAGTGATCGTGTCCAATTCCGGCCGCACCCGGGATTTGCTGGACGCGGCGGAAATTGCCAAAGCCAAAGGCGCCACCGTGATTGCCATCACCGCCAGCCATTCTCCGTTGGCCAGCCTGTGCGACATCCATCTGGCAGCCGACCACCCGGAAGGCTATGACGTCTACAGCCCCATGGTCTCCCGCCTGCTGCATTTGCTGATCATCGACGTACTGGCCACCCATGTTGCCCTGCAAATGGGCCCCGAATTGCAACACCAGCTGCAGCAATTGCGCACCAATCTGCAATCCAAGCGGCACAGTCCGGAACTATAAAAAAACCGGCCAGTGGCCGGTTTTTTTGCAAGCAGCGCCGCTTCAGAAGCGATGGCGCAGACCCGCAGTAATACCCGTACGGGTACGTGCATGGCTGACTGTATCGATTTCCATGCCGGCGCCGCCGCTGATGCGCGTGTGGTCCACCGCAAAATAGGCATCCGTGCGCTTGCTGAATGCGTAATCCACGGCAGCGATCATGAAATTGGCCTTGCCGTTGTGCGAGCCATCGGCATCACCCGACTGCTTGGCATGAAAGTAATGCAGGCCTGCATTCAACTGGGGCGTGATCTGGTAGCCAAAACCCACCTTGATCATCTGGCGCTTATCCGCACCACCCGGCTGGAAACCGCCATTGGTCTGGCCTGACCACATGCTGCCCACAATCGCCAGATCGGTCGCATTGCGGACCTGACCGGCAATATCCGTTGCCCCTGCACGTTGGATCTTGATCTTGTTCTGGCCATAGCCCAGATTGAGATACAACGGACCCGAGCGGTAAGAACCACCCAGTGTCCAGGCGTCCAGGTCGGAGCCACCAGGCAGTGAAGTGCGCAGATAACCGCCGCCCAGCGAGATGCCGTTCTCGGAATAACGTAGGAAACCGCCCATCTGCTTCAACGCGCCCCCGGCCACAGCCGGGATATTGGCTGCGGCGTAGCTGTTCACGGCCGCTCCAACCTGCGCGGCAATATATTGCGGCACCGACATTCCCGCTGCTGCTGCTGCTGTTGCCGTTGCCGGAAGGTTGCCCTGCAAAGCAGCTTGCCTTGCTGCACCGGCCGCTTGCGCGCCCTGTGTCAAAGCATCCGTGTTATTACCTTCTGCAAACGAATACTGCAGCGTACCCACCCAATTGCGCGAGGGCGTGGCCAGGGTGTATTTGAGCGAGTTGCTGGAACGCGCACCGGCAGCCATCCCCAGCTCCGGCTTGTAGGCGTCCATATAGGGCGAGTAGGGGAAGGAGGCGTAGGTGGAAGTCACCACATCAAACAGCACATTCCACTGGCGGCCCATGGTCAGCTTGCCATAAGGGCCTTGCAGACCCACATAGGACAGCTGGAAATAAGGCGCGGTCGCATCCTTGTCACCGGTATCCGCATTGAAACGGTGTTCCACGTGCGCCAGGGCCTTGGAGCCACCACCCAGGTCTTCTTCGACGTTCAGGCCCCAGCGGCTCTGGGACATGCCGCCACCGATCATCTTGGTCAGGCCGTCCTTGCCGGCACCTTCGTTGTTGGTGTGGCGCACGCCGACGTCCACAATGCCCCACAACTCCACCTTGCTCTGCGCCTGGGCGGCCAGGGAGCCCCCCAGGCCCACCAGAGCGATTGCCACGCTCACCGCGGTCTTTGTATGCATCAGCTGTCTCCTTCGTGAATATGTGTAATTGGCTGTGTGCAATTTCATTCTAGAAGGGGCAGGACGACAAAAGTGCACTCGCGTGCTTTTTTGCCACAGGCAGAAACCCTAAACGAAAAAACCAGCCCGAAGGCTGGTTTTTTGTCTTGCTAACCGAAGCAGGCTTGCGCCTGCGTCCAATTAGAAAGCGTGACGGATACCGACTTGCAGACCGTGCTGCGAGCCGTTGTCCTTCACAGCAACACCAGACTGCAGAGAAATGTTCATGTTCTCGCCGTCGTTGTTCTTGTTCTTGATGTAGGTGTAAGTACCGTACAGAGCAGTGCGCTTGGACAAGTTGTGCACATAGCCCAGAGCAAACTGGTCGGCCTTCAGCTTGAAGCCGTCTTCAGCCTTGTTTTCGTAGCGGTTGTACGAAGCCTTCACTTCGCCAGCAGCGCCGACAGGAGCCGACACGCCCAGGTAGTAGCCGCGAGCCTTCAGAGATTCGCCGCCGTCTTCCTTGGCCTTGGAGTTGCGATAAGCTGCCGACAGCTTAGCCACACCCAGGTCATACGAACCGCCCAGAGCCCATGCGGTCACATCAGCCGACAGAGGGAAAGGACCGGTCACAGTGCCAGTGCGGTCGTTCTGACGTTCAGCCGACAGACCCAGGCTCAGAGGACCGTTGTCATAAGTCAGACCACCACCGAAGTAACGGTTTGCCTTGTTCTCGCCAGCGACTTCACCAAAGCCGTAGTTCACAGCAGCCTTGAAACCGCTGAAGTTAGGCGACACGTAAGTAACCATGTTGCTCACGCGTTGGTTGGTCGTGGAGACCTGGCCGATTGCGGCGTCAGCCCACAGACGGGACACGCCAAAACCAACTTGACCGAACACGTCGTAACGGCTGGTGGCCTTGTAAGCTTCGGTCAGGTCGCGACCCAGACGCACTTCACCGAAGCCGCCTTCCAGACCCACGGTCGAACGACGCTTGAATTCCAGACCGGAGCCCGAAGCACCGCCGGATTGACCGGAACCGGAGTCAGCCAGCATGCCGGCTTCCAGCCAGAAGTTGGCCTTCAGGCCACCGCCCAGGTCTTCCACGCCGCGGAAGCCGATACGGCTGGTAGCGTTGCCACCGGAGTTGATGCCGTTCCAGTTGGTAGCGCCATTGACGTAGGACACGGCTTCGTCGACCACGCCGAACACGGTCACGGAGGATTGGGCCATTGCGGCGCCGGAAGCAGCCAGCACAGCCAGGGCGATCAGAGATTTCTTCATTGCGAGTTACTCCAAGGTTTACAGAGGGCGGCGGAGCGGGAATCGTCTTCTTACAGGACAACCTGGCCGACATCCGCGCCAACCTCCTGGTGGGGAAGTTGAGCCTATTGCACCAGACCGGGGAGGGATGCGCAAAGCAATTCACCTACATGACTGCCAAAAACGCGCTTTTACGTTGCTCTTAAGCAACAGATGCGAATGACGCCCGCCCCCGCGCCCCGTGACAGTGCACGGGGCTGTGCGGCCGTTCAGCCCTCGACGATGTCGAAGCTGGTGGTGATCTGCGCCGTTTTGCCCAGCATGATGCTGGCGGAGCAGTACTTCTCGTGGCTCATGGCGATTGCGCGTTCCACGGCGGTGGCAGGGACACCTTTGCCGGTCACGGTGAAATGCATGTTGATGGCGGTGAACACCTTGGGCTCTGTATCGGCACGTTCGGCCGATAACTTGACACTGCAGCCGCGTACATCGTGGCGGCCGCGCTTCAGGATCAGCACCACGTCATAGGCCGTGCAGCCGCCGGTGCCGGCCAGCAGCGCTTCCATGGGACGGGGCGCCAGGTTCTGGCCCCCATTGGCGGGATTCTTCTCGTCCGGCGCACCATCCATGGCCAGGATGTGGCCGCTGCCGGTTTCTGCAATAAAGCCCATGCCCGAGCGCGTGCCCGTAGCGCCAGTCCAGCTGACGGTGCATTCCATATCAAGGTTCTCCTAGTGCTAAGCGTAGTCCGGCTGAAAGTTTCAGCCGTTCCTGAAAATTCAGTATTTGTTGCGACGCAACAGAAAACTGCATACAATGCGAATCATGCGTTATCCGATTGTCGGATGGACAGCACGAAGAAGACTTTCTCTTCGTCCCCGCACCGATTGTCTCCTCCACCTCCTCTAACGGTGGATTCAGCCCCAAGCCCGCAACGGCTTGGGGCTTTTTTTCGTGCAGTTGCGGGCACACGCCTCAGGACTGCATTGCCCGGCATCGGCCCATACCTTCCTGCGCGCCATGCCGCGCGATGGCAGGCTACGTAGTGTGCGCTGCAGCATCCGTGCAGCAAATGCCTATGATGGTAGCCCTCGCGCACCGCGCCTCCGGCGCTGCGGCACCGCTTCTGGCACCTATTCCATGACGAAGACACCCCTCACCCCTGCCGACTATCTGACCCGCATCCTGAATGCACGCGTCTACGACGTGGCCGTGGAGTCGGACCTGGACATTGCCAAGAGCCTCAGCCGCCGTCTGCACAACAAGGTGCTGCTCAAGCGCGAAGACCAGCAGCCCGTCTTCAGCTTCAAGCTGCGCGGCGCTTACAACAAGATGGCCCACCTGTCGGCCGAGCAACTGCAAAAAGGAGTGATCTGCGCCTCCGCCGGCAACCACGCCCAGGGGACGGCCATGAGCGCCAGGAAGCTGGGTTGCCGGGCCGTCATCGTGATGCCCACCACCACGCCCCAGGTAAAGATCGACGCCGTGATCGCCCTGGGCGGCGAAGCCGTGCTGGCAGGAGAAAGCTATTCCGACGCCTACAAGCACGCCGTCAAGCTGCAAAAAGAACAGGGCCTGACCTTTGTCCACCCTTTCGACGACCCGGACGTGATTGCCGGCCAGGGCACCATTGCGATGGAAATGTTGCGCCAGCTGCAGCAGCTGGGCAGCCAGCGCCTGGATGCCGTGTTTGTGCCCATTGGAGGCGGCGGCCTGATTGCTGGCGTGGCCAATTACATCAAGGCCGTACGGCCTGACGTCAAGGTGATTGGCGTGCACACCAAGGACTCCAACGCCATGCAACAGTCGGTACAGGCCGCCCAGCGCGTGGAGCTGGCCGATGTCGGCCTGTTTGCCGACGGCACGGCTGTGAAGCTGGTGGGCGAGGAAACCTTCCGCATCACCCAGGGCCTGGTGGACGACTTTGTGACCGTGGACACCGATGCCGTCTGCGCCGCCATCAAGGACATCTTCACCGACACCCGCTCCATCGTCGAGCCTTCCGGCGCCCTGGGCGTGGCTGCCATCAAGCAGTACGTGGCCCGGCACAAGACCAAGGGCGAGACCTACGCCGCCATCCTGAGCGGCGCCAACATGAACTTCGACCGCCTGCGCTTTGTGGCAGAGCGCGCCGAGGTGGGCGAAGAACGCGAAGCGCTGTTTGCCGTGACCATCCCGGAAGAACGTGGCAGCTTCAAGCACTTTTGCGAAGTGGTGGGCAAGCTGCCCGGCGGCCCGCGCAGCGTCACCGAGTTCAATTACCGCATCAGCCACGACAGCAGGGCCCATGTGTTCGTGGGCCTGACCACGCCGACCAAGGGCGAATCCGAGAAGATCTGCAAGAATTTCCAGAAAAACGGCTTCGAAGCCCTGGACCTGACCTTCGATGAAATGGCCAAGGAACACCTGCGCCACATGGTGGGCGGCCATTCCCCACTGGCCCAGGACGAGCGTCTGCTGCGCTTTGTCTTCCCCGAACGCCCCGGTGCACTGTTCAAGTTCCTCAGCCTGATGGCCCCGACCTGGAACATCTCGCTGTTCCATTACCGCAACCAGGGCGCGGACTATGGCCGCATCCTGGTCGGCATGCAGGTGCCAGCCAAGGACAGCAAGAAATTCGAGAGCTTCCTCAAGCAGCTGGGCTACCCCTGGGTCGAGGAAACCCACAATCCTGCCTACCAGCTGTTCCTGAAATAAGCCGCACGGCGCGTTGGCGCCGTCTCCACCCCTTCTCCACCCCTTCCAGGGTGGAGGCACGTGGGCAAGCGGGGCCCGCAGCGCCAGACATGGGGCTGCCGGTTCCCTGCGCCGCATCCGATACAGTATTCCGCAGCGGCGTGTTCCACGCTTTGTCACACGCAACATCAGCGCCCGCAACGCATATTTCAGGAGTTGCTCCCCCACCATGCAGGCCTTGCGCCACTTTCTATTGGCTGTGCAATTCTTCAGCCGCATCCCCGTCAACGGGAAGCTGGCCGCCTGGGTGGGCTGGAGCCCGGCGCTGCAGCGTGCCAGCGCCGGGCATTTGCCAGGGGTGGGCTGGCTGGTGGGCCTGTGGGCCGCCTTGCTGATGGGCGCCTCGCTGTGGCTGCTGCCCACCACCAGCTGGACGCCGCTGGTCGCCGCCCTCCTCAGCACGGCAGGTACGCTGTGGCTGACCGGCGGTTTCCACGAAGACGGCCTGGCCGATGTGGCCGACGGACTGGGCGGTCTGGTGCCGCCCGAGCGGGCGCTGGAAATCATGAAAGATTCCCGCATCGGTGCGTATGGCGTGATGGCGCTGGCCATGGCCTTGCTCACCAAGCTGGGACTGACCGCCCTGCTGCTGGCGACCATGGAGCCGTTCTGGGGCCCGGTGCCCGTATTGGTTCTGGTGTGCTGCACCCATGTGCTGTCACGCTTTGCGCCGCTGGTGCTGATGCACACCCTGCCCCATGTGGGTCTGGCCGCTGCCAGCAAGACCCTGCATGTCGCGGGACAGCCGCTGGATTGGAAAGGCCTGCTCACCGGCGCACTGTGGAGCCTGCCAGCCCTGGCCCTGCTGAGCTGGCTGGGCACCTACCGCTATGTGCTCTGCCTGCTGGCAGCCATGGCCTTTACCATCTGGTGGGTGCGACGCTGGCTGTGGCGCCGCCTGGGCGGCATGACGGGGGACTGCCTGGGCGCCTGCCAGCAGTTCACCGAGCTGGCTTTGCTGCTGGCCACGGCCCTCTACCTGCGCCAGTTGCTGTGAGCATGGCATGAGCACCTTGTGGCTGCTGCGACATGCTCACCCGTTGGTCGATGCCGGCGTCTGCTACGGCAGGCTGGATGTGGCCGCCGATACGGTGCGCACAGCGCAAGCTGCACACGATTTTTCAACCCTGCTGCCTGCCGGAAGCGTGCTGCGCCACTCCCCCTTGCGCAGATGTGTGCAACTGGCCGATGCACTGGTTGAACAAATACCCGCTTTGGCACCTGACCGCCACCCCGATTCGCGCCTGCAGGAAATGGACTTCGGCAGCTGGGAAGGGCGGCCCTGGGAGCAGATACCCCGCCCCGACATCGATGCCTGGGCTACCGATCTGGCCACTTACGCCCCCGGCGGCGGTGAATCCCTGACCGCCATGCTGCGGCGTGTGCAACAGGCTTTGCAGCACAGCTGGGGCCACGACAGCGGGCAGGGACTGCGTGATGTGGTCTGGGTCACACACGCCGGCGTGATCCGCTGCGTGCAATGGCTGCAGCAGCACGGCAATAGGCTGCCCACCAGCGCCGAATGGAACCTGCCCGCGCCGGGTTATGGCCAATGTCTGGCCCTGCCATGGGATGGTCTGGCGGGCATGCAGCCCCCGTGAGCTCTTGACCTCTCACAGCACAAGCTTGGATCCTGGTGCCGCGCACGGCACACTCTCAAGACAGCACCTGTTCCTGCGCGTCCTACTGCTCCTGGGCACTCCCCCATCCGATCCCGGCAGGGCACGGTGGGCGCCACAGAACCCACTCCGCCCTGGCCTTCATTTCGCGTCCATGCCCATGCCCATGCCCATGCCTTTGACCCTGTCCCCCGAAGCCCAGCAGCAGGCCATTGCCTCTATCGAACGCTATTTCCGCGAGCACATGGACGAGCCCATCGGCAATGTCGCTGCCGGCGGGCTGCTGAAGTTCTTCGTGGAAGAAGTCGGTCCTGCGCTCTACAACCAGGGCGTTGCCGATGCCCAGGAAAACTTGCAGGCACGCGTGGCCGAACTGGACATCGAGGTACACCACGAGGCCTTCGCCTACTGGAACCAACGGACTCGCTGCAAGTGAGCCACCGCTGCCGACAGCACCTGTACATGTACCGAGCGGTACAGCAGCCCCACAGACCAGAGGCCATCCCCCACCCCGCCCCAAGACCGCTAGCCTGTGCCTGACAATGGCCCCATGTTGGAATCACTACGAACCTGGGCCGCCCCCTATGGCGGCGACGCCTTTCTGTACCTGACCGTGCTGGCCGTGGCCAGCTATGCAGCGCTGCTGTATTTCAAGGCGAGCGTGCCCACGGCACGCCTGCGCCGCTTCATCCGCCTGGCAGCGCTGGTGGCGTTGCCGTTTTCCGTGCTGGCCATGGAAACCGGCGGCGGCCAGAACCTGGGCATTGCCATTCTGTCGCTGGTGTGGTGCGTGATCATCGGCATCACCTGCAAAAACGAAATGTCCCGCCGCAGCGAGTGAGCCACGCGGCACAGCGACGCGTGGCTCACTCGCCCGCGCAGCAGTCTGCATGCTGACCCAGCGCCTGGAGCACAAAACCCATTCCAACCGGCTTCCGGCGCGCAGCGACACGATTTGATTTTTCCCTCAGGAGAACTGCCATGACCGACTTTCCCCCACGCCTGCCCCGCCTGTCCATGCTGGACCTGGTGGCCGTGCGCGAAGGCGGCACCGTGCGACAGGCGCTGGACATTGCCCTGGACACGGCCCGCAAGGCAGAGGAGCTGGGCTTTGCCCGCTACTGGCTGGCCGAACACCACAACATGCCGGGCATCGCCAGCTCGGCCACTGCGGTGCTGGTGGGGCATATCGCCGGTGGCACCTCCACCATCCGCGTGGGTTCGGGCGGCATCATGCTGCCCAACCATGCACCACTGGTCGTGGCCGAAGCCTTTGGCACGCTGGCCGAGCTTTATCCCGGCCGCATCGACCTGGGCCTGGGCCGGGCGCCCGGCACCGACGGCCCCACCATGCGTGCGCTGCGCCGTGACCGGGTGGAATCGGAAGAGGATTTCCCCCGCGACGTGACCGAACTGCAGCGCCTGCTGGGCCCGGTGCAGGACCACCAGCGCATCGTCGCCATGCCCGGTGCCGGCACCCATGTGCCTATCTGGCTGCTGGGCTCCAGCCTGTTCTCGGCCCAACTGGCGGCTGCCAAAGGCCTGCCCTACGCCTTTGCCTCGCACTTTGCGCCACGCATGCTCCACCAGGCGATTGCGCTGTACCGCCAGCTGTTCCAGCCGTCGGCCCAGCTGGACAAACCGTATGTGATCGTCGGCGTGCCGGTGATTGCCGCCCCCACCGACGCCGAGGCCGACTTCCTGGCCAGCAGCACCTACCAGCGCGTGCTGGGCATCCTCACCGGCCAGCGCGGCCGCCTGCAGCCACCGGTGGAGCACTACATGGCCAGCCTGGGCCACCAGGAAAAAGCCGCCATCCAGGACTTTCTGGCCATGGGCGTGGTCGGCGGCCCTGAACGCATGCGTGCCGGCCTGTGGTCCATCGCCCAGGCCACGCAGGCAGACGAGCTGATGCTGGTGTCCGATGTCTACGACCCCGCGCTGCGGCTGCGCAGCCTGGAAATCACGGCACAGGCAGCCATCTGGTGAGCACGGCGCCCTGACGGCGCCGCACCACAACGGGGAGGACTGCATCCCATCCTGCTCAGGGCCGTCCCCGATTCGGCTTGGCGCCCCACTACGCCACGCATGGCTGCGGCGCAACAGCCCCACCGCAGTGCATTCATGCTTCCCCTGCTGCCGTCTGGCGCGGTTTTTGCTTGTTTTTAGTGCGTCCCGTGCTTTTCACGTGCACGCGCACCAAGAACAACCAATATCAGCTGGAGCGCTTCATGGAAGCACTAAAACAGGGCGCCGATGCCCTGTTCATTTTGATGGGCGCGGTCATGGTCCTGGCCATGCACGCGGGTTTCGCCTTTCTGGAACTGGGCACCGTGCGGCGCAAGAACCAGGTCAATGCACTGGTCAAGATCCTGGTGGACTTTTCCGTCTCCACCGTGGTCTATTTCGCCGTGGGCTACGCCGTGGCATATGGCACGGGCTTCTTCGTTGGCGCCGAACAACTGGCAGCACACAACGGCTACGCGCTGGTGAAGTTCTTCTTTTTGCTGACCTTTGCCGCTGCCATCCCCGCCATCATCTCGGGCGGCATTGCCGAACGCGCCAAGTTCTGCCCTCAGCTGATTGCCACGGCCATCATCGTGGGCTTGGTCTACCCTTTCTTTGAGGGCATTGCCTGGAACGGCCACTTTGGCGTGCAGGCCTGGATCAAGTCGCTGACCGGGGCAGAGTTCCACGACTTCGCCGGCAGCGTGGTGGTGCACGCCGTGGGCGGATGGATTGCCCTGGGCGCGGTGCTGCTGCTGGGCCCGCGCAGCAACCGCTACCGCCGCGACGGCGCGATTGCCGCCACCCCGCCCTCCAGCATCCCATTCCTGGCGCTGGGCGCCTGGATCCTGACCGTGGGCTGGTTCGGCTTCAATGTGATGAGCGCCCAGAGCCTGGACAAGATCTCTGGACTGGTGGCTGTCAATTCGCTGATGGCCATGGTGGGCGGCACGCTGGCCGCGCTGGCGCTGGGCAAGAACGACCCCGGCTTTGTGCACAACGGGCCGCTGGCCGGCCTGGTGGCAGTCTGCGCCGGCTCGGACCTGATGCACCCGCTCGGCGCCCTGGTGGTGGGCGGCGTGGCCGGCGCGCTGTTCGTGGCCATGTTCACGCTGACACAGAACAAGTGGAAGATCGACGATGTGCTGGGTGTCTGGCCGCTGCACGGCCTGTGCGGTGTCTGGGGCGGTATTGCGGCTGGCATCTTCGGCACCCAGGCACTCGGCGGCCTGGGTGGCGTGCACCTGGGCGCACAGCTGATCGGCACGCTGATGGGCGTGGCCTGGGCCACGGCCGGCGGCTTTGCCGTGTACGGGCTGCTGCGCAAGACCATGGGCCTGCGCCTGAGCCAGGAACAGGAATTCGACGGCGCCGACCTGTCCATCCACCGGATCGGTGCCACGCCCGAGCGCGAAGCCAACTGGTAAGCACCGCGCTCTCACCACGGGCAGGCAGCAGGCATGTGCCGGGAAACGCTATGCTTGGCCATTGCCCTGGCTGAAAGACTGCATGCCTGTTTCCCTGCACGACCAACTGGTGGTGGCCATCTCCTCGCGCGCCCTGTTCGATTTTGAAGAGGAAAACCAGCTCTTCGACCGGGACCCTGGCGGCTATGTGGCACTGCAGCGCAGCCGGCTCGACCAGCCGGCCCCGCCCGGCGTGGCGCTGCCGCTGGTGCGCAAGCTGCTGGCCTTCAACTCCCCCGAGGAGCAACGGGTGGAAGTGGTGCTGCTCTCGCGCAATGACCCTGTCAGTGGCATGCGGGTGTTCCGCAGCGCCAAGGCCCACGGGCTTTCCAGCATCCAGCGCGGCGTGTTCACCCAGGGGCGTGATCCTTTCGGTTACCTGCGGCCGCTGGGCGCCCATCTGTTTCTGTCCGCCAACGCCGCCGATGTGACCGAAGCCCTGCGCCTGGGCTACCCCGCCGCCCGGGTGCTGACCGAATCCGCCGGCGCCAGCGCCGCCCATCCGCAGGAAGTACGCATTGCCTTTGACGGCGACGCCGTGCTGTTCTCCGACGAAGCCGAGCGCGTCTACCAGACCCAGGGACTGGATGCCTTCCAGCGCCATGAAATGGAGCATGTGGCCCAGCCACTGCCCGACGGCCCGTTCAAACCGCTGCTGGCCGCACTGCACCGGCTCCAGCAGGCCGCCCAGGCCGGCACCACCAGCGGCATGCGACTGCGTACCGCCCTGGTCACCGCCCGCAGCGCCCCGGCGCACGAACGTGCCATCCGCACGCTGATGGACTGGAACATCGGGGTGGACGAAGCCATGTTCCTGGGCGGTCTGGCCAAAGGGGAATTTCTGCGCGAATTCGAGCCCGACTTCTTTTTTGACGACCAGACCGGCCATGTCACCTCGGCTGCGGCCCATGTGCCGGCGGGCCATGTGCGCAGTGGCATTGCCAACCCCTGATCCCGCGCGGCTTGCACGCACCTCTTTCTAGGAAATGCCTGTCGTACGGCGTGTCGCAGCCGGTGATCGGCATCATCCATGCAGCAGCCGCCAGACGGAGATACATCGGCTTACCCTGGTTTACCCCAGCAACGCACCCGGTTTGCAGAACGGCACCACACTGGTGCCCTGTCCCGTTTTTTGGAAATGAGCCCATGCCCCAGTCCGCCCTGTCCCGCCGCCTGTTGATGCCCCTGGTACTGTGCTGCGCTGCAGCAGCGTCGCTGCAGCCTGCCTGGGCAGAAGGCCAGATCGACCCCGTGGCCATGACCGGACCGGATGGCAAGCCGCTGTCCAAGGGCGAGATCAAGGCCATCAAGGACTTCCAGATGCTGGACTTCAACAAGGACGGCAAGATCAGCCGCAAGGAGCTGATGCTGGTGCCCAAGCTCTATGCGGGTTTTGACGAGGCCGACACCAACAAGGACAACTACCTGTCACTGGAAGAGGTGCGGGTGTTCGCCGCCAAGTACCGCGCACGGCGCGATGCCGCCAAAGCAGCCCAGGCAGCGGCCACGCCGCAGCCCGCCCCCGAAGCTGCCGGCAACAGTCCCGCCGCCACAGCCAAGTAAGTGCGCGGTGTGTGCCCGGGCAGAGCGCTCGGGCGATGCCCATGAAAAAAGCCATGCATCCGCATGGCTTTTTTCATCAGTGCCGGCGCTGACCATTACAGACCGTTGGTGCGCTTGACCGTGACATCCTCGTAGGTCAGCCGCTCGCTGGCCGCACGGGCGGGTTGCACTTTCTGGTGCACCTCCTGGCCCTGCTCCTTTTGCTGGGCCTCCAGCGAAGCCTCCACCGCCATGGCACTGGCACGCCACAGCGACTGGATGTGTTCGATCAGCATCTTGGAGATGGGCTCTTTTTTCTGCTCTTCCTCCACCGCCTTTTGCGCCTCGGCCTTTTGCTCCACGCGCTGCGTCCAATCCAGGTTGCGGTCGTCCTTGTCGGTGGGCTTCTCAGGCGTGCGGGCCTGCGCACCCTCGCCAATCTTGTCGGTGGACTCGACGTTGTTCACCTGGTTGACCGGGCGAATGGGAGCCGGCCCCGAGGCGCCGGTGGAATACAAATTGGCAGCCTGCGAATTCCATTGGATGGGATTGCGATCAACAGGTGGTATTTGCATGGCGTGGCCCTCGGTGGTGTTGTATGGATAGTGGACGCGGAATTCCGCTGTTCCTTCATCCTTTCGGCAGTCGTGAGGGAAAGTTTAGGTTTTTTTACAAACATTTCCAGCGCAGTACAAAGGGGCCGACAAACGGCCCCTGGAACACAAACTTCGCGCCGGAAAAAAGTAAGTAAGCGCTTACAAAAAGCGCTCCAGCAGCTTGCGAGAATGCTTGTCCAGCTGGGTCGTATCCGGAATCCGGTATTGCACGCCGTCGCTGCCGCTGATCAGCAGCCGGGTGCGCCCCGCCAGCTTGCGGATGTCTTCCTCGGCCTTGAGCACCATCTGGGCGCTGCCCCGATCGGTCTCCAGATCCCAGGTACTGGGGGTGGAGAAACTCGACACCTTGCGAATGGACTGGATAGTGGGCACAAACTCCCGCACCGCCAGATCTTCCTCGATCAGCGCACGGGCGTCGGCGGGCAGGTCGGCCATGCGGTCCACCCACAGCGCTTCCTTGCCATCGCTGCCCACCAGGGACAGACCTTCCTCGGGTGCCGCCAACGGGAAGGCCCGCACCGGCACCACGGATTCAAAGACCTGGCCGCTGCCCAGGGTCAGCACCAGGCGGCCATGGGCGTTGCGCGTCAGGCGCATCCCTGTCAGATCAGCATGGGACGTGTGCAGCATGGCTTATTCCTCGGTCGTCACTTGCAGCTTCAAGCCCGCTGCCTGGGCATCTTCCTCGGCACGGCGTGCCTGGGCGTCGTACAGACGGAAGTAATGGCCCTTGAGTGCCATCAATTCGTCGTGCGGCCCCACTTCCACGATCTCGCCACGGTCCATCACCACCAGGCGGTCGGCCTTGCGCAGCGTGGACAGACGGTGGGCGATGGCGATCGTGGTGCGGCCTTGCACCAGGTTGTCGAGCGCCTTCTGAATCTCTTTTTCCGTCTCGGTGTCCACGGCGGATGTCGCCTCGTCCAGGATCAGGATGCGCGGGTCGATCAGCAGCGCACGCGCGATGGAGATGCGCTGGCGCTCCCCTCCCGACAGGCCCTGGCCACGCTCACCCACCAACGAGTCATAGCCGTGGGGCAGGCGCAGAATGAACTCGTGCGCATGGGCAGCACGGGCCGCCGCCACGATTTCTTCCCGGGTCGCATCCGGCTTGCCGTAGGCGATGTTCTCGGCAATCGTGCCGAAGAACAGGAAGGGCTCCTGCAGCACCAGACCGATGTTGCTGCGGTAGTCGGACACGGCCATGCGGCGCACATCCACGCCATCAAGCTGGATGGAGCCTTCGCTGACGTCATAGAAGCGGCAGATCAGATTGACCAGCGTGCTCTTGCCCGAACCGCTGTGCCCCACCAGACCGATCATCTCGCCGGGCTGGATCTGCAGGTCCAGGTGCTTGATGACCGCACGGCTGCCGTAGCGGAAGCCCACATCCTCCATGGTGATCGCACCGCGGGCCTTGCCCGGCAGCTTCACCGGGTTGACCGGGTCGGGCACATTGCTGACATGGTCCAGGATGTCAAAAATGCGCTTGGCGCCTGCGGCCGCCTTTTGCGTAACCGAGACAATGCGGCTCATCGAATCCAGGCGCGTGTAAAAGCGCCCGATATAGGCAATGAACGCTGTCAGCACACCCACCGTGATGGAACCACCGGCCACCAGATAGATGCCGAAACCCCAGACGATAAGCAGGCCGATTTCCGTCAGCAAGGTGACCGTGGGGGTGAACACCGACCAGGTTTTGTTGACTTTGTCATTGGCCTGCAGATTGACCAGATTGGCGTCGGCAAAGCGGTCCGCCTCGCGCTTTTCCTGGGCAAAGGCCTTCACCACCCGGATACCAGGGATGGTGTCGGCCAGCACATTCGTCACTTCCGACCAGACACGGTCGATCTTCTCGAAGCCGGTGCGCAGGCGATCGCGCACGGTGTGGATCATCCAGGCGATGAACGGCAGCGGCACCAGGGTCACCAGCGCCAGCCAGGGATTGATGGAGAACAGGATCACCGATGTCATCACGATCATCAGCACATCGGTCGCAAAATCCAGCGCGTTGAGCGACAGAAACAGGTTGATGCGGTCGGTTTCGGCACCGATCCGGGCCATCAGGTCCCCGGTCCGCTTGCTGCCGTAGTAATCCACCGACAGGTTCAGCAGGTGGTTGTAGGTGGTGGTGCGCAGATTGGAGCCTATGCGCTCGGACACCTTAGCCAGCACGAAGGTGCGCGCCCAACCCAGCAGCCATGCCAGCAGCGCCGACAGCAGCAGCGCCCCCAGATAGAAGGCCACCAGACCCTGGTCGATCTTCTCGCCGTTCTGAAAGGGAATCAGAATCTTGTCCATCAGCGGGATGGTCAGGTACGGTGCCACCAGTTGCGCGGCCGTGGTGGCCAGCGTCAGCAGAAAACCCAGCAGCAGCTGGCCCTGGTAGGGCTTGGCAAAGCGCCACAGGCGCAGCAGCACCCAGGTCGACGTCTGGGGGGCTTGCTGGCGGGCGCAGGCGGGGCATTCATCGCTGTCGGGAGGCAAGGGGGTGCCGCAGGTCTCGCACAGGATTTCCTCGTCCTCATGGGCATGGCCCGGGATGCCGCCCTGGGCCAGCAGCTCACGCTGCTGGTCGAAGCGCTGGATCAGGCGGAAAGCCTCGTTCTGCGTGGCCAGGCGAAAACGCCACAGCGCCAGACGCTGCTGGCCATCATGCAGCTCCAGCGTTCCGACCCCGGCATGGTCCGCCAGCTGCAGGCGCAGCGCCGGCGACAAGGCCCAGGAAGTCCAGGCCGCATCGTCCCCGGCACGGGCCCACAAATGCGTTTGCGTGACCGCCACCAGGCCTGGTGCGAAGCGCAAATCCCGGGTCAAGTCAACCGGAAGGGCGGACAATACGTTTTCTTGGGGTGCGAGCTGTGCCCGCAAGTCAGCCCCGAAAGGGCCATCGGAGACGCCAGAGGCATCTACAGAATGGTGATGTTGCATATTGAACAGTTTGTATCCGTTCCGGCAGGATCGCTGCCAGTGGATGGATATGGATGCACTCAATGTGCGCGCCCATTGCGATGGTGTCTGACGACTTAACGCTCCAAACCCCTATTAGGCTGACAACCTCTGTGAAAAGCGACGATATGTGGCCTTTCACACCGCCCGCCCACCACTCATCAAGCGCTGCATCCATGGCGAAGACATTCAACGACATCCAACTCTTGCGCACCACCTTCTTGCGCGGCCCCAGCGTCTGGACCTACCGTCCCGTGTTGGAAGTCTGGCTGGATCTGGGAGAGCTGGAAGACTACCCGTCCAACAAGATTCCCGGCCTCAACGAGCGACTGACCACCTGGCTGCCCGACCTGATCGAACACACCTGTGGCGTGGGCGAGCGCGGGGGCTTCATCCAGCGCCTGGAAGGTGGCACCTGGATGGGCCATGTGCTGGAGCACGTCATCATCGAGTTGCTGAACCTGGCCGGCATGCCTGCCGAATTCGGTCAGACCCGTGAAATCTCCCAGCGCGGCGTCTACCGCATGGTGTTCCGCTGCCCCGAAGAGGCGGTGGCCCGCGTGGCGCTGGAGTACGGCCACAAGCTGCTGATGGCCGCCATCAACGATCTGCCGTTTGACCGCAAGCCGGCCATCCACGCCATCAAGACGGCCATCAACGACCGCTACCTCGGCCCCTCCACCGGCTGCATCGTCGATGCCGCCGGCGAGCGCCGCATCCCCCATATTCGCCTGAACGACGGCAACCTGGTCCAACTGGGCTATGGTGCAGCGCAGCGTCGCATCTGGACGGCCGAATCCGACCAGACCAGCGCCATTGCCGAAGGCATCGCCCAGGACAAGGACTTCACCAAGCGCCTGCTGACCGCCTGCGGCGTGCCCGTGCCCGAAGGCCAGATCGTGGCCAATGCCGAAGAAGCCTGGGAAGTCGCACAGGACATCGGCTTCCCCGTCACCGTCAAGCCTTCGGACGGCAACCACGCCCGCGGCGTGACCCTGGAGCTGTACCAGGAAGCCGACATCAAGGCGGCCTTCGCCTTGGCCCAGCCTGAAGGTTCGGACGTGATCGTCGAACGCTTCATCGACGGCGTGGAACACCGGCTGCTGGTGGTGGGCGGCAAGGTCGTCGCAGCTACCAAGGGCGAAACCGTGTCCGTGCACGGCAATGGCAAGGCCACGCTGCGCGAGCTGGTGGCGGTGCTGAACCAGGATCCCCGCCGCGGCCCCGAACAGGAATACCCGCTGGACTGGATCAATCTGGACGCAGGCGCCGTCAAGCTGGAGCTCAACCGCCAACATGTCACGCCCGACTCCGTGATCCCCCAGGGCCAGGCCGTGCTGCTGCAGCGCAATGGCAACATGGCCATCGACTGCACCGATGATGTGCACCCCGATGTGGCCTACTACGCCACGCTGGCCGCCAAGATCGTGGGCTTGGACATCGCCGGCATGGACATGATTCTCAAGGACGTCTCCCAGCCCATGCAAGGCCAGGGTGCTATTCTGGAAGTCAACGCCGGCCCCGGCCTGCTGATGCACCTCAAGCCCACCAGCGGCGCTCCCCGCCCGGTGGGGATGGCCATTGCCGACCATCTGTTCCCGCGTGAAGACGGCGCCAACGCCGGCCGCATCCCACTGGTGGGCATTGTCGGCACGCGCCACAACGCCTTCATCGCACGCCTGGTCGGCTGGCTGCTGCAGCTGTCCGGCAAGCTCACGGGCGTGGCCAGCAGCGAAGGCATGTTCCTGAACAACCGCCAGACGCAGAAGACCAATACCGCCAACTGGGCCGGCGCCCACCGTCTGCTGACCAACCGACTGGCCCAGGCCGCGGTGATCCAGACCACCTCGCGCTCCATCCTGGAAGAGGGCCTGGCCTACGACCGCTGCCTGGTGGGCGTGGTCACCGACATGGACGGCTTCGAGACCCTGGCCGACCACGATGTGCGCGAAGCCTCCCAGATGCGCCGCGTGCTGCGCACCCAGATTGATGTGGTGCTCAGCGATGGCGCTGGCGTGCTGAATGCCGACCTGCCCGAAGTGGCCGACCTGGCCGAGCTGTGTGACGGCGAAGTGGTGCTCTACAGCGCCCAGGCCGACAACGCCGTCGTGGCCGCACACTGCGGCGCCAACGAAGGCCGTGCCGTGCTGCTGCGCAACCAGCAGGTGATTCTGGCCACCGGCGGTCTGGAACGTGCGCTGGGCACGCTCGACGCGCTGCACCTGCCCACGGGCCATGCGGTGGACAGCTCGGCCCTGCTGGCGGCCATTGCCACAGCCTGGGCCATGGACATTGCGCCCGACCTGATCGCGGCCGGTATCAAGACCTTCGAATACCAGCCTGCCTGAGACCGAGCGCCCGCGCACCCTTGCATTGCCGCTGCACCCGCATCCCGGGCTGCAGCAGCCTCAAAAGAGACACACACCATGGAAATCTCTCGTACCCGTGCCCTGCGTGGCCCCAATCTGTGGAGCCGCAACACCGCTGTAGAGGCCGTCGTGCTCTGCACCCCGGCCGAGTGCAACATCGCCCAACTGGCCGGCTTTGAAGACCGCCTGCGCGCCCGCTTCCCCTCCATCGGCACCTTGCTGCCGCAAGGCGCAGACAAGCCGGTGTCCTTGGCCGATGTGCTGGAACTGGCCACACTGTCGCTGCAGGCCCAGGCCGGCTGCCCGGTCACGTTCAGCCGCACCCATGCCACGCTGGAAGCTGGCACCTTCCAGGTGGTGGTCGAATACACCGAAGAAGCCGTGGGCAAGCAAGCCCTGGAACAGGCCGAAGCCCTGATCCAGGCCGCGCTGAACGACACCCCGTTCGATGCGGCGCCCGTTATCGCGGCCCTGCGCGAGCTGGACGAAGATGAACGCATCGGTCCCTCGACCGGCTCCATCGTGGACGCCGCCGTGGCCCGTGGCATCCCTTTCCGCCGCATGACGGCTGGCTCCATGGTCCAGCTGGGCTGGGGCTCCAAGGCCCGCCGCATCCAGGCCGCGGAAGTGGACCAGACCAGCGCCGTGGCCGAATCCATTGCACAGGACAAGGACCTGACCAAGCGCCTGCTGCACGCCGCTGGCGTGCCCGTGCCGCTGGGCCGCCCCGTCACCGACGTGGACGACGCCTGGGCCGTGGCCCAGGAAGTGGGCCTGCCCGTGGTGGTCAAGCCCCAGGACGGCAACCAGGGCAAGGGCGTGACGGTGAACATCACCACCCGCGCCCAGCTGGAAGCCGCCTACGCCACCTCGCAGCAGTACGGTGACGACGTGATGGTCGAGCGTTTCCTGCCCGGTCACGACTTCCGCCTGCTGGTGGTGGGAGGCCAACTGGTCGCCGCCGCCCGCCGCGAACCGCCCCAGGTGCTGGGTGACGGCGAACACACCATCCGCGAACTGGTGGACATCGTCAACCAGGACCCCCGCCGCGGCACCGGCCACGGCACGGCGCTGACCAAGATCCGCCTGGACGACATTGCCATTGCCCGCATTGCCGGCGAAGGCCTGACCCCCGAATCCGTGCCCGCCCAGGGCCAGCGCGTGGTGCTGCGCAACAATGCCAACCTGTCCACCGGCGGCAGCGCCACCGATGTGACCGACGACGTGCACCCCGAAGTGGCTGCCCGCGCGATCGAAGCCGCCCAGACCATCGGCCTGCACATCTGCGGCGTGGACGTGATCTGCGAATCCGTGCTGCACCCGCTGGAAGAGCAGAACGGCGGCATCGTCGAAGTGAACGCAGCCCCCGGCCTGCGCATGCACCTGGCCCCGTCCTATGGCAAGCCCCGCAACGTGGGCGTGCCCATGGTTGATCTGCTGTTCAACGGCAGCGACGACGGCCGCATCCCCTTGGTGGCAGTGACCGGCACCAATGGCAAGACCACCACCGCCCGACTGATAGGCCAGCTGTTCACCTCGCAAGGCCTGCGCGTGGGCATGACCAGCACCGACGGCGTGTACGTCAACGGCCGCCAGATCGACAGCGGCGACTGCTCCGGCCCCAAGAGCGCCCGCAACGTGCTAGGCCACCCCGAGGTGGACGCCGCCGTGATGGAATGCGCCCGTGGCGGCATTCTGCGCGAAGGCCTGGGCTTTGACCGCTGCCAAGTGGCCGTGGTCACCAACGTGGGCGAAGGCGACCACCTGGGTCTGAACTTCATCACCACCGTCGATGAGCTGATGGTGCTCAAGCGCGTCATCGTGCAGAACGTGGCCCCCAACGGCTACGGCGTACTCAACGCCATCGACCCGCACGTCTCGGCCATGGCGCCGTTCTGCACCGGCAAGGTGATCTTCTTCGGTGCCGATCGCCACCACCCCGTGATGGCCACCCACCGTGCCCAGGGCAACCGCGTGGTCTATGTGGATGGAGACTCCATCGTCGCCGCCGAAGGCTCGTGGCGCGAATCCGTGCCGCTGCGCGACATTCCCGTCACCCGCAACGGCACCATCGGCTTCCAGGTCGACAACGCCATGGCCGCCATCGGTGCCGCCTGGGGTGCCGGTCTGCCCTGGGACACTATCAAGCGCGGCCTGGCCGGCTTTGTGAACGACAGCGACAACGCTCCCGGCCGCTTCAATGTGATGGACTACAAGGGCGCCACCATCATTGCCGACTACGGCCACAACCCGGATGCCATCCGCGCGCTGACCAAGGCAGTCGAAGGCATGCCCGGCAACAAGCGCAGCGTGGTGATCTCGGGTGCCGGCGACCGCCGCGACCAGGACATCACCGAGCAGACCCAGATCCTGGGCCATGCGTTTGACGATGTGGTCCTGTACCAGGACGCCTGCCAGCGCGGCCGCGAGGACGGCGAAGTCATCGCCCTGCTGCGCAAGGGCCTGGAAGGCGCCAGCCGCACCAGCTATGTGACCGACATCCACGGCGAATTCATCGCCATCGACCATGCGCTGGCCCGTCTGCAACCCGGCGATCTGTGCCTGGTGCTGGTCGACCAGGTGGAAGAGGCGCTGGCCCACCTGCAAAAACGCATCGCCGAAGTCTGACCTCCGGCCTGCACGCAGAGCCTGCTCTGCACCGCCCATGCAAAAGCCCCGTCACCGGGGCTTTTTTGCGTTCGGATGCACCGCGGGAGATGCAGACAGGAAGTGCGCCCAAATGGCCACTGGGCCACCAGGCAGCTATGCCGTCTATGCCACCTTGGCCGTGTGCGCCGTCATACGGACCACCAAGGCTGCAGCGCTCGGTGGGGTTCAGGCCTCGGTCGGCAGCTGTGCCGCCCTGGGAGCCGGCTCCGACCGGCGCACCGCCAGCGCGCTGCCCATGGACGCCAGCACGATCAGGCCGATCGCCAACCACTGCACGGCACTCAACTGTTCGTCCAGCAGCAGCAAGGCCAGCACGGCAGCGACCGCAGGCTCCATGCTGATCATGATGCCGAAGGCCTGGGGAGGCAGGCGCTGCAGGGCCAGCATCTCCAGCGACAGCGGCACCGCACTCGACACCGCAGCCACCCCCAGCCCCACCAGCAACACCGAAGGCGCCAGCAGCGCACTGCCCGCGTGGGCCACGCCCACCGGAATCACCACCAGCGCCGCCATGGCCAGCCCCAGCGACACCGAATGCCCCACCGGCAGATGCCCGATGCGCTTGCCGAACAGGATATAGCTGGCCCAGCACACCGCCGCCAACGCCGCCCACAGCACGCCCGCCGGGTCCAGGCCGCTGACCGCATGGCCCAGCGGCAGCAGCAGTGCCAGCCCCGCCACAGCCAGCAGCACCCATACCATGTCCAGCGCCCGGCGCGACGCCCACACCGCCACCGCCAGCGGCCCGGAAAACTCGATGGCCACCGCCACGCCGAACGGCAGCGTGCGCAGCGCCATGTAGAAAGACAGGTTCATGACCCCCAGCGCAGCCCCGTAAAGCAACACGGCCCGCCGGTCCGCCAGCGACAGCTGCCAGCGCCAGGGCCGGCACAGCAGCCACAGGATCAGGGCCGAAAAGCCCACCCGCACCGCCGTCGTCCCCTGGGCGCCGACGGCAGGAAACAGCGTGTGCTTGGCCCAGGAAGTACCCAGACCCAGAAACACCACGGAACCGAAGATGGCCAGCCACGGCAGCCAGCGTGCATTGCGTATGTTCGACATGGCGAAAATATATTGCGCCACCCTTGGTTTTTTGCCTCTGAATAGACTGGCTTCACGCAACTTTCACTCATTCCATGCCCCACACTTCCACGCTGTCCCTGGACGATTTCGACCTGGCCATCCTGGCCCTGCTGCAGCGCGACAACACCGTGGCGCAGCGTGACATTGCGCAGGCCGTGCACCTGTCGGCCGCTGCGGTGCAGCGCCGCATCCGCAGGCTGCGGGACAGCGGCGTGATCCGCGCGGAAGCCGCCGTGCTGGATGCTTCCCGCCTGGGCCGCCCGCTGACCCTGCTGGTGGAAGTGCATGTGCACGACGAGCACCCACTGCGCACCGCCGGGCTGCGCCAGCGCGTCCAGGACGAGGCCGCCGTGCAGCAGTGCTACGCCATCACCGGGGAAGCGGACTATCTGCTGGTCATCACCGCCGCCACCATGGCGGATTTCGAAGCCATCACCACCCGGCTGTTCGGCGGGGACGAGAATGTGCGGCGCTTTCGCACCTCGGTGGCGCTGAACTGCCTGAAAGTGGGCCTGCAGGTGCCGCTGCCCGATGGCCCACTGCAGGTATAGGGCGCCAACACCAACCGAGGCGTTGCGCTGGCCTTCTCCCATCCGAACGGGCAGGACTGGAAACTGCTGAACCGCCACCTCGGGGCAGGCGGAGCACCGCAGAGACCCTGCGCATCAGGCTCGCACCAGCATGCACTGGTGCTGGTGGAATCTTCAGCGTGCCACCATCCTCTGCAGACCCAGCAGCACCAGCGCCGCACCGGACAAGCCGTTGATGGCCCGCTCGATACGCAGATAGCCGCTGCGCAGGGCCGGAATGCCGAACACCAGCGTGATGCCCAGGTGCCAGCCCAGCGACATCAGCGCCACCAGCAGCACCGTGGCACCATAGAACCACAGCGGCGCCGCATCCGGAAAGATCGCGGCAAACGCACTGGTCCAGAAAGCCGCGCCCTTGGGGTTGGTCAGGCCGGTCCACAAGCCGGTGCGGTACGCCGCCCAGGCAGATTGCGCCCCCAGCGCCGTGGCCGGTGCTGCGTTGGACACCGGCACTTTCCAGGCAGAGCGCAACAGCTTGACGCCATACCAGACCAGATAGGCCGCCCCCAGCACGCGCAATGCCGTGCTCAGTTGCGGGTGCCGGGCCAGCAAGGTGGCCACGCCCGCAATCGACAGCAGCACCCAGGCGATCGACCCGGTCGTCAACCCCAGCACCACACAGCGCGCGGCCCGGGCGCGGCCATCCAGCGCCATCTGGCTGAGGATGAAGAAATTGGGACCGGGGCTGGCCAGCACGGCCAGGTAAATGCCGGCAATCAGCAACAGGGAGGCAAAGTGGTGCACAGCGGTGTCCTGCAGAAAACGGCCCGCGCATGCCGGGTTCGGCATGCGCAGACCACGCCGGCGATTGTGGCTTCCGCCACGGCCACCGCAGAAGAAACCCAACGTCAGGCAGCGGCCATCTGCCCCGCCGGTGCACGCAAGCGCACCACGGCCAGCGCGGCCCCCAGCGCCAGCACCGCCCCCAGCAGGCAGGCGCCCTGCCACAGTCCCCAGTGCCAGGCCAGCGTGCCCAGCGCCGAGCCCGCTGCCGCACCCGCAAAATACCCCGTCATATAGACGGCATTCATGCGCGAGCGTGCCGCCGGCAGCAACTGGGCCACCGTCGCCTGGTTGGTGATGTTGAGGCATTGCAGGCCCAGATCGATCACCACCAGGCCCAGGGCGAACCAGCCCAGGTGTTCCCCACCCCACCACAGCATGGGCCACGCCGCCACCAATGCGATGGCGCCCACCGTGCAGGTGGTGCGCCCCAGGCCGCGGTCCACCCAGCGTCCGGCACGCGATGCCACCAGTGCCCCGGCCACACCTGCCAGCCCCACCAGGCCGATCTGCGCGTCATCCAGCGCCAGCGGTGCGGCCGACAGCTGCAGGGCCATGGTGGCAAACAGCACGCTGCACGAGGCAAACGCCAGCCCGCTGGCCAGCGTGCGCTGGCGCAGCGCGCGGTGGGTGTGCAGCAGCTCCAGCATGCTGGACAGCACCTGGGCATAGGCCACCGGCTGGGCCGTGCGCGAGGTGGGCAGCACCCGCCACAGCCACCAGGCCACCAGCACCATCAACAGCGCAGCCCCCTGGTACACCGCCTGCCAGCCAGCCCATGCCGACACCAGGCCCGCCACGCTGCGCGCCAGCAAAATGCCCAGCAGCAGCCCGGTCATCACCGTACCCACATTGCGGCCGCTGTGGCCGGGCGCGGCCAGCGCCGCCGCCATGGGCACCAGCACCTGGGCTGCGACGGAAAACATGCCCGCCACCACCGTGCCCAGCATGAAGCCACCCACCGACGGTGCACAGCCCGCCATGGCCTGGCCAGCCGCCGCCAGCAGCATCAACGCCACCGCCAGACCGCGCCGCTCCAGCATGTCACCCAGCGGCACCAGCAACAGCAGGCCCAGCGCATAGGCCGACTGCGCCAAGGTGACCGACAGTGCCGCCATCCCCTGGTCTACACCAAAGTGCTGGGCAATCGAGTGCAGCAGCGGCTGGTTGAAGTAATTGCCGCCCGCGCACAGTCCACAGGCCAGCGCCATCCACAGCAGCGCAGACCGGCCCAGCACGTGCGACACCGCAACGTTCTTCTCTCGCATTCCTACCAAACCATTTCCCCCGGAAAAAGAAAAACCCACCCCGCAGCCTGTGCCACGGGGTGGAAACTCTGAATTCAGAAGCAGCGTGTGCATGAAAACTGCACGGGAGCTGCGGGCGATGCCGCAACGCAGCGGCAGCCAGGGCCTGCATCGCGGGACGGGCGTTCTGCCACCGCCATGCGCAGGACATGCGGCGCCCCCGGTGCACCGGGACTGCAGGCATGCAGCACGGCAGGCGCAGACACCCGAAAAACACGGGCTCCGACCACGGCCGCTGCCTGGCATCACCGCACGCTGCGGGCCGCCATGGGCCGGCTCCACCGGCCGCCGGTCTGGGCGCGTCGAGCGCGCCGGGGCCACGGTGGAGGGCTGGAATTGTCCCGCAACCGGTGCGGACCTGCCCGCGCTCCAGCGCATACCGGGGCCTAGCACGGTGCCATCGCCGGCCCGGCGCGCGCCCGCACTGCGCGTATGCTTGGCAGCCATGCACCACTTTGCCCTGCGCCCTGCTTTGTCCGCCCTGTTGCTGGCGGCCCTGACCACCCTGGCACCGGCCACCCACGCCGCCGCATCCGAAGAGATCGGCGCCGTGGACACGGTGTTCAAGCTGATTGGCCCGGACCACAAGATCGTGGTCGACGCCTATGACGACCCCAAGGTGGCCGGCGTGACCTGCTATGTCTCGCGCGCCAAGACCGGCGGCATCAAGGGCGGCCTGGGCCTGGCCGAAGACCGCTCGGAAGCCTCCATCGTCTGCCAGGCCACCGGCCCCATCCAGATTCCCCAGCCGCTGCGCCAGCAGGAAGAGGTATTCACCGAAAGGACCTCACTGCTGTTCAAGCGCCTGCGCGTGGTGCGCATGGTGGATGCCAAACGCAACACCCTGGTCTACATGACCTATTCCGACCGTGTGATCGAAGGTTCACCCCAGAACAGCGTCACCGCCGTGGCCGTGCCACCGGGCACGCCGATTCCGCTGAAGAAGTAAGACCACGGCAACCTGCACCGGAGCCGGCTGCGCAGACGCCTGCGCGGCCCGGGGTGCCCGAGGCCGTTGCCAAAGCAGCGGGTCCCATCCGTCAGGGCGGCGCCCCCTGCACGGCTTCCGCCGCCACATCAGGGGCGCAGCTTTTGCAGGCGCACATCCCCGTCGCCCGCATCGCAGGCATGTGTCCACCCCAGATGCCGGTACACCGCAGCGGCCTTGCTGGCCGCATCCGTTTCCAGCCAGATGACCGGGTGGTGCCGGAACAGCGCGGCTTCGCCGGCCTGTATCAGCTGGCGCCCCACCCCTTGCCCCTCATGCTCCGGCAGCACGAACACGGCAAACAGGCATGCCTCGGGCAGATCGGCCATGGCAAAGCCCAGCACCTCGCCATCGCGTTCGGCCACCCAGGCACACGGCGTCTCTGTGATCGCCGCATGGATGGAAGCGGGCGTGATGCCCAGCGCGGCCAGTTCGTCCCAGGTGAGCGCATTTTCCCGGACCGAGGTCCGGACATGAAAGATGGCTTCAACATCGGCGGCGCCCGCCGGGCGGATGCGGAACAACGATGGAACGGATGAATTCGGAGGCATGTCCGCTATGGTAGGCCGATCGCCGCCCCTTGCACCTGCGCACAGGCGCGGCGCCTGCTGCGCGTCAGCCAAAGACGGCGTTGCCCGCATCCAGTGCCGGCGGCCGCAGCAAATCCTCGTTCACGCCCATGGCCTGGCTGGCGCGTTCCACGGCCTGCCACAGGGAGGCGGGCATCTGCAGAATGGCTTCGGGGGTGTCTGCGGCGTCAATCCAGGTACTGATCTGCAGGTGTTGTTCGTGGGTCAGCAGGTCCAGGTGCAGCATTTCGTCGATGGTTTTCATAGTGGCCTCCCTGGTGATGGCATCCGGCGCTGCGCAGCCCGCGCCGGGCTTGTGATTCCAATATAGGGCCAAAAGCGCCGGCCGCAAGCGAAGTGGCGCGTGGACGAAGCCGCTGCAGCCCCGGCAGCCGTCCCGGGCATTCAATCCGTGGATGGCGCAGCCATCGCCCGGCAGGCGTCCACAAACGCCTGCAGTGCCGGCGAACGCCGCTTTCCCGCACGCTGCACCAGCGAGAAATAGCGCTGCATCTGCGGCAGCAGGGTGGGCAGCACCACCAGTTCGCCAGCCTCCACCAAAGGCTGCACCAGCACACGGGGCAGGCAGCTGATGCCCAGACCCTGGGCCACACAGCGGGCAATGGCTTCGGAGCTGCCCAGGGTGGCTGCCGCATGCAGCTGGTGCAGGTGCGGCAGCAGCGCGTGCTCCACCATCTCGCGGGTGCCGGAGCCCGCCTCGCGCAGCAACCAGCGGGCGCTGCGCAGCGCGTCGGATGCCAGCGGCTGGTCCGCGGCCTGCTTGGCCAACGGGTCATGGGGTGCGCTGACGATGACCAGCTCGTCGCGTAGCCAGGGCTGCACCTCCAGCCCCGGCCAGTGGCTGGCCCCTTCGATCAAGGCCAGATCCACCTCCAGCGCCAGCACGGCTTCGGCCACTTCGGCGGTGTTGGCGATCTGCAGGTCCACCGCCACCTGCGGGTGGCTGCGCGCAAACGCCGCCAGCACCGGCGGCAGCACATAGCTGCCGATGGTGGTGCTGGCCGCCAGCCGCAGCCGCACCGGCAGGCCACTGCCCTGCACGGAAAACGCCTGCTCGATGGCGCGCGCCTGCTCCAGCAGCCCCAACGCCTGGGGCAGCAGGGCGCGGCCGGCATCGTTGAGCACCAGTTGGCGCCCGACCCGCTCGAACAGCTGGCTGCCCAGCGCACGCTCCAGCTGCTGCAACGCGGCGCTGGTGGCGGACTGGGACAGCGACACCGCCTGTGCCGCCGCCACGGTGCTGCCGGACTGGGCCACGGCACAGAAAATTTCCACCTGGCGCAGCGTCAGATGCAGCATGGACGCTCTCCTTTTCGCGTGTTCTGGTGCATGAATCTACCTGTTTCATCGATAGTCTTTACACAAACTATCGGTTATACAAATATAACCAAATTATCTAAAGTGCACACCGTCGCCCACGCTCCAGGCCGGTCCTGGCACGCTTTTCACTCCCGTGGACGGCCGTGTCTGCCATGTCCACTTCCACATTTCCCTTGTCCGTCTGGGCCCGCGCCGGCCAGCACCTGCAGCAATGGCTGCCCGGTCTGCTGCTGTGTGGCGCCATCGCCGCCGCCTCCCTGTGGGCCGCCACGCTGCCTGCCCTGGCAGAACGTGGGCTGAGCGCGCTGACCTTGGCCATCGTGCTGGGCCTGGTGCTGGGCAACACCGTCTACCCCCGCCTGGCCGCCTCCTGCACCAGCGGCGTGGGCGTGTCCAAGGCACGGCTGCTGCGCGCCGGTATCGTGCTGTATGGCCTGCGCTTGACGTTCCAGGACATGGGCCAGCTGGGCTGGGCCGGCATCGCCATCGACGCGCTGGTGCTCTCCAGCACCTTCGTGCTGGCCCAATGGCTGGGTCGGCGCGTGTTCGGCCTGGACCCGCGTACCAGCCTGCTGGTGGGGGCCGGCAGCGCGATCTGTGGTGCCGCCGCCGTGCTGGCCACCGAGCCGGTGGCCAAGGGCCGGGCTTCGGACGTGGCGGTGGCCGTGGCCACCGTGGTGGTGTTCGGCACCGTGGCCACCTTTCTCTACCCCGCGCTGTTTCACTGGAATGCTGCGCATGGCTGGTTCGAGGTGAGCGCACAGCAATACGGTCTGTACGTCGGCTCCACCGTGCACGAGGTGGCCCAGGTGGTGGCTGCCGGCGAAGCCGTTGGCCGCGATGCGGCCGACATGGCGGTGATTGCCAAGATGGTGCGGGTGATGATGCTGGCCCCGTTTCTGCTGGTGCTGTCATGGTGGCTGGCGCGCAGCAAGCGCCGCGCCGACCACCAGCCCACGGACAGCAGTTCCGTCAAGGCTGCCACCCCGAACAGCCGCATCACCATCCCCTGGTTTGCACTGGGCTTTGTGCTGGTGGCCGGCATCCATTCCCTGGGCGTGCTGCCCGCTGCGCTGGTGCAGGCCGGTGTGCAACTGGACACGCTGCTGCTGACCCTGGCCATGGCCGCCCTGGGCCTGACCACCCACATCGCGGCCGTGCGCGCCGCCGGCACCCGGCCGCTGCTGCTGGCCCTGGTGTTGTTCGGCTGGCTGCTGGGGGCTGGCTGGCTGCTGAATCTGTGGCTGCCGCAGTGGCTCTGACCGCCATCGCTGCGGTACCGCCCCATCGCACGGGCCGTCCATGCCGGCCTGCGCTCAGCAAAGAACACCAGGGTCAGGCGCTTTCCTGCTGCTGGCCGTGGTGGCCGCGCAATGCGGCCTCCAGCTGGTCCAGCACCTCCACCCAGTGCGCCCCCCGGCGGCGCAGCCGCCACAGCACCGCGGCCTGCGAAGGGGTCCAGAACCGGGCATGCAGCATGTCCACATCGGGGGGCATCGGACGGTGCTGGCGGATGAAGCGCAAGATGGCCAGCTCGTCCGCAGCCAGCCCGAGCTGCACGAACAGCGCTTGCAAGGTAGGGGCTTTGGAGGGCATGGAGGCTCCTTTCGCAGGCACACAGGTGCCTCTGCGCTGCATCCTGCAATGCGCCCTCGGCCACTGGCTGTAGGACAAGCCAGATGTTGCAGCCTGCCGGGCCAGTCGGCGTCACGGCGGAAAGCAAAACGGCCACCCGCAGGTGGCCGTTTTGCAGCAGCAGCCCCGCCAGCGGGGCCGGTGCTCACACCATCGCAATCGAGACAGCCTTGGGAATCAGATAGGCTTCCAGCGCTTCCGTGCCGCCTTCGGAGCCGTAGCCCGAATCCTTGATGCCGCCGAAAGGCATTTCCGCCGAGGCCACCGCAGGCTGGTTGATCCACAGCATGCCGGTTTCCACCTGCTGGCTGAGCTGGTGGGCGGACTTCAGCGAGCGGGT
Organism: Comamonas sp. UBA7528; assembly: GCF_002479375.1. Taxonomy (NCBI): domain Bacteria; kingdom Pseudomonadati; phylum Pseudomonadota; class Betaproteobacteria; order Burkholderiales; family Comamonadaceae; genus Comamonas; species Comamonas sp. UBA7528. The sequence goes on from NZ_DLMU01000005.1 coordinate 312,909, forward strand.
GAAGGCATAGGCCGCCAGGCCATAGGGCAGGCGGTTGGCTTCGGCAATGGCCTCCTCCAGCTTCTCGAAGCTGCGCATGGCCACCACGGGGCCGAAGGGCTCATTATTGAACACATCGGCATCCAGCGGCACATTGCCCAGGATGGTGGGTGCATAGAAGTTGCCGGCATCGCCCAGGGCCTTGCCGCCCAGCAGCACGTCCGCACCCTTGGCGTGGGCGTTTTCCACCAGTGCCTTCATGGCCGTCACGCGGCGGGGATTGGCCAGCGGGCCCATCTTGGAATCGGCCTCCAGGCCGTTGCCCACCTTGACGGATTCAAAGTACTTCACCACGCTTTCCGTGAATTGCTTCTGCAGGCTGCTGTGCACCAGAAAGCGCGTGGGCGAAATGCAGACCTGGCCGGCGTTGCGCAACTTGGCAGCGCCAGCGGCTTTGACGGCCAACTCCACATCGGCGTCTTCCGCAATGATCACCGGGGCGTGGCCGCCCAGCTCCATGGTGCAGCGCTTCATGTGGGCCCCTGCCATGGCAGCCAGTTGTTTGCCCACGGCCGTCGAGCCGGTGAAGGTGACCTTGCGGATCACCGGATGGGGAATCAGGTAGCTGGAGATTTCATGCGGATCGCCATAGACCAGACCGACCACGCCCGCAGGCACGCCGGCGTCCACAAAGCATTTCAGCAGCGCGGCGGGTGCGGCAGGCGTTTCTTCCGGCGCCTTGCACAGGAAGGAACAACCGGTGGCCAGGGCCGCGCTGATCTTGCGCACGATCTGGTTGACCGGGAAGTTCCAGGGCGTGAACGCCGCCACCGGACCCACGGGCTCCTTGATGACCTGCTGCAGCACATCGCTGCGGCGGGCCGGCACGATGCGGCCATACAGGCGCAGCGCCTCGTCGGCAAACCAGTCGATGATGCCCACACCGGCCAGCACCTCGCCCTTAGCTTCGGCCAGGGGCTTGCCCTGCTCCTGCGTCAGCACGGCGGCGATGGCGTCGGCACGTTCCTGCAGCAGCAGCGCGGCGCGGCGCATGGTGGCCTGGCGCTCGTGGGCACTGGTGTTTTTCCAGACCTGGAAGCCTTTTTGCGCAGCGGCCAGTGCACGGTCCAGATCGGCAATGCCGGCATGGGCCACATGGCCAATCACCGCTCCCGTGGCCGGGTTGTGCACAGCGATCTTCTTGCCGCTGGCGGCGTCGACCCATTGGCCGTCGATCAGGAGTTGGGTATCGGGGTAGGCATGCGACATGCGAAATCCATCCATGGCTGAGAGGGAGAGTCCCGGAGCAGTCGCTCCAGGGGCATTATGAAAACAGATGCTGTTGTGCATTGGCGCACAGGTTTTCAGTATCCAACGCCTGTGAAAACCTTGCTGCAAGTGCAGAAGCAGCTGCGTTTTTGATAGAAAGTGGATGCGCGCCCTCGGCGCCCATCCGCGACCATTCTAGAAAGTGGCGGACACCCCACTCAATACAGGGATGCACTGACCGCCGCCCCCCCCGGGCGCTTGAAGCGCAGGGCCAGCGCATCGGCGCTCTGGCGCAGCAGCAGCATGTCCATGCCCACGGCGACAAACAGCGCGCCCTTGTCCAGGCAGGCCTGGGCACGGTCGGGGTTCACGGCCAGAATGCCCGGCGCCTTGCCACAGGCGCGGATGGTGGCCAATGCCCGGTCGATGGTTGCCTCCACGTCCGGATGGCCCGCATTGCCGGGGTAGCCCAGGCTGGCGGACAGATCGGCCGGACCGATGAACACGCCATCAATGCCGTCCACGCTGGCAATGGCCTCCAGGTTGTCCAGCGCCTCGCCGGTTTCCACCTGCACCAGCAGGCAGATCTCGTCGGCGGCCTTGGCCACATAGTCGGCGTCACGCCCGAAGTTGGAGGCGCGCATCGATCCCCCCATGCCGCGCAGGCCCTGGGGGGCGTAACGCACCGCCTCCACCGCCGCGCGGGCTTCGTCGGCGTTCTGCACAAAAGGCAGCAGCAAGGTCTGCGCGCCAATGTCCAGATAGCGCTTGATCATCACCTTGTCGTTCCACGCCGGGCGCACCACGGCATGGCTGCAGCCCAGGCCCTCGCGCGGGCGGGCTGCCGCCACGGCCTGCAGTTGCTGCAGCATCTGCGGCACATCGGTAGGGGTGTGCTCGGTGTCCAGCAGCAGCCAGTCAAAGCCCGCGCCGGCAATCAGTTCGCTGACATAGGGTGACGGCAGGGTGGACCACAGACCGATCTGGGCCTGACCGGCTTGCAGAGCACGTTTGAAATGGTTGACAGGAGGCATGGCGGTGGAAGGGCAGAAAACTGCGCAGTGCTGATACTTGCCAGAACATAGCAAAGCTGCGCGGCCTCCACCGCCTGTGGCAGTCACCTGCGTGCCAGCACCGTCCCCCCCAGGCAGCGCCTGCATGCGCAGGCGCAGGCTAGCGTGCACCCAGGATTCGGCATTCTGGAGGTCGGCAATGAGCTGACGCATTTGCTGCGGCGTGCTGCGCTGGACCAGCAGCGCACTACGGCTGCGCAGCCAGTCCAGTTCGCGCTGCAGTTCCTCGGGTGCAATGCCGTCGCTGCGGGCCGTGAGCTCGCACAGGACCATCCAGCGCTCGAACGCCGCACGCAACGCGGCCTGCAAAACGGAAAGGGGGAGCACTGGGAGAGAGCCGTCCATACAGTGCGCATTCTCAGCAATGCGGGCCATCCCGGGGCATGAGAAAAAGAGATGCTCCCATTCCCATTCCGCAAAAATCTGGCACGCCCCTCTGGGGCGCCAGCCCTTGTCTCCCGGACCGTGTACAAAATGCAACCCGCATCTGTCGCCCCCTGCCAACACATGGCGGCACGGGCACCCGCGTGCCGTGCCGCCGGAAGAACCAAGCACTGCCGTGCGCCATGTCCCGCCCCTTGAAGGGCAAGCTCAGCTCGCCGCAATCCCCGCCGCCCGCGTCAGCTGGCGGTAGGTGGGCCAGGTGCGGTCGATGAAGGCGCGCAGCGCAGCGCCGGTCAGGGCCGGGTCTTCATCGGACAGGGTCTCGCGCACGCTCTTGATGCGCTCCGATTCGGTGTAGCTGCTGTGCACCAGCTGGGCCAGACGGTCGACCAGCGCCTGGGGGGTGCCGGCCTTGGCAAACAACATATTGCATTCGGGCAGGTTCTCGTAGGCGCTCCCACTGAAGCCGGCCTGCTTCCAGGTCGGCACACCCGGCAGCTTGGACGAGGGATTGCCCATGGCAATCACCACCGGCCGCACGCTGCCCTGCTTGAGCCCGCCACCAATGCCTGCCAGGGAACCTGCCCCCATGTCGATCTGGCCGCCGTACAGGTCCATCAGCATGGCGCCCGTGCCCTTGTAGTTGACCACGTTGAACTGCGCCCCCGTGTCCTTGACCAGCTGGTCCAGCATAAGCTGCCAGCCCGACCCCACGGCGTAGTTGCCCACATTGACAGGCTTCTTCTTGGAATAGGCGATCACCTCCTGGATGGTCCTGGCCGGGAAATCCTTGTGCACCACGCCCGGCACCGGCCCGACACCGATGGCGGCAATGGGCACGATGTCCTTGTCCGGATCCACCGGCAGGCGCTTGAGCAGGGCCGGTGCCTGGGCCGGCTGGCTGTGCAAGGTCATCAGCAGCGTGTAGCCGTCGGCCGGCGCGCGCACGATGGTTTCGGCGGCAATCATGCCCACGCCACCGGGCTTGTTTTCCACCACCACGGGCACGCCCAGCTTGGTGGACAGATAGTCGGCCAGCGCCCGCGACGTGGCGTCATTGGACGAACCCGGCGCCTGGGCCGCAATGATGCGGATGGGCTTGTCGGGCCAGCCCTGGGCACGCGCGGCCCCGGGCAGCAGGCCGGCCCCCAGCAGGCCGGCACCGGCAGCCAGCCAGTCGCGGCGGCGCCAGCCGGCGGAGGTGACGGAGGAAGAAGCAACTAACAGATCGGACATGGTGGACTCCGTCAAAACAGCGCGCCGCGTTCATCGTTGGTATACGGCGCACCGGGTTCGCATGCGTCCGGCGGCAGCAGCCAGCACGGACGGCCTCACTTTCGGTCTTCCACCGCCGGTAGGCGGCTGCTGCAGCGCGGGGCATGCGGCCCTTGTGGGGCCGGTGCACGGCACGCGCCTTGCAGGGGGTATCAGGGAATCGACAGCCTCCTTCAGAGATGCTGCGCCAGCGCGCGGACATCGGGCATCTGGGCCAGGCTGCGCACCGCGTCATACAGCGCGGCGCCGTTGCACGGCAGGCCGCTGTAGGCCACGCAGTCCAGGAACTTGCTGCGCAGCGCCTCGGCACTGAGCGGGTGCATGGCATGGCCCTTGGGGAAACGGATTTCTCCGGTCTCCAGCCGCCGGCCGTCGCGGGTGGTGATGCGCACGCTGTCGGCCACGGAAAACGCCGGATCGACCGGGTCGCTGCGCTCAGTGGTATGCACCTGCACCTTGGCCATCAGCGCCTGCATGTCGGCGCGCTGGGTGAAAACGTCGGTCAGCTGGGCCAGGCCCACGTCGCCGGCCACCAGGGCGCAGGCCACATCGAACTCAATGCTGAACTTGGCCTCCAGCCCGCTCACCGGGCGGTGGTTGCGCAGCATGCTGGCCTGGGCATTGCCAATGGTCACATCCACGCGCTGCACATCCTGGGGCTTCAGTCCATGGGCGGCCTTGAGCTGCAGCACGCCGTCAATCACGCGGTGGCCCGAGTAGCACACCGGATAGCATTTGATCGACAGCCCCCAGCTCAGCAACCGGGGGACACCGCCGATGGTGGCCGGGCGCTGCAGATCGCATTCACCGCTTGGCGACAGCGCGGCCAGGAAGCCGGCATGGTGCTCGAACACATCGGTGGCCGCCGTCATGCCCAGTTGTGCCAGGCGCACGGCATCGATCGCGGCGGCCGCCGCACGGCCCGCGTGCCAGGGTTTGGCCATGGTGCCGAAATTGGCCACCAGCCCTGCCGCCGAACTGGCGGCCAGCGACAGCGCCTGGGCCACCTGGCCTTCGGTCAGTGTCTCCCGGTTCAGGTAGGCCACGCCGGCCGCCGCACCCACTACGCCGAACACGCCGGTGGGGTGCCAGCCCTTGAGGTGGTACTGCCCGCTTTCGCGGCTGAACAGCTCGGCCCAGACCTCGTAGCCCACCACATAGGCACGCAGCAGTTCGGCGCCGCTGGCGCCCAGGCGGTGGGCCTCGGCCCACAGCGCAGGCACCAGCACCGTGCTGGGGTGGGCCGACATGGCCACATCGTCATAGTCCAGCGCATGGCCGGCCACGGCATTCACCAGGGCCGCCTGGGCGGTGCCCAGCAGTTGCTGCAGCGACGGTGCCGGCGCCTCGGCAGGGCCGGTGCCGCTGGCCGCCAGATGGGCACGCACGATGCGCACCACCGGCTCGTTCTGGCCCGCCAGCAGCGTGGCCAGCGTGTCCAGGGTGCCGGTCAGCGCCAAGGCGCAGGCCGCCGCCTCCTGGCCGCCAAAGTGCGGCGCCCGCACATAGCGCGCCAGCGCCTGCGTCAGCGGCAAGGGGGTCTTCGAGCGGGTGGGCGCCGCCGTCACCGGTGTCAATTCAGCTATCGGCATCGTGTTGCTCCATGGCGCTGCGCGCCCTTAGCCCGCCCCGGAACCAGGACCGCCCCTGCCGGAGCCGTCCACGCCGGGGCAACGTGATCGATGAACAGATCGACGGACACTGTGCCGCAGCCCCAAGAAAGCGTCATCTCCATTCCTCAGTACGACCGGGGCATGCCCAGGATGTGCTCACCCACATAGGACAGGATCAGGTTGGAGGAGATCGGCGCCACCTGGTAGAGCCGGGTTTCGCGCCATTTGCGCTCCACGTTGTATTCGGTGGCAAAGCCAAAGCCACCATGGCTTTGCAGACAGGCTTCGGCCGCATGCCAGGACGCTTCAGAGGCCAGCAGCTTGCCCATGTTGGCATCTTCACCGCAGGGCAGATCGGCCGCAAACCGGGCACAGGCACGGCGCAGCACCAGATCGGCGGCCTGCATTTCGGCGTAGGCCTTGGCAATGGGAAACTGCACCCCCTGGTTCTGGCCGATGGGCCGGTCGAACACCCGGCGCTCGCTGACGTACTGCACTGCCGTGTCGGTGAACCAGCGCGCATCGCCAATGCATTCGGCGCCCACCAGAATGCGCTCGGCGTTCATGCCGTCCAGAATGTATTTCAGCCCCTTGCCTTCCTCGCCGATCAGGCTGCTGGCAGGAATGCGCATATTGTCGAAAAAGATCTCGGTGGTGTTGTGGTTCACCATGGCCGGCAGCTTGCGGATCTCCAGCCCCTTGCCCTTCAGCTCGCGCATGTCCACCAGAAAGACCGACAGACCGTCGCTCTTGCGGGCGCACTCCTCCAGCGGCGTGGTGCGCGCCAGCAGCAGCATCAGGTCGGAGTACAGCGCCCGCGAAGTCCAGACCTTCTGGCCGTTGACCACATAGCTGTCGCCCTCGCGCACGGCGCGGGTCTTGAGCTTGGTGGTGTCCGATCCGGTGGTGGGCTCGGTCACGCCAAACGCCTGCAGGCGCAGCGTGCCGGCGGCAATCTGCGGCAGGTACAGGTCTTTTTGCGCCTGCGAGCCGTGGCGCAGCACCGTGCCCATGGTGTACATCTGGGCGTGGCAGGCGCCGGCATTGCAGCCGCTGGCATGGATTTCCTCCAGAATCACGGCCGCCGCGCGCAGCGGCATGCCGCTGCCGCCGTACTCCTCGGGGATCAGCGCCCCCAGAAAACCGGCGTCGGTCAGCGCCTGCACAAACTCCGACGGGTAAGCGCCGGTTTCCTCCAGCGTGCGCCAGTAGGCACCCGGAAAGTCGGCGCAGACGCGGCGTACGCTGTCGCGGATGTCGGCGTAGTCGGTACCGGCTTCGATGTGGACCACGGCAGATTCGGTCATGGCTGTCCTCGCACTGTCAATTGGCTGTTCAAACACGGACTCACGGGGGCGTCACTGCCCCGTGAAAACGGGGGGACGCTTCTCGTTGAAGGCACGCACGCCTTCCATGCGGTCCTGGGTGCCCACCAGGTGGTTGTAGGCTTCCACCTCGAAACGGTAGGCCGTGCGCAGCTCCATCTGGCCGCCATAGCGCACCGATTTCTTGATCTGTCGCACCGACAGCGGCGCGTTGCCGGCAATCACCGCCGCCGTCTCGTGCGCCCGTTCCAGCACTTCGCCCATGGGGTAGACGCTGTTGGCCACACCCCACTCCAGCGCCTGGGCGGCGGACAGCGGCTTGCCGGTCAGCAGCAGTTCCTTCGCCCGGCGTTCGCCCACGGCGCGGGGCAGGTTCTGCGTGCCACCGGCGCCCGGCATGATGCCCAGCGTCACTTCGGGCAGGGCAAAGCGCGCCACCTCGCTGGCATAGACAAAGTCGCAGCACAGCGCCATTTCCATGCCGCCGCCATAGGCGTGGCCGTTGACGGCGGCCACCACCGGCAGCGGCAGGTCGGTCAGCGTCCAGTACATGCGCTCGAACAACTCGTGCTGCAGCTGCCACTGGCGCTGCGTCATGCCGTTGCGCTCCTTCAGATCGCCACCGGCACAGAAAATCCGCCCTCCCGCACCGGTCAGCACCACGCAGCGCACCGGGCCGGCGTCCTCGGTCAGCGCGCTCCACAGCTGCAGCAGTTCGCGCCCCATCTGGGTGTTGAGGGCATTGCCCGCATCGGGGCGGTTCAGCGTCACCTGCAGCACGTGCGGGCCCACAAGCGCCACATCCAGCGTCTCGTAGGCGGTGTTCACCACATCCATCCATGGCTCCTGTGTCATGCCAGCTCCGGAAAAAGCAACTGCTGGGTATGGGCGCCCAGCGCCGGCGGGGCGCTGCGCACGCGCGGGCGCTGGCCGTCCAGGCTCAGCGGCAGCGCCACAAAACGCATGCCGGTACCGGGCACGGGGTGCACCAGATCCAGCGCCTGGGTCTGGGCGTGTTCCAGCATCTGGCCCACGGTGTTGACCGGGGCGCAGGGGACACCTGCGGCTTCCAGCGCCTCCACCCAGTGGGCAGTGGGCCGGGCTGCCACCAGCGGGTCGATCAGGCGGTACAGCGCCTCCTGGTGCGCCACGCGCTGCGGGTTGTCGATGAAGCGGGCCTGCGTGGCCCATTCCGGGTGGCCCAGCACGCCGCACAGGCGCTGGAACAGCGCATCGCTGCCGGCAGAGATCACCACTTCGCCATCCCGGGTGGCATAGGCCTTGTAGGGCGCAATGCCGGGCGCTCCCGAGCCCTGCTTTTGCACCTGCTGGCCGCTGGCCATGACCTGGCCGGCCAGCAGCGACACCCAGGTGGCGGCGGTCTCGAACAGCGAGACATCCACCGTCTGCCCCTCCCCCGTCTGGTGGCGGCGGTGCAGCGCGGCCAGGATGCCGATGGCTGCCCACATGCCGGTGCCCATGTCGACGATGGACGGTGCCACACGCACCGAGGCTCGGCCCGGCTCGCCGGTGGTGCTCATGATGCCGCCGAAGGCCTGCATCAGCGGGTCATAGCCCGGGCGGTCCTTGAGCGGTCCCACCGTACCGAAGGCCCCCAGGTTGCAGTAGATCAGCGACGGCTTGTCCGCCCGCAGCGTGGCCGCATCCAGGCCCAGCTGCTGTACATGACCGGGGCGCAGGTTCTGGATGACCACATCCGCGCGCTCGGCGATCAGACGGCGCAGCGCCGCCACCTCCTGCGCATCGCGGAGGTTGCAGACCACCGACTGCTTGTTGCGGTTCAGCGCCTGGAAATAGGCGCCCTCGCCTTCCCAGAAGGGAGGGCCCCAGCGGCGTGCATCGTCACCTTCGGCTTTTTCCACCTTGATGACCTCGGCGCCCATTTCGGCCAGGATCAGTCCGGTGAACGGTGCTGCCACGCTGTGACCCAGTTCCACCACCACCAGCCCCTGGAAAGGCTGGGCAGGTGGCGGGGAGGACTGGAGAGGGGGGAGAGACATGGCCGGGCACTTTCAAATCCGATGCATGAAAATGTAATGTACGTACATTTAATCCAATGTCCGGACAAACCCGCTTTGACATGGCTTAACCTGTCCTCAGGATTGCGTTCTCTGCCACACTGCATCCCGCATGCCCCGAACCGCCACGCCCTTTCCGCACACCGCCACCCGCACGGCCAAACGCCCTGTGGCTGCCGACGGCCCGCTCTACCAGCAGCTCTACCAGCAGCTGTGCGCCGCCATCCAGAACGGGCAATACCCCGTGCACAGCAGCTTTCCCACGGAAGTCCAGCTCTGCGCCGAGTACGGCGTCAGCCGCCACACGGTGCGTGAAGCCACGCGCCGCATGGTGGAGGAAGGCCTGATCAGCAAGCAGCCCGGCGCCGGCAGCGTGGTGCGGGCCACCCAACCGGTGGTGCCGTATGTGCTGACCTCGGAAAGCACCTTCCAGGATGCGATGACCTATGGCGACAGCACGCGGCTGGAAGTGCTGGCCAGCCAGCGCAGGGAGGCCGATGCCGCCCTGGCCGCCATCCTGCACTGCCCCCAGCGATCGGTGTGGATGGAGCTGACCGCCATGCGCCACCCCACGGGACAGGTCAGCCCCATGTCGTACTCGCAGATCTACCTGCGTCCGGCATTCGCTGAAATCATTGCCCACCTGCATGGCGACCACCCCAGCATCTACACGCTGCTGAAGACGCTGTGTGGCGTGGAGGCCGACAGCATCCGCCAGCGCATCGAAGCCGACCTGATGCCCGATCCTGCGCTGCACCTGCTGCGCCTGCCCGCCGGCAGTCCGGCCCTGCATGTGGTGCGGGCCTATTACGACATCCAGGACCAGTTGCTGGCCGCCTCGGTCAACTGGTACATCCCTGCACGCTTTCGCATGGAAACCACCTGGCGCCGCGAAGACGGCGGTGCCCCGGTGGCCCATTCCATCACCGCGCGCTAAAGCGCGCTGTACGGCAGATCACGCCACCCGCTTGGCCCCGGCCACGCAGGCGATCACGGCCACGGTCACCGCCAGCATGGCCGGACTCACGGCCTCGCCCAACAGCCAGGCCGCCAACGCCAGTCCCAGCAATGGCTGCAGCAGCTGCAACTGCCCCACGGCCGCAATGCCGCCCTGCGCCAGCCCGCGGTACCAGAAAACGAAGCCCAGCCACATGCTGAACAGTGCCACATAGGCCAGTCCCCACCAGGCCGGGGCGCGCACGGCACTCAGGTCACCGGGCCACAGCCACACGGTGAGCGGCAGCATCACCGGCAGCGACAGCACCAGCGCCCAGCTGATCACCTGCCAGCCGCCCAGGCTGCGCGAGAGCTTGGCCCCTTCCGCATAGCTCAAACCGCACACCGCCACGGCCAGCAGCATCAACCCGTCCCCCACGAACGACGCTGACGCGCCCTGCTGCCAGACGGCCCACAGCGCAAAGCCCAGCACCAGGACCGCACCCAGCAGCGACAGCGCCCAGAACGCCGGCCGCAGGCGCTCGCCCCCCCGCCACACACCGCACACCGCCGTGCACAGCGGCAGCAGCGCCACCAGCACAATCGAATGCGCCGCCGGCACGTGCTGCAGCGCCAGCGCCGTCAGCAGCGGAAAACCCAGCACCACGCCCACCGCCACCACGGCCAGCGACGTCATCTGGGAGCGCACGGGCCGCGCCTGTTTGCAAAGCAGCAGCGCCGCCAGTGCCAACACCCCGGCAATGCTGGCACGCGCCACCGTCAGCCACACCGGCGGCAGATCCAGCACCGCCAGCCGTGTGGCCGGCAATGAGCCGCTGAAGATCACCACACCAATCAGGCCGTTGAGCCAGCCTTGGGAACGGTGGACAGGAGAGGACGCCGAAGCGGCTTGGGCGGAGGAAGTCATGGCAGTGGAACGCGGTGCAACAGGAACAAGGCCGCCATGCTAGGCACACAACCCAATACAATCAAAAAATTGTCATGCATACAAAGCCGTTGCGATGGTTGCGATTGCTGCGCTGATCCACCCCATGGCCACCTCTTCCCCAACCCGCACCTCCCGCTACCAGACCGTGGTGGACCGCCTGGCCGCCGCCATCCGCAGCGGCCAACTGCCGGCCGGCACGCGCCTGCCCACGCACCGCACGCTGGCGGCCCGCGAAGGCCTGGCCCTGGTCACTGCCAGCCGCGTCTATGCCGAGCTGAGCGCCATGGGCCTGGTCAGCGGCGAAACCGGGCGTGGCACCTTCGTCAAGGAAACCGCACTGCCGCCGGGCCACGGCATCGACATTCCGCCCGCTGCGCTGGGCAGTGTGGACCTGAGCTTCAACGTGCCGACCTTGCCCAGCCAGGCCGAGCTGCTGCGCACCGCGCTGCGCCAGCTGGCCCTGACCGGCGACCTGGAAGCCCTGCTGCGCTACCAGCCCCATGGCGGCCGCCCCCGCGACCGCTCCGCCGTGGCCCAGCACCTGCGTGCACGCGGCCTGCAGGTCAGCGGTGAGCAGGTGGTGCTGGTGGACGGCGCCCAGCACGGCCTGACCGTGGCGCTGATGGCGCGGCTTGCGCCCGGCGACGTGGTGACCGTGGACGCACTCACCTACCCCGGCTTCAAGCTGCTGGCGCAGCAGCTGCACCTGGAACTGCTGCCCATCCCCGCCACACCGCAGGGCCCCGACCTGGTCGCGCTGCAGCAGCTGTGCCTCCAGCGCAAGGTGCGTGCGGTCTACACCATGCCCACGCTGCACAACCCGCTGGGCTGGGTGCTGCCCCTTGCGCAGCGGCTGCAGCTGGTGGAACTGGCGCGTGTGCACGATCTGACGCTGATCGAAGACGGCGCCTATGCCTACCTGGCCGACCCGGCCCCACCGCCGCTGGCCGCGCTGGCGCCGGAGCGCACGGTGTATGTGTCCGGCTTTTCCAAGAATGTGGCGGCCGGTCTGCGGGTGGGCTTTGCCGCCGCGCCGCTGGACTGGGTGCCCGCGCTGGAGCGCGCCATCCGCGCCACCACCTGGAACACCCCGGGCGTGATGGCCGCCATCGCCTGCGGCTGGCTGGAAGACGGCACCGTCACCCGGCTGGAAACGCACAAACGCGAAGACGCCGCGCTGCGCCAGCAACTGGCAGCCCGCGTGCTGGGCACGCTGCTGCCGGGCCTGCCCAGGGTCAGCCACCCGCTGTCCTACTTTCTGTGGCTGCCGCTGCCGCCCGAAGTGCGTGCCGACCAGATTGCGGCGGCGCTGCTGCAGCAAGGGATTGCCGTCTCCACGGCCGAGCCGTTCGCCACCACCGCCCAGGTGCCGCATGCCCTGCGCCTGGCGCTGGGATCAGTGCCGCTGGATGTGCTGGAGCCGGCGCTGCGCCAGGTGGGACAGGCGATCGCGGACGCCAGCTACTGACTCCGCCTCAGGCCCCGTCCGCCACGGCGTCCGAGACCTGGTCCGACGCAAAGCGCAGCCGGTTGCCATCCGGGTCGGTCAGCAGAAATTCCCAGCTTCCCCAGGGCGTGGCTTCCAGCGGATTGGTGGGCCAGATGCCCCGCGCCTCGAACGCTGCCAGCGTGGCGCGCGCATCGGGCACCACAAAGTAGACGGCGCTGCCCACCTCGCAATCGCCACGGTGCTGGGTCAGAAAAATCAGCTGCCGGCCCGCACCGCTGTCCCGGGAAAGCTGGGCAAACAACGGGTAGCCGGGTTCAAAGCGGTGCTCCCAGTCCACGGCAAAACCCAGCCCGTCCACATAGAACTGCAGGCTGCGTGCGGCGTCGGTCATGCGCAGCTGGGGAATCACAGTCTGGGTCGGCATGCTCATGCAATCACTCCTGCAGGAATCACGGTAGGTGGGCGCACAGCGCCCCCGAAACGGGTCTTTTGGCCATGAAGGACTGATCCGTCACCAAGGGCTGGTGGGATAGGAACATCATGGCGCCCATCGTAGCGGCTTGCATGCGGGGCAGAACGCAGAAACGGTAGCCCCCAACACCGGTGCAGCCCAGTGCGCCGTGCGCCGCACTGCAGCCCCACGCCGCTCACTCCGGCCGCAGCGGCTCACGCAGATGGCGGTCCTGCCGGCAGGCGGCCAGCGGTCTGGCCCGGGCCGACAGAATGCGTTCCACCCGCTGGCTGCCGGCTTCGGCCACCACGCGCAGACAGGCACAACCGTAGCCGTAATAGCCATTGGTGCGCACCCATTGTGCGTCGGTAAAGCTGGGCCAGTCCCCCTCGGCCTGGTGGCCGCCTTGCGAACCCACGGTCCAGCTGCCGTCACGGTCGTTCAACCAGGCATTGGCCGGCGTGGGGTTTTCCCACCAGCCGCAACGCAGCTGGGAAGCCGGGGCTGGGCCCGCCGTTTCGGCGTACACCGGGAGCAGGCCACACAGCGCCAGCAACCCGGCAGTGCACCAGTCAATGCCACGCCGCATAACCACTCCCCGGCATGCGGCGGGCCGCAGCGCACAGCCAGGCTCCATCCACCAGCGCACCCAGCGCGATGCCCACCCCATAAGCCACCAGATCCAGCGGATCAAAGCCATTGCCGAGCACCAGATACGCCAGCTTGTTGGCGCGCAGCGCCTGCATCCAGGGGGCCTGATAGAGCTGCAGGAACTCGATGCCGAAGGCGATCGCCAGCGACCATGCCACCAGCCGGGTACGCGGGATGGCCGGCTGCACCCAGGCCACAGACAGCAATACCACCCAGGCCCAGAGCGCATCGCCGGGGTAGTTGCCCAGCGCCGCCGGAAACGGCACCAGGCCACGCCGGGAGGCCAGGCCCAGGGCAATGACCAGCAAGGCAAGCAGCACCAGGGCAAGGCGGCTGCGCCTGGGCGTCGAAAAGGATCCAACCACAGACATCACGTCTCTTCCCTTCTGTTCTTTTTTCTACGCACCTGGGCGTTGGCTGCCGCATGGTGCAGCAGTTGCTCCGTTCCCATCCATGCTTTTTGTCCGGAACGGCTCTGGCCGTCGGCAAGCACGGCACGCACCGCCCTCACAACAGCACCAGCCCTGGCGGCAAACTGTCCCCCAGGCTGCGCTTCTGGTCTTCGGCGTCCATCTGCACCACCTGCTCCACCATGGCCACCCAGCGCTGAGGCGCACCGCTGGCCCGCATTTTTTCCAGCACCTGGGCGCGCACCCCATCCGGCAGATCGCGTGCGCGATCGCCCGTCATCCGGGCCATTTGCACCGCGGCAAACATCGCGGTGTCGTTCTTGCGCCAGTCCTGGGCCAGGGTGGCGTCCAGAAACTCCTGTGCGGCCTCGGGCGGCATCACCAGGTGCGCATTGGCGGCCAGCGGCTGGCGCGCGGCCAGGCGGCCGATGGCCCACCAGGTCTGCACGGATTCGCCCTCGCGTTGGAGCCGCTGCAGCATCCACTGGCCCATTTCCTGGCGGTACTGCCAGGGCACGGCCTCCATGGCCGCAAACAGGCGCAGCATGTCGTCATAGCTGCCATGGCTGCTTTTTCCGCCACTGCGTGCCGTCTGTTGCACGGCCTTCTGCATGTGGCCGGCCACGTCTTCCAGCAGCGCCAGTTGCTGCGCGGCATCCAGGCCCGCAGCCACACGGCGCCAGAACACCCACCATTCGGTCCAGTTGGCGGCCTCCTTGGCATGGGCCAGTCCCTGGGCATACAAGGCCCAGACCTGCTCCATGCGCCATCCGTCCAGCTGCGCGCCCACACCGGGGCGCAGGCACCATCCAGACAGATTCAGCCATACGCGTTCATGCTCGGGCGTGCGGCGCCGGCGCTTGGCCCGCGCCAGCAGCGCGTCGAACAGCGTGCGCAGCGTCGCCACCTCCCAGCCCTCGCGCGGGCCGAGCAGCTTTTCCAGCGACTGGCGCAGCTGGCGCACCTCCTTGGGCCCCACTTCCTGGGCCTGGTTGCCAAAGATGCGTTCGATCTGGGCCACGGCCTCGGGCAGGTGATGCGCCGTTCTGTCCCCGCCCTGCGGGCTCTCCAGGCCGCCTGCCGGCGCTAGCGCAGCGCTGGCATCCACGGCCTGGCCGCCAGCGCGCACATGGAAAGGCAGCAGCCAGGACCGTGCGGCATCCGCCACCGCCACGCAGCGCACTTCCAGCGTACCGACCTCGCTCATGCAGGCCTGCAACTGCACCTCGATCTGTGCGGTGCTGTGGCCCTCCGGCGCCGCCAGCACGGTGGCAATGGGCGGCAACTCCACCCAGCCCTCGCCGTGCAGCGCCGTCAGCTGTCCGGCCTGCGCCGGCAGGTTGCCGCTGTGCGCCACCAGGCTGAAGCGCACGGCTTGGCCCAGCTTGAGCGCAAAGCGCCGGCCCGACAGCACCATGCGCACGCCTTCTTCCGTGCCACGCGGCAGCAGGCACAGGCCTTGCGGGGCTCCGCCCTTTTTGTCCGGCAGCACCAGCCAGTAACTGCGCGCTGCGCCGCCGCCGATCACCGGCAGGACCGCGGCCGCTGGCTCCCGGGCGGTGGTCGCCACCGTAACGCCTTCAGTACGTTCGGAAGGGGGCGCAGAGGGGGTGCCGTGTGCCGCGAGCTCCTGCTGCACACGCGCCAAACCGTGGGCTGCGGCGCCACGCGCCACGGCCCAGTCCGGGTGGGGGTTGTGCAGCACCCGCACGGGGCTGCCGCGCCAGGCGGTCAGCTGCTGCGTGAGCCGCTCCACCATCGCATGCGCATGGAACACGCCGCCGTTCAGCAGCACGGTGTCGGGCCAGGCGCCACCGGCATGCTGTGCCAGGAAATGCGCCAGATGCCGCGTGATGGCTGCATCCGCCGGATACGGCAGGCCAAAACCGCGCAGCGCACCCTGGCGCTTTCCGGGCTGGTCGGTGGTCTGCGCAGGCGGCAAAAAACCCTCCACCACCCACTGCTGCACCTGTGCACGGGTCAAAGTGGCGGATTGCGTGGCCGCCAGCAGGCGGCTGCCGCTTCCCAGCAGGGTGATGCGTGCATGTTCCGGGGCATCGGCGGCCAGCAATTGCTCCTTGGCCATGCGGCAGCGCTGCACCAACTGGGCAAAACGCTGTGCCGGCAGACGCTGACCGGCGTCCGCAAACTGCGGCTCCAGCTGGTGGGCCAGCGCCAGATCCATGTTGTCGCCGCCCAGCATCAAATGCTCACCCACAGCGGTGCGGGTCAGGGTGGGCAGTCCGCCATAGGCTGCGCCGGCAGCGGCGTCCACGCGGATCAAGGTCAGATCGGTGGTGCCGCCGCCCACGTCCACCACCAGCACCAGGCGGCTGTCCGCCAGCTGCTGCGCCCATTGCGCGCCTTGCAGCACCAGCCAGTCGTGGAACGCGGCCTTGGGCTCTTCCAGCAGCTGCACGGCAGGCAGACCGGCCTGCGCTGCCGCCTCCAGCGTCAGCGCGCGCGCGCCTTCGTCAAACGATGCCGGCACCGTCAGCACCACGATCTGGTCCCGCAGCGGTGCGGCGGGATGGGCTTGGTCCCAGGCCGCTTTCACATGGGCCAGGTAGGACGCGGACGCTGCCAGCGGCGAGACCTTGGCCACATCTTCTGCAGCCCCCCAGGGCAGGATGGGGGCCGTACGGTCCACGCCAGAGTGGGACAGCCAGCTTTTGGCACTGGCCACCAGGCGGCCGGGAACCGATGCGCCCAGATCGCGTGCCCAGCGGCCGATGACGGAGGGGGCATCCGCAGATGCCCCCTGCGGTGGCCAGGGCTGCTGCCAGGCCTCGCCCAGCTCACCCGGCGCAGCCTGGTAGCGCACCGAGGGCAGCAGGGGCAGCAGCGCCACCTCGCCCGCCGTGCTGCGCTGGGGAATGGGCAGCAGTGCAATCTCGGCAGCAGCGCCGTGCACGGGCACGCCGGCCACCACGGTGTGGCTGGTGCCCAGGTCGACGCCAACGACAAAGGCCGCAGAAGCGGAAGGCCGCGTCACGCCGCGGGCCTTCAGGATGGCAGCACCGCGCAGTCGCTGCAGCGGCCATAGAGCGTGATTTCGTGGCCCTCCACCACAAAGCCTGCGGGGGCCAGCCCCGCCAGATTGCCAGGACAGGCGTGCACATCGAACACCCGCTGGCACTGCTTGCACTGAAAGTGGTGGTGGTGACCATGGTGTGCCACCTCGTACATGGGGCTGCGCCCGGGCAGATGCACCTCGCGCAGCACGCCCTCTTCCGCCATGGCCTTGAGGGCGCGGTACACCGTGGCAATGCCCAGGCCCGGCAGCGTGGCCTGGGCCAGCTCCAGCACATCCGGCGGTGCCAGCGGCCGGTCGGCCTGCGTCATGGCCTGCTGGATGGCGGTGCGCTGCTTGGTGGATCGTTGCATGGAAGACGTCATGGCGGGGGCTGCTTCAAGGAAGCGGTATTGTGCCGCCGCCGGCACCGCCGACGTCGGCCTACAGGTACTTGAGCCATGCCAGGTCGCGCCGGCGCTGCTTGAGCGCGGCAAACCAGCGCACCGCAGGGTACAGCGCCACGGCCAGCACGGCGGCCAGCACCCACAGCCACAGCAGGTGGTCCAGGCCGAACAGCTGCCCCTGGTTGGCCCCCCAGACGGCCACGGCCGCCAGGTACATGAACTTCAGCACATACAGGTGCAGCACGTAGAAGAACATGGGCGCCGCGCCCAGCGTGGCCAGCGGCTGCAGCCACCGGCGGCCGGTCCGCGCTTCGAACGCATGCAGCAGCAGCAGCCCCGCCCCCAAGGTCAGCAGCAGGAACAGCAGCGACGGCGGGTACTTGGTCACATTGAACCAGGACATGACCGTGTGCAGCGTGCTGGCACCGGCCTGCCAGGGCGCATCGCCATACACGTTCAGCGTGCGCAGCACCCCGAAGCCCAGCAGACAGGCCACGCCCGCCATCAGCAGACGGCGCTGGCGCTGCACGGCATCACAGGCCTTGCCGAACCAGGGACCGATGCCGTAACCCAAGGCGATCACGCCGATCCAGGGCAGCAACGGGTAGGAAGTGCGCAACTGCACCCCTGCCAGCTCCAGCCAGCCCCGGTCATGCAGAATGGCCCAGGGCGCATGCAGCAGGTGCCCGGCAGGGAAATGCAGGCCGTCGAGCAGGTTGTGCCCGGCCACCAGCACCGCGCCCAGCAGCAGCAAGGCCTGGCGCGGCAGCCACACCAGCACCGACAGCGCCAGCATGGACAGGCCGATGGCCCAGATCACCTGCAGAAACACCTTGGCCGGGGGAAACTGGAAGGTCCAGGCAAAGTTGACCACCGTCACCTCCAGCAGCACCAGGAACAGGCCCCGCCGCCACAGAAAGCCCGACGCCGCCGCCCGCGCCTGGCCGGCATCGGCGTGGCGGCTGGCGTACAGATAGGCGCCCAGCCCGGTCAGGAACACAAACACCGGGGCGCACAGATGGGCCAGCATGCGCGGGAAGAACAGGCCCGGCGGCGTATCGGCCACCACCATCGGATCCGGCACCTGCAGATGCAGGTAGAAGGTCTCGCGGACATGGTCCAGCAGCATGAACAGCATGACCAGTCCCCGCAGGGCGTCAATCGATTGCAGCCGGCCGGCACCGGGCAGCGCCAGGGGCGCAGAAGCGGAAAAGGTTTTCACGGTTTATTGATAAAGATTTATCAATATCATACAGAGACCCATTCCATATGCCGTGGCATGCAAGGCCAGGCCCCTGCTGGCAGGCAGGGCATTGGCGCCGGCAGCCACCCACAAAAAAAGCCCGCAGACCATAGGCCAGCAGGCTTCTCCACAGGGGATGGCAGCTTCAGGCGGAAGCGTCGGCGGAGGTTTCCGCCCGCACGTCGAACTCCACCTTCCACCGCTCGGTTCCGCCCACCGGCACGGCATTCAGCTCCAGGGTGCCGATATCCGTCACGCGCGCCTGCAGGGTCACCGGCACGACCTCGCCGGCCACGCGACCTGCAGCCGGCAGGTTCAACTCGATCTCCTGCAGCTCCACCAGTTCCTCCGGCCCCCAGAAGTCCAGCATGGTGCCCACGGTATCGGCGCGGCGCACGCTGGAGCCAAAGAAGCGCAGGCGCACGGGCTCGCCCACGACCAGACCGAACTCCTCGTCAGGCAGCGCCACTTCCGAGCCCTCTTCCATGCCAAACGGCACCAGGCACAGCGCGGACAGCGGCGGCTCCATGCCGGGGATGGCGGGCATGTTGGACTCCACCCCCACGTAATACGACTGGGCCGTGCCGCCGCGGATGCGCACGCCGCGGCCGCTGGTGGCGATATGGCCGTAGTAGGCCGCGCCGCGTGCCACGGCGAGGTCCAGGTTGGCGCCGTCCAGCAGGCGGGCGGGCGCACAGGCTTCATCGTCCAGCCAGCCGTTGATGACCTCGACAATGCGCTGCTCGATCTGCCCGGCCTTGAGCACGCCCCCGTTGAA
Source organism: Comamonas sp. UBA7528 (assembly GCF_002479375.1). Taxonomy (NCBI): domain Bacteria; kingdom Pseudomonadati; phylum Pseudomonadota; class Betaproteobacteria; order Burkholderiales; family Comamonadaceae; genus Comamonas; species Comamonas sp. UBA7528. Next base: position 332,154 of record NZ_DLMU01000005.1, read on the forward strand.
CAGGATGGCCGTGGGGTGCAGAAAGGTGGAGCCGTCCACCTGGTCACCGTCCAGGCCCTCGATGTCGGCCAGGGCATTGACCTGGAGGGTCAGGAAAGCGGCCAGATGGCGCGTGACCGCCGCATCCTGGGCATAGGGCAGGCCCAGCTGGGTGAGCGCACCGCGGGCACGGGTTTTGGGCTTGTCGCTGACGGCCACCTTGGGGAAGAAGCCCTCGACCAGCATGGCCAGCACTTCGTCGCGCGTGACTTCGGTGCGGATGCTGCCGCCGATGAGCTTGCTGCCCCGGCTGGGCACCACCACCGGCACGGACTGCAGCGCCGCATCGGCCAGCAACTGCTCCTTGGCACTGCGGCAGCCATGGGCCAGCGCGCGGGTCTGCCAGGCATCCAGCTGCTTGCCCTCCTGCGCCAGCTTGCGGGCCACGCCGTAGGCCAGGGCCAGGTCCATGTTGTCGCCGCCCAGCAGAATGTGTTCGCCCACGGCAATCCGTTGCAGTTCCAGATTGCCCTCGCGCTCCAGCACCGCGATCAGGGACAGGTCGGTGGTACCGCCCCCCACGTCCACCACCAGGATGATGTCACCATGCAGCACCTGCTTGCGCCACTGGCCGCCGCTGGCCTGGATCCAGCTGTACAGCGCCGCCTGGGGCTCTTCCAGCAGGGTCAGCCGGTCGAAGCCGGCGGCCTTGCAGGCCTCGGCCGTCAGCTCGCGCGCAGCGGGGTCGAACGATGCGGGAATGGTGACGGTGATGTCCTGCTCGGCAAACGGTGCTTCGGGATGGGCCTGCTCCCAGGCCCAGCGCAGGTGTTCCAGGTAACGGATGGACGCGGTCAGCGGCGAGATGCGGCTGACTTCCTCGGGGGCATCGGGCGGCAGAATGCCTGCGCGGCGGTCCACGCCAGGGTGGCACAGCCAGCTCTTGGCGCTGCTAACCAGCCGGATGGGCGTGGCAGCGCCACGGCTGCGGGCGAATTCGCCGGTGATGAAGTCCTGGGCTGCCGCGCCGGGCAGGCGGCGCTCGGCGTCGGTCAGTTCGCTCTCGTGCGGCAGGTACAGAAAGGACGGCAGCAGCGGCTTGGCTTCCACGCTGGCAGGCGCCGTCAGCTGGGGAATCTCCAGCACGCCCTGCACCACGGTTTCACCGTCGCTGGCCGCCTTGTTCACATAGGACAACGCGCAGTGCGTGGTGCCCAGGTCGATACCGATGCTGTAGCGCGCGGCCGCAGCAGACGGGATGGGTGTGGGGGTCGTTGTGGCAGTGGTGGGCGCGGCAGCGGCACCGGACGCCGAAACCGCGGGCTGGGCCGCACCGGATGCGGCAATGGAGGCAAACACGCTCATGGTTTACAGCTCCACTTCGGCCTGCGCCAGCACCTTGGCCGCCTGGCTGTCGGTCAGTTGGGGCAGCTTCACTTCGGTGACCTGCCAGCCACGGTGGCCCAGGGTGCCGGTGAACGGTGCCTGTCCCACCACATTGCCGGTCAGGCGCACGGCGGCCGCATCAAAGCCCGCCTGCAGGGTGATGCGTGCGCCTTCGGCTTCGCTGCGCACGGGGACAATCGCGAAATGCTCGCGCAGCACCTTGCGGCAGCCTTCGTGCACCACGCGGGCGGCGGCGCCGATTTCCGCATCGGTGTAGGGCGCCACATCTTCCTGGATGAAGTCGACAAAACGGGCTTCCCGCTGCATCAGGCCCAGCAGCTGCAGGGCGGCAGCCTGGTTCGGCACTTCAATGGTCTTCTCGACCAGTTTTTCGACCAGCTTTTCGACAGGCACTTCCACCCGCTTTTCGACCGTCTTCTCAACGATCTTCTCCACGGGCACTTCCACACGGACTTCCACCACCTTCTCGACCGGTACTTCGACACGCACTTCCTTGGGCTGCACATCGGCGGCCAGGGCTTCGCCGGCGCGCACGCGGCGCACATCGGCCGCCAGGCGGCCGTCGCCCAGAATGGCAAAGAAGCTGCCGATTGCGATCGCGATGCGGCTGAAGAAAGAAGGGGGCTGGCTGGATGGCATGGCAGGGTGCGCAGTCGCGCGCAATAGGGGCCGGCTGCAGCCATTTGCCACCGGCACCCGAGGCCGGGGAGAGACTGCAACCCGCAAAAACAGGGAAGGCGGGGGCATGCCGCGCACACACGCCGGGCGGTGCGGTTGTTACAAACAACGCCCACCCCAGCGGCGCGCGCGCCCGCAAGGGCCGTGATGTTACCCAAAGCGGGCAATACCTGTCAGGGTGCTGGTATCGCCCCAACGGTCATCGGCGGGCCACCTTGGCACAGCGATACCGCAGCGCCCCGTGCCGAAAAAGCAGGCAGGGCATAATTTGCAGCCGTTTCCTCCCATGGTCTGCACGCAGCTCCCCCTTTCTGCCCGCCTGCGCCGCGCTGCCCTTGCTGCAGTGCCGCAGGTGCGTGCCTGTGTGCTGCGTGCCCTGCACACCCGCCGCCATGGCGTGCCGACCGCCTTTGTCAGCCTCAGTGGCGTTACGGCCATGCTTTCCGCCGCCGTGCGGAAGGCATAAGGCACACACAGTCCCTTTCCTCCGCACGGCCTCCACGACTTGCACATGCAACGGCGCATGCGCGCAGCCACGGCCCCACCACGCCCGCAGGCCGCGCCATGCGTCCGTTGCCCCACGGAATGGACGAGGTTGAACGATGGACATGGAACTGACCCAAACTTTCTTGCGTGGCAAGAACCCCTGCGCCATGGGTTACCGCTGGTTTGTGCGCAACAACCTGGGCGGTGGCGACTACCAGGCGGCCATGGACACCCAGGTGGCCGCCGGCCGCGTGGACGATGCGCGCTGGCTGCTGGAGAATTTTGGCCCCACCAACACCGTGCTGGAGCTGGAGCACCTGGAGGCCGACAACCTGGTCTACGCCGGCACGCTGATCGTCCATGGCGATGTGCGCGTCAGCGGCCAGCTGCTGGTGGGTCGCAGCCTGCAGGTGGGCGGCGGCATACGCGCCGGCACGCTGGAAGCGGGGGAAGACATCCACAGCGGCGGCGCCATCTTCTGCGGCGCACTGCTGCAGGCCGGCAATGCCATCAAGGCGGCCTGGAGCGTGGAAGTGCAAGGCGCCGTGCGCGCCGCAGAACTGCGCACCGGCTGGGAACTGCGCTGCGGCGGCGACGTGACGCTGCAAGGCCAGGCCCACATCGGCCAGGAAGTGGACGTGCAGGGTGCCCTGCACTGCGGCAAGGGCCTGCGCGCCGGCGGCCGCATTGCCGTGCAGGGCCTGCTGGATGCGGGCCATGGCATTGCCACCCAGGACAGCCTGGACTGCGGCAACCACATCCAGGCGGGCTGGGGCATCAAGGCACTGGGCGACATCCGCGCCGCCTGCAGCATCCGCACGGGCGAAACCCTGCAGGCCGACGGGGAGATCACCGCCGGCCCCGGCTACGGCGTGTTTGCCGGCATGAACGTGCAGATGGAGGCCTGGCCGGACTGCGCCTGGGTGCGGGCGCTGAAGAAGCCGCGGGGCCTGGTCAGCGGCCACTGGGATGGCGCCACACTGACGGCCTGAGCGGCTGCCGCATTGGCAACAGGGCCAAGCCCGCGGTACGGCAGGGCCGCGGGCACAATAAGCGTTTTGCACCATGGCTGCCGCGCGCAAGCGCAGCGGCCGCGTCCCAAGGAAACCCACCCGTGTTCACCGGCATCATTCAGGCCGTGGCAACCATTGCCGCGCTGCGCGACCAGGACGGTCTGCGCACCTTCACCATGGAATTCCCCGAAGGCTTCTGCCAGGACCTGGCCGTGGGCGCCAGTGTCTCGCACGACGGCGTCTGCCTGACCGTGACGGAAAACCTCTCGCCCACCAGCGCCACCTTCGACGTGATGCAGCAAAGCCTGGCCATCACCACGCTGGGCAGCTACAAGGCCGGCGCCCATGTGAATGTGGAGCGTGCCGCCAAGGATGGCGCCGAAATCGGCGGCCACCCGCTGTCCGGCCACGTGGACTTCACCGCGCCGCTGCTGGACATCGTGCGCACCGACACCAACCACAAGATCCGTTTCGGCATTCCCGAAGCCTTTCGCCCCTATGTGTTTGCCAAAGGCTATATCGCCGTCAACGGCGCCAGCCTGACAGTGGCCGAAGTGAACCGCAAGGAAGGCTGGTTCGAGGTCTGGCTGATTCCCGAAACGCTGCGCATGACCGTGTTCGGCAGCAAGCAGGTGGGCGATCTGGTCAACATCGAGATCGAACGCAGCACCCAGGTGGTGGTGGACACGGTGCGCGAAACCGTGGAAGCCAGCCTGGGTCGCCTGAAGCCTGTGCTGGAAGCGCTGCTGAAAGAAAAAGGGCTGAGCCTGGACGACTTCATCGACGTGCCCAAGCTGTCGTCCTGACCCAGATCCACCTTCTCCTCCAGCGCTTTCCCGGAAGCGCTTTTTTCATGCGCCCGGCCATCGCCGCGCGCCGCCTGCCTGCGGTGTTACAGCGGCGCCTTGAACCGCTTGAGCCGCAGCGCATTGGAGAGCACAAACACGCTGGACAGCGCCATGGCCCCGGCCGCAAACACGGGCGACAGCAGTGTGCCGTTGAACGGGTACAGCAGACCCGCCGCCACGGGGATCAGCGCCACGTTGTAGGCAAAGGCCCAGAACAGGTTTTCGCCGATGTTCTTCATCGTGGCCTTGGACAGCGCAATCGCATTCGGCACGCCCGACAGGTCGCCCGACATCAGCACCACATCGGCCGCCTCGATCGCAATGTCGGTGCCGGTGCCAATGGCAATGCCTACATCGGCCTCGGCCAGTGCAGGGGCGTCGTTGATGCCATCCCCCACATAGGCCAGCGTGCCGTGCTCGGCCTTCAGGCGCTGTACGGTCGCCACCTTGCCACCGGGCAGGACCTCGGCCACCACTTCGTCAATGCCCAGCTGCCGGGCAATCGCTTCGGCGGTGTGGCGGTTGTCGCCGGTGATCATCGCCACCTTCAGGCCCAGCGCATGCAGCGCCTCGATGGCCGGCCGGGTCGTGGGCTTGATGGGGTCGGCCACGGCAATCATGGCCGCCAACTTGCCATCCATCGCTGCATACAGCGGCGTCTTGCCTTCGCTGCCCAGGCGCTGCGCCTCGGCCGCAAAGCCTTCCACACTCAAGCCCAGCTCGCGCATGAAGCGGTCCGCACCGATCTCGACCCGGTGGCCGTCGACCACCGCGCGCACGCCAAAGCCGGTGACGGATTCAAACCCGCTGATCGCCGGAATCTGCAGCCCCTCGGCGCGGGCCGCATCCACAATGGCACGGGCAATCGGGTGCTCGCTGCGGTCTTCCACGGCCGCCACCTGTGCCAGCACCTGACTGCGCTGCAGACCGTCGGCCAGCACCAGATCGGTCAGCTCCGGGCGCCCCTTGGTCAGCGTGCCGGTCTTGTCCACCGCCACCACCTTGGCATCCTTGAGCTGCTGCAGCGCCTCGCCCTTGCGCAGCAGCACCCCCATTTGCGCAGCGCGGCCGGTGCCGACCATGATGGACGTCGGCGTGGCCAGCCCCATGGCGCAGGGACAGGCAATGATGAGCACCGCCACGGCATTGACCAGCGCAAAGCTCAGCGAAGGCGCCGGGCCCCAGACCAGCCAGACCGCAAAGGTCAGCAGTGCCGCCGCCATCACCGCGGGCACAAACCACATGGTGATCTTGTCCACCAGCGCCTGGATCGGCAGCTTGCTGCCCTGGGCCTGCTCCACCATGCGGATGATCTGCGCCAGCAGCGTGTCGGCGCCCACCTTCGTGGCCCGGAACACAAGGGCCCCGTTCTGGTTCACCGTACCGCCCACCACTTCGGTGCCCACGGTCTTTTCGACCGGGACGGGTTCCCCGCTGATCATGGATTCGTCGACAAAGCTCTGCCCCTCGACAACGTCGCCGTCCACCGGGATGCGCTCGCCAGGGCGCACCTCGATCACATCCCCGACATGCACCTGGGCGATGTCCAGCTCCAGCACCACACCCTCGCGGCGCACGCGCGCGGTCTTGGCCTGCAGCTGCACCAGGCGGCGGATGGCTTCGGAGGTATTGCCCTTGGCCCGCGCCTCCATGAAGCGCCCCAGCAGGATCAGCGCCACGATGACGGCCGCCGCCTCGTAGTACACATTCACGGTGCCGGCAGGCAGCCATTGCGGCACAAAGGTGGCCACCACCGAATAGGCAAAGGCGGCCGACGTACCCACGGCCACCAGCGAATTCATGTCCGGCGCTCCGCGCAGCAAGGCGGGAATGCCTTTTGCAAAGAAACGGCGTCCCGGTCCGCACAGCACCACGGCCGTCAGCGCGAACTGTAGGTACCAGCTGTTCTGCGTACCGATGGTGTGGGACACCCAATGGTGGAACGCCGGCACCATGTGGCCGCCCATTTCCAGCAGGAACACGGGCAGCGCAAACACCGCGGCAAAGACCAGCGCGCGTTGCAGTGACGTCCGCTCCTGCGCCTGGCGCTCGGCCGCCGCGTCGTCCACCGCCTTGCCGGAGCCGGCCTGCGGCACCACGCTGGCTTCATAGCCGGCCTTGGCAATGGCGGCAATCAGCGCCCCCACATCGGTGCCGTCGTGGATCTGCACGGCAGCGCGCTCCGTGGCCAGATTGACACTGGCACTCTGCACGCCGGGCACTTTCTTCAGCGCACGCTCGACCCGTCCCACGCAGGAGGCGCAGGTCATGCCGCCGACCTGCAGGTCCACGGTCTGCTGGGGCACGGCATAGCCGGCCTTCTCGATGGCCGCTACCGCCAGCGGCAGGATGGTGGTGGCCTGTGCCGGATCATCGATGTGCAGGCTGGCCTTTTCCGTGGCCAGATTCACCACCGCGTCCTGCACACCGGGCACCTTCTTGAGCGCACGCTCCACCCGGCCCACGCAGGAGGCGCAGGTCATTCCCTCCACGGTGAAATCGAAATGGACAGGCAGTCTGTTTGCAGCGTTCATCACACTCTCCAAGGTTGTTGAGTATGACTGTAGAGATTGACATCATGTCAATGTCAAGCACTGGCGCGCACACCGCCGTGGCTGGCGCGCTGTGCGCGCCGCCCTTTCCTTCAGCGGATGTGCGCGATCACCGCACCCAGCGTCTGGGCGGTGCCTGCGGCTGCCGCCAGCGCGATGCGGCCGCTGCAGTGCGCCGTGACCTGCATTTCCATCTTCATGGCTTCCATCACGGCGATCACGTCGCCTTCCTGGACCGCGTCGCCATCCGCCACCTTCCAGGCGTGCAGATTGCCGGCAATCGGGGACTGCACGGCAGCGGCATCCACCGTTTCCGGTGCGGAAGCTGCCGATGCGGCACCACCGCCCCCAGCACCAGCGGCCAAACCTTGCAGCAGCACCGCAGGCAGGCCCAGCTGCACGCGGCGGCCGTCCATTTCGATGGCGGTGCGCACCAGGCTGGTATCGGGCAGCGGCTCGGCACGCACGGCAGCGGCCAGCGGCTCGGCAAAGCCCGACTCGATCCAGCGCGTGTGCACCTTGAAACCGTCCTGCCCGACAAAGTCAGGGTGTCCGATCACGGCCTTGTGGAACGGCAGTACCGACGCCACACCTTCGATCTGGAACTCCCGCAGCGCACGGCGGGCGCGGGCCAGGGCCTGTTCCCGCGTGGCACCGGTCACGATGAGCTTGGCCATCATGGAGTCGAAATTGCCGGGAATGACCGAACCCGACTCCACACCGGAGTCCAGGCGCACGCCGGGACCGGAGGGCGGTGCGAACTTCAGCACCGGGCCGGGGGTCGGCAGAAAGCCCCGCCCCACATCCTCGGCATTGATGCGGAATTCAATGGAGTGCGCACGCGGCACCGGGGTCTCGGTGACGGACAGCGGCAGGCCATCGGCCACGCGCAGCTGCTCGATCACCAGGTCCACGCCCGTGGTCTCTTCGGTCACCGTGTGCTCCACCTGCAGGCGGGTATTGACCTCCAGGAAGGAGATGGCGCCCCCGGGCTGGCCGTTGTCGCTGAGCAGGAACTCCACGGTGCCGGCACCGACATAACCCGCCTCGGCGCAGATCGCCTTGGCCGCGTTGTGGATGCGTGCACGCTGCTCCTCGGTGATGAAGGGCGCAGGCGCCTCCTCCACCAGCTTCTGGTTGCGGCGCTGCAGCGAACAGTCGCGCGTGCCCATCACCACCACGTGGCCATGGGTGTCCGCCAGCACCTGCGCTTCGATGTGGCGGGGCTTGTCCAGGAACTGCTCCACAAAGCACTCGCCGCGGCCAAAGGCCGTCACGGCCTCGCGCACGGCCGATGCGTAAAGCTCGGCCACCTCGTCCATGCGCCACGCGATCTTCATGCCGCGGCCACCGCCGCCGAATGCGGCCTTGATGATGATGGGCAGGCCATGCTGCTGTGCAAAGGCCAGTACCTCGTCAGCGTTCTGCACCGGGCCGGGCGTCCCCGCCACCAGCGGCGCGCCCACCTTCAGCGCAATCTTGCGGGCTTCCACCTTGTCGCCCAGCTGGGCAATGGTCTCGGGCCGGGGACCGATCCAGATCAGCCCGGCATCCAGCACCGCGCGCGCAAAGGCTTCGCTTTCCGACAGAAAGCCATAGCCGGGGTGCACCGCATCGGCGCCGGCTTTCTGGGCAATGGCCATCAGCTTGTCGATGTGCAGATAGCTGTCGGCAGGCTGGTCGCCATCCAGGCCATAGGCTTCGTCGGCCGTGCGGGCATGCAAGGCATCGATGTCGGCATTGGCATAGACCGCCACAGACTTCACACCATAGTCGGCGCAGGCACGGGCAATGCGCACGGCAATCTCGCCGCGGTTCGCAATCAGGACTTTTTTCATACAGCTTCCTCAGTCCGCCACGGCAGGGTTCAACACTGCAAATGCACGAACGGGGTTAAAACGAATCCATGCACCCACCGGGATCTGCCCCGCAAGATCCAGGTGGTGGGGGGCCACACAGCCGATCACGGGGTAGCCCCCGGTCAGGGGGTGGTCCGCCAGGAACAGCACCGGCTGGCCGCTGGCAGGCACCTGGATGGCGCCCAGGGCGGTGCCTTCGCTGGGCAGCTCGCTGGTAATGGCGCGCGTCAAGGCCTCGTCACCGGCCAGGCGCAGGCCCACCCGGTTGGACTGGGGCGTGACCTGCCAGCGCTGGCGGGCCAGCAGGGCCACGGCCTCAGGCGTGAACCAGTCGGTGCGCGGGCCCAGTTCCACATCCAGCACCACCTCCTGGCCGGGTGCCGGCAGCGCATCCGGCGCCAGGGCCGCAGCGCCCACCACGGCATGCAAGGCCGCCTCCACAGGCAGCAGCTGGCCGCTGTGCAGGGCGGGCGGGCCCACCTGGGCCAAGGTATCGGTCGATGCGCTGCCCAGCACCGGCGCCACCCGGTAGCCGCCGCGCACCGCCACGTAACAGCGGGCACCGGCCGCGGGCTGCCCCAGGCTCAGGCTGTCGCCATCGGCCAGCGCAATGGCTGCGTACCGCGGCGCCTTCCAGCGGCGGCCGGCGGCGGTGGTGATGGTCAGAGGCGCGTCGGCACCGGTCACGGCGACCACATTCTCACCCACGCTCTGCAGCACCAGGCCGCCGCCCACGGTCTCCAGCACCGGCAGGTGGCTGGCATTGCCGGCCAGGCGGTTGGCGCTCTTGAAAGCCGCCTGGTCCATGGCGCCGGAAGCCGAAACCCCCTGGCCCGCCTGGCCATGGCGGCCACGGTCCTGGAACACGGTCAGCAACCCGGTGGCGCGCACCCGCAGTGCCTGGCGGGTGTCGGCCATGGCCGCGGTGGGCACCGCCGCCGCAGCCTGGACGGGTGCCGCATCCGCCATACGCGGGTCTGCCCCGGCGCTGAGGGTGGATGCATCGACAAACCGCACGCGGTAGCCGGGCTGCAGCAGCGCGGGCAGATCACGTGACAGATCCCACATGGCGGCATCCGTCACGCCGATGATCTGCCAGCCGCCCGGACTGGCCTGGGGGTAGACCGCGCTGAACGTACCGGCCAGCGCCACCGCGCCCGCCGGCACCTTGGTGCGGGGGGAGGTGCGGCGCGCCACGTTGAAAATGGGGTCGCCCCCCGACAGGTAGGCAAAGCCCGGGGCAAAGCCGGTGAACGCCACCGACCATTCGCTGCCGGTGTGGCGCTGCACCACCTCGTGCGTGCTGATGCCCAGCATCTGCGCCACATCGGCCAGGTCTTCGCCGTCATAGCGCACGGGAATTTCCACCAGCACATCCGAGCGCTGCACGCTGCCCTGAAGATTGCGGCCTGCAATCGCCTGCACCAGCTGCGCCGCCGTCACCCGGTGCGGTGCAAAGTACACCAGGATGGTGCGCGCAGCAGGCACCAGCTCCTGCACACCGTCAATCGGCTCGGCCTGCAGGGACTGGAGCAACACCAGGGTCTGCTGCAGATCGTCCAGCTCCACCATGAGGGCCTGGCGGTGAACCGGCAGAAAACGCATGCCGCTCATGCCACGAACGAGGCGATCTGCACACTTTCTTGCTCAAAACGCTGGCGGATGTTGCGCGCAATGGCCACGGCGCCGGGGCTGTCGCCATGCACGCAGATCGAATCCGCCTCCACGCGCACCATGGACCCATCCACGGCCTCGATCACGCCTTCGCGCACCAGGGTCAGCATGCGCTGGGCGATCAGGGATTCATCGTGCAGCACGGCACCGGCTTCGCGGCGCGACACCAGAGCGCCCTGGGGGGTGTAGGCACGGTCGGCAAAGGCTTCGGCCACCACCGTCAGGCCGGCGTCGCGCGCCCAGGCTATCAGCGGCGCCCCGGCCAGCGCCATCAGCACCAGCGAGGGATCGATCGCCTTGATGGCATTGATCACGTCGGTGGCCTGGCGCCGGTCCTGGGCAATGGTGTTGTAGAGCGCGCCATGCGGCTTCACATACCGCACCGTGGTACCCGCCGCCTGGGCCAGGCCCTGCAGCGCGCCGATCTGGTAGATCACATCGGCCACCAGATCGCTGCTGGCCACATCCATGTTGCGGCGGCCGAAACCGGCCAGATCGCGGTAGGCCACATGGGCGCCCACCACCACATTGCGCGCCTTGGCGGCCTTCAGGGTGGCGAGAATGCCCGCGGCATCGCCCGCATGGAAGCCGCATGCCACATTGGCACTGCTGACGATATCGAGCATGGCGGCATCGTCGCCCATGCTCCAGGCACCAAAGCTCTCGCCCAGATCGCTGTTCAAATCCATCTTGTATGCTCCTTGCGCCACATGCCAGCGCTTTGTTCAACAATATCTAGCAAATTCCTTACCAATCTGCCATGCCAAGCCCACGCGACCCCTCCAGCAACGAATCCACGAGCCTGAGCGATGCCGTGGCCGAGCGCATCCGCCAGCAGCTGATCCACGGCGAGTTGCGCGCCGGGCAGCGCCTGTCGGAAGCCGCGCTGAGCCAGCAACTGGACATCTCGCGCAATACCTTGCGGGAGGTCTTCCGCACGCTGATCAAGGAAGGCCTGCTGCGGCATGAACCCAACCGCGGGGTCTCCGTGGCCACACCCTCCATTGCCGACATCATTGACATCTACCGGGTGCGGCGGCTGATCGAATGCCAGTCGCTGGAGAAGGCCTGGCCGCTGCACCCTGCGCACAAGCGCATGCGCCAGGCCGTGGACGACGCCCTGGCCGCCCGCCAGGTGAAGGACTGGCGCACCGTGGGCTCGGCCAATATGGCTTTCCATGCGGGCATCGTGGCGCTCAGCGACAGTGCACGCCTGTCCTCCATGTTTGCCCACCTGGCCGCCGAACTCCGGCTGGCTTTCGGCATGCTGGACGATCCCGAATACCTTCATGCCCCCTACGTCGACCATAACGCGCGCCTGCTGCAGATGTTGATGGATGGGCAGACCAAGGAGGCTGCCCAGGAATTGGAGACCTATCTGGTGCAATCCGAACGCATGGTACTGGCCGTCTATGCGCGCCAGCTGCCGTGATTCCGGTCCCCAGGAAGGTGCACAACCACAGGGATGCGCACCAATTTGGTTGAACAATCTGAATTCAGACTCTCAACAATAAGAAGCTACAACACCTACGCAACAGCAGCATCGTTGAAATCCCCTATGGAGGATTGTTGAAACCAATGCTACTTTTGGCACGTAACTTGCCTTACGTGACCACCTGCATCTTTCAGCCCTTCCTCAAGGAGTCAACATGAAGCGTCGCATCTTTTGCGCTACCGCCACCTTGGTCGCCAGCATCGGTTTTGCCGGTGCGGCCGCTGCCCAAACCAAGTGGGATTTCGCCACCGCTTACGGCCCCGGCAACTTCCACTCCAAGAACAACGAGCTGTTTGTGAAAGAGGTGGACGCTGCCACCGGCGGCAAGCTCAAGATCACGCCGCACTTCGGCGCATCGCTGTTCAAGATGCCCGAGATCAAGCGCGCCGTGCAAACCGGCAATGCGCAGATGGGCGAGTTCTTTCTGGTGAGCTTTCAGAACGAATCGCAGATCTTCGGCACAGACGGCCTGCCCTTCCTGGTGAGCAGCTACGACGAAGCCTTCAAGCTCTACCAGGCGCAAAAGCCTGCGCTGCAAAAGCTGCTCGACAAGCAAGGCCAGGTGCTGCTGTATTCGGTGGCCTGGCCGCCCCAGGGCATCTACACCAAGAAGCCCGTCAACTCGGTGGCAGACCTCAAGGGCATGAAGTGGCGCGTGTACTCGCCCACCACCGCCCGCATCGGCGAGCTGATTGGCGCACAGCCTGTGACCGTGCAGGAAGCCGAGCTGTCGCAGGCCCTGGCCACCGGTGTGGTGGACGGCCTGATCACCTCCAGCGCCACCGGTGCCGACAACAAGCTGTTTGAAAACCTGAAGTATTACTACAACGTGCAGGCCTGGATCCCCAAGAATGCCGTGACCGTGAGCAAGAAGGCTTTTGCCGCACTGGACAAGGCCACGCAGGACGCCGTGTTGAAGGCCGCTGCCGACGCGGAAGCCCGCGGCTGGAAGGAATCCAAGGAAGTGGATGCCAAGTCCATCGCCGCGCTCAAGGCCGGTGGCATGAGCATCGAAACCGGCTCGGCCCAGCTGAAGGCCGACCTGGCCAAGGTCGGCGAGACCGTGGTCAAGGAGTGGACCGAAAAGGCCGGTGCGGACGGCCAGGCCATTCTGGATGCCTACAAGAAGGCCAAGTAATAGGTTGCAGCCCTGAAACAAGGCCCTTGCATTGCACCAGGCAGCGCAAGGGCCTTGTCCGATGGGACCGGTTCAACCCCTGCTGCGGAACACAAGCATGCGCAAATTTTTAGATGGTCTGTACGGATCTACGGCCTGGCTGGCGGGCCTGGGAATGATCGGAATTCTGGTGATGGTGCTGCTCACGGTGTTGAGCCGCGTCATCGGCTTCAACGCCCCGGGCACCGATGCCTATGCGGGCTATGCCATGGCCGGCTGCGGCTTCATGGCCCTGGCCAGCACGCTCAAGAAGGGCGAACACATCCGCGTCACCCTGCTGCTGGGCGCCCTCAAAGGCAAGGCGCTCAAGACCATGGAAGTGACTGCCCTGGTGATCGCCACCACGCTGGCCGGCTTTCTGGCGTTCTATTCCACACGCCTGGTGTTCCAGTCGTGGGAGATTGACGATATCTCGGTGGGCATCGATGCCACGCCGATGTGGATTCCCCAGATCTTCATGGCCCTGGGCACCATTGTTTTCTTTATCGCTTTTTGCGACGAACTGGTGCTGGAGCTGATGGGCAAGCGCAAGGCTGTTGCGAACGAGGACGCGCACCATGAATGAAATTACCGCAAGCATTGCACTGATCGTGGTGCTGCTGGCGCTGCTCACGGGCGGCGTCTGGGTCGGTCTGACCCTGGCCGGCGTGGCCTGGTTCGGCATGGAGTTCTTCACCGCGCGCGCCGCCGGTGATGCCATGGCCATGACCATCTGGGGGTCGGCCAGCAGCTGGACGCTGACCGCCCTGCCGCTGTTTGTGTGGATGGGCGAAATCCTCTACCGCACCAACCTGTCCGAGAGCATGTTCCGCGGCCTGGCCCCCTGGGTCAACGCCCTGCCCGGCCGCCTGCTGCACACCAATGTGATCGGCTGCACCATCTTTGCCGCCGTGTCGGGTTCCTCCGCCGCGACCTGCGCCACCGTGGGCAAGATGAATGTGCCCGAGCTGCTCAAGCGCGGCTACCCGCAGGACCAGGTAATTGGCTCGCTGGGCGGCCCGGCCACCCTGGGCCTGCTGATTCCGCCATCGATCATCCTGATCGTCTACGGCGTGTCGGCCGAGATGTCGATCTCCAAGCTGTTCATGGCCGGCGTGCTGCCGGGCATCATGCTGGCGGTCATGTTCAGCGGCTGGATCATGGTCTGGGCGCTGCTGAATCCCGAGAAGGTGCCCAAGGCCGACGGGACCATGAGCTTCAAGGAGAAGATCTACGAGTCGCGCCACCTGATCCCGGTCGTGCTGCTGATTGCGGCGGTGATCGCCAGCATCTATTCGGGCATTGCCACGGCGACCGAGGCCGCCGCCATTGGTGTGGTCGGTTCGCTGGTGCTGTCGGCCGTGCAAGGCGCGCTGACCTGGAAGAACTTCAAGGACGCCCTGTTTGGCGCCACGCGCCTGTACTGCATGATCGCGCTGATCCTGGCCGGCGCTGCCTTCATGACCCTGTCCATGGGCTACATCGGCCTGCCGCGCCAGCTGGCGGAATTCGTGGGCAGCCTCCACCTGTCGCCCGCCATGCTGATCATCGTGCTGGGCATCTTCTACATCGTGATCGGCTGCTTCCTGGACGGCATCTCCACCATCGTGCTGACCATGAGCGTGGTACTGCCCATCATCCAGGCTGCGGGCATCGACCCGCTGTGGTTCGGTATCTTCCTGGTGATCACCGTGGAGACCGCGCAGATCACACCGCCCGTGGGCTTCAACCTGTTTGTGCTGCAAGGCATGACGGGCAAGCAGATCACCTATATCGCCCGCGTCTGCGCGCCCTACTTCTTCCTGATGGTGCTGGCCCTGGTGATTCTGTGGTTCTTCCCGCAGATCGTGACCGCACTGCCCAACAACATGTAGACCCCGTCTACGCCCCGCACCCAGAGCGCTTCCTGTGAAGCGCTCTTTTTTTTCTTGGCCGTGCAACGCTGCGGTGCCGGCTCCAGCCTCCATAGCGGCTTTCCCCATGCCGCTTCTGCAGCATGCCGCGCCACCGCTGTGCCCTGCACTCCCAGCAGGAATACACCGGCAAAGCACGCCGCAATCTGCGGTGAAGCACTGCGGCCTGCCCCCCCTGGCCCCTTCCACCGGACCTTCCCGAAAGCAGCATGGAGATACGCAAGGATGGTTCGCGTTCCGGACAGCAGATTTTTTTCTGGCTCGCATTTTCCAGCAGCCACCTCCAAATAGGTGGAAATACCATGGACCATGTGATTGACCTGAACGGATTCTGAATATTTATCTGGTTGGTAAAAATCCAATATCACCTGAACGAATTGTGAATATATATTTTTCCAGTTACACAAGAAACTACTACTCACATCTCAAAAAATTCTCAGTTCTGCCTATAGATTGCCACTTATATTTATCTTTTTTAAATAATAAATACCCATTAAATCCCTAGATGATCGGCCGCCGGCACACTGGATTTGCTTGCAAAAGTGGAGCGCCAAAGCGCACATGAATTTGCCCTGCACGGCGCGCAAACCCTGGGCATCCGGCGCAAACCAGGTAGGGCCAGGTAGCCCCCCCCTCCAACCCGCCTGGCGACCAGCGCAGGCACACCCGGACATACAAGGTCTTTTCCACTTTATTGAATCGGCCAACCGTAAACAAAATACAAATACGTCGCAATTACATATGGGGTCAGATGCGATTTAGCCTACAGCGACGGTTATGTAACCGCGTCGATGGGTATCGGAGATTTCTTACGCACTATTCGATTGTGAAAAATATCCACCAGGCCTAATATTTCTCAAAACAAGATAAATATTCCGATAGAGATTATCTATCTTGCAATGTCACTTTTGGATCGCATCCGATCAACACCGGCCACGGTGACGGACACGGTTCAGCAAGCACAGAGAGTGGAGGCTGGTCATGGACTTTTCAGAACTTCGCGCCGGAGCCGAGCTGGTGGGCGCACTGCTCACCGAGCCACGCTCGCTGCTGCTGCTGCTGCTTTTGCTGGCCGCCGCCATCTGCGATCTGCGCAGCCGCCGCATCCCCAATGCCCTGACCTTCGGTGGTGCGGCCATCGCCCTGCTGTACAGCCTGACCTCCTCCTCCCACCACGGCGGCGGATTCTTCTGGGCGTTGGGCGGCATGTGCCTGGGTCTGGTGCTCATGCTGCCGCTGTACCTGCTGCGCGCCATGGGTGCAGGGGACGTCAAGCTCATGGCCATGGCAGGCGCATTCCTGGGTCCCGACGGCGCCTGGCATGCCGTGGTCTTCGTCTTCATCGCTGGCGGCATCGCTGCCCTGGTCTACGCGCTGTGGCACAGAGCCGCCAGGAAGCTGCTGCACAACACACGGCAGACCACACAGCTGCTGTTCATCTCCGTCGCCGCGGGGATCCGTCCCGATGCACGCACCAGTTCAGCGCCATCCGTGGGCACGCTGCCCTACGGGGTCAGCATCGCGCTGGGCACGGCATCGTTTCTCGTCGCCCGGCAATTCACCTGGGTTTAACCATCACTACGGTATAGCGGGAGGTCCCCATGAAAAACCTCAAGGCCCTGGGTCTGTTCGTCCTCGCTGCACTTGCCAGCCTGGCCGCTGCGGTCTACGCCGCCAACTGGGTTGCCCAGCGCGGCAGCATCGATGCCGACAAGGTGGTGGTCGCTGTCAGCGACATCCCTCTGGGCAGCAAGATTCTTCCCACCATGCTCAGCACGGTGGACTGGCCCCGGGGATCTATCCCGAACGGCGCCTTCCATGACATCCAGCAGTTGCAGGACCGCGTCGTCAAGGTGGGCGTGCTGCGCGGGGAGGCCGTACTGGAAGGCAAGCTGGCCCCCGTGGGAACCCGGGGCGGCCTGGCAGCCGTCATCGCCCCGGGCAAGCGGGCCATGACCGTGCGGGTGAACGATGTGGTGGGCGTGGCGGGCTTTGCCCTGCCAGGCAACCACGTGGACGTGGTGGTCAACGCCCAAACAGAGCAAGGTGGCAAATCGGACGATGCGCGCCAGATCAGCAAAACCGTGCTGGAGAACGTGCTGGTCCTGGCAGTGGCGCAGGAAGCCGATCGCGACGAGACCAAGCCCAAGGTGGTCAGCGCCGTCACGCTCGAACTCAGCCCGGAAGAGGCCGAGAAACTGGATCTGGCACGCAGCGTAGGCAATCTGTCCCTGGTGCTGCGCAACCAGATTGACAAGGATCCCGTCAGCACCACGGGCATCACCAAGCACCAGCTGTTCGGCACGGCCGAACCCACACCGCCCAGCGCCCCCGTCAAGGTGGCTGTGGCCAAGCCCGCCGCGCCCCGCGCCCGGCCCGCACCACTGCCATCGGCAGCCACCTGCGTCGAAGTCATCCAGGGCGGCACCAGCACCCTCAACTGCTTCTGACGCGGCAACAACCAACACACCAGAGAGAGAGAGGCCGGCCGTGAAATACCACCATCTCTATGCAGCAGTGAACCTGCTGCTGGTCAGCGCATCATCCGCGCTGGCCGCCGATGCCCAGCCCGCTGGCGCATCCCCTGCCATGGCCATGGCGGCACCCGCCGCAGCGTCTGCGGCACCACGTGCCGCCTCGTCCACCCGGCAATGCACTGCCATCCGCATGGAGGAACCCGCCACCGTCACCCTAGGCAAATCCGTCGTCATTCCCCTGAGCTCACCGATGGTGCGCATCCTGGTAAGCGGCCAGACACCCCCAGCCGGCCAGGCAGCCCCCGCCACTGCCATGGGCGGCCAGGCACAGGCCCAGAACGGCATTGCCGACATCGAAGTGCAGCTGCTCAGCCCCCGCGACCTGTTCTTCCGCGGGCGCAAGTCCGGTGCCATGAACGTCATCCTGCAGAACGCCCAGGGCACCTGCTTCATCAAGGATGTGGTGGTCACCATCGACCCGGGACCGCTGCAAGCCAAGCTCGCTGAACTGATGCCCGAAGAACGCGGCATCCGCATCCAGGGCGCCGACAACGCCCTGGTGCTCAGCGGCGAGATCAGCAATCCGCTGCGCCTGGACGACATCGTCACCCTGGCAGGGGCCTACAGCGACAGCAAGAAGATCGTCAACCTGCTGCGCACCACCTCGCCCCACCAGGTGATGCTGGAAGTCAAGATCGCAGAAGTCAGCAAGACCCTGCTCGACAAGCTGGGCTCCAGCTTCAGCGGCCAGCGCATCACCAGCGGTGGCATGAACTCCTACTCCGTCGTGTCGAACTTCCTGAGCGGCGGCGGCGGCCTGCTGAGCGCCCTGCGCGTGGGCAAAGGCGCGCTGAACATCGATGGGCAGAAGGACGATGGCCTGGTGCGCATCCTGGCCGAGCCCAACATCATGGCCATCAGCGGCCAGCAGGCCAGCTTCCTGTCCGGCGGGAAGATCTTCATCCCGGTGGCGCAGACCAATACCAACGGTGTGCCGGTGATGACGCTGGAGGAAAAAGAGTTCGGCATCGGCGTCAAGTTCACCCCCACGGTGCTGGGCAATGCACGCGTCAACCTGAAGCTGGTGTCCGAAGTGTCCGACCTGTCCCAGACCGGGTCCCCCTTCACCGCCATCAATGGAGTCACCTCCATCATCCCCTCGCTGTCGGTGCGCCGGGCCGATACCACGGTGCAGCTCAACGACGGTCAGAGCCTGGTCATTGCAGGGCTGATCAAGAACAACATCACCGAAGCCATCAAGCGCTTTCCGGGACTGGGCGAGATTCCCGTGCTGGGGGCACTGGCCCGCAGCACCGAGTTCCAGACGGACCAGACCGAGCTGATGTTCATCATCACCCCGCGCCTGGTACAGGCACTGGCCCAAGCGCCCTCGGTCCCCACCGACAACCATGTGCCGCCTTCGCGTGCCGAGGTGTACCTGAACGGTGCGCTGGAAAGCTCCACACCGCCGCCCTCGCCCACGCCAGCCCCGGCGCCTGCACCGGCCCCAATGGCGACACCGGTTCCGGCGGCCGCTACACCGGACATGCAGACCCTGCCCTCGGCTGAGCCCCCAGCCAGCCGTCCGGCCCCCCAAAACCCGCCCACCTGAACCGGAGGCCGCCATGTCCATTCGCACCACCTTGCTTCCACTGGCCACCGCCGCGCTGCTGGCGGGCTGCGGCAGTACCACCCCCCACTACGACGCCCGCTTCGGAGACGCCGTCCGGTCTGCCCGCATGCAGATGACCATCAACCCCGATGCGGGCAAGACGCCGGGCACCGGCGCCGACGCCGCCAGCGGCATGGATGGCCGGGCCACCCGGCACACCCTGGAGCGCTACCAGCAAAGCTACAAGAGCCCGCCCCAGGCCGTCAACGTCATCAATATCGGCGGCTCCCTGAGCGGCGCGGGTGGCGGTGGTGGCGGCGGCGGTGGCAGTGGCGGCACGCCGTGACGCCTCAGCCTCCTACACCCGCTGTATCCATCACCACACGCCACAGAAACCTGAATTCGAAAGGAGTCCAGACCGCACACCGGCCTTGCACGCCAGCTAACGGCCTAGAGCCAATGTTTCACACGTGTCTCCAACCCTTCAACACACTGAGGTTCACCATGTCCCATATCGCTCATCAATTTGGCAATTCCCTGCTGTCCTTTGTCCGCGACGAAGAAGGCGCACAGGTCGTCGAGTACGCACTGATCATCGCCGTGGTCTCCATTGCGCTGGTGATTGCACTCAAGGCACTCACTGAAGACGGTGGCGGCTTCAGCGATTTCATTGACCGGGTCTCCGCCTGCCTGACCACGTCGACCTGCGAATGATTTGACGCAGCAAGCGTTCGCCCTGACACCCCTCACAGGAGGAAACCATGTACTTATCACCTCAATGGCGCGGCGCTGTGCACCACTTCCTCAAGGATGAGGAAGGCGCACAGGTCGTGGAATACGCGCTGATCATTGCAGTGGTTTCCATTGCACTGGTGCTGGCACTGCAGGGCCTGGCCGGCGGCCAGTTCGCGGACTTCATCACCCGAGTCTCGGACTGCCTGACGGGCACATGCACCTAGGGGCCATGTCGACGGGGTCGGCACGGCAGCCTGCTGCCGTGCCGATGCCCCCGGCGTCCACACACACACCACCCTTTCTCCACCCGATGAGGTTCCATCATGAGCACCCGCACACTAGCCCCCAGATTGGCGCGGCCTGCCGGACTCACTGGCTGCCGCGGACACCGGCGCCAGCGGGGAGCCATCATCATCACCGCCGCACTGGCCCTGCTGCTGCTGCTGGGCTTCATGGGCATCGCACTGGATTTCGGCCGCCTGTTCATCGTCAAGACCGAACTGCAGACCGCCCTGGACAGCTGCGCACTGGCGGCCGCACGTGAACTCAATGGCAAGTCCGATGCCATTACCCGCGCCGTGAGCGCCGGCAGCACCGCCGCCAACGTAAACGGCGTGAACCTGCAATCCGCCACCTGGAACGGCCAAGGCAAGGTGACCGCGGCCGACATCACCTTCCGCAACAGCAGCTACATCGACACCACCGCCCCGACTGCGGCGGTCTATGCCCAGTGCACCCACACCCAGCCCAACATCCGCCTGTGGCTGCTGCAGGCCATGGGCGCCTTCTCCGGCAACACCGCCGACTTTCCATCCACCCGCAGCGTGCGCACCACGGCCGTGGCCACCCGCGCCAGCGCACAGAGCGCCTGCCCCATTCCCGTCGCGCTGCAGCCGAAAACGCCCGGCGCCACCAGCCCGAACTATGGCTACACCGTGGGCGACTGGCTGACCCTGCTGTCCAAGTCCAATGGCGGCAGCACCTTCGGCTGGGCCAATCTGGATGGCTCCAACAGTGCGTCAGAGACGGCGAATGAGCTCAACGGCCACTGCGGCAGCAAGATTGGCGACACCCTGGGTACGCCCGGCGTGCAGGCCTCCGTGGTGGAAATCTGGAACTACCGCTTCGGCATCTACAAGAACAACAGCGACCCCGCCGTCAACCGGCCCGACTACACCGGCTTCATCTACACCTCGGCCAGCTGGTCGGCAGGGCGCAACGCCTACAGCGGCACCTCCGGCAGCACGCCCAACTTTCTTGCCCAGCGCCTGGCTTTCACGCGCTGCGGCAACAACGCTTCGCAGTGCGGCATGCAGGGCGGTGGCTTCTCCAAAATTGCCACCTCCGCCCAGCACCAGGCCTACGGGGCAGACCGCCGCATCGTGACCGTGCCCATCGTCAACTCCAGCCGCAGGTTGATCGACTTTGCCTGCATGCTGATGCTCCAGCCCATGACCATCCCCGTCAATGACGTGCAGCTGGAATTCCTGGGCAATGCGGGGGCGGTTGGCAGCCCTTGCACCACCAGCGGACTCGCTGGCGGATCGGCCGGCCCCCTGGTCCCTGTCCTCGTGAGGTGATGTCATGCGCGCCCACCACCGTCAACAAGGCGTGGAGCTGGTAGAGCTCGCGCTGATCCTGCCCTTCCTGATTCTGTTGAGCATGCTGGTCGTGGAGTTCGGCCGCGCGCTCTACGAATACAACACCGTCGCCAAGTCTGTCCGTGACGCGGTGCGCTACCTGTCGGTCCAGTTGCCCAACACCAACTGCGCCCAGGCCCAGAACCTGGTGGTGTATGGCAAGACCACCGCCGGCACCACGCCGCTGGCACGCGGCCTGACCACCGGTTCAGTGACCTGCTCCTGGCAGACCGCAGGGACCTATCCGCTGATCAATACCGTCACTGTCACCGTCAACAGCTACCGCTTCCAGTTCATGACGGCCAGTGTCTTCGGCCTGAAGCTCGGCGATGCCAACGACGGACTGACCCTCAGCAACATCGCCGCCACCATGAGGACCCAGACATGAGAGCCTCACACCACCGCCGTACAGAGCGCGGCGCCACCATCATCGAATTCGCCCTGGCGCTGCTGGTCTTCCTGATGTTCCTGCTGGGCATCCTGGACTTCAGCCGCATGCTCTTCACCTGGGTGGCCGCCAACGAGACGGCGCGTGCCGGTGCACGCTATGCCGCGGTCTGCGACGACACCACCAAACAGGCCCAGGTGCTGGCCCGCATGCAGGCGCTGCTGCCCCAGATCCAGAGCATCAGCACCAGCTGGACTCCGACCGGCTGCACGGCAGCCACCTGCCAGAGCGTCACCGTGGCGGTCACCGGCCTGCAGTTTCAGTGGATTTCGCCCCTCGTGGGCTCCGGCATGCAGGCTGCGATTCCGACCCCCAGCTTTGCCACCGCGCTCCCACGGGAAATCATGCGGCAGGACCCCAACAGCAACACCGCTTGCACCAACTAAACCGCGAGTCCCCACACCATGAAGATCGTCATCATCTCCCCCCGCCCTGCCCATCTGCAAGAGATGGTGCAGGTGCTGCAGACCCACTCTCACCAGGTGCATGTCTTCGAGGGCGGCAAGACCCGCATGCCGGCGATTGCCGAACACGAGCGCCCCGACCTGATGATGGTGGACGGCATGTGCTGCGACCCGGCCGACCTGGCACCGGTGGAGCAGGTGACCACGCGCTACCCACGCACTGCCGTGCTGCTGCTGTGCGCCCAGCAGTCGCCCGAGTTCCTGCTGCAATCCATGCGTGCCGGGGTGCGGGAAGTCCTGCCCTCCACCGCCGCGCCCCAGACCTTGCTGGATGCCGTGCAACGCATTGCAGCCAAGCTGCAGGATGCCACGCCCCACGTGGCCCAGGGACGGACCGTGGCACTCCTGCCTTGCAAGGGCGGTGCCGGAGCCACTTTTCTGGCCACCAACCTGGGGTGGGCGCTGGCACGCAGGCATTCCGTGCTGCTGATCGACCTGAATCTGCAATACGGCGATGCGCTGTCCTATCTGCACGAAGGCAGGCCCAGCCTGACATTGGGCGACATCGCGACCGACATCCACCGTCTCGATGCCTCGTTCCTCACCGCCTGCGCCGTCAAGGTGAACCCCAACCTGCATGTGCTGGCGGCACCGGACAACGCCATCCAGGCCATGGGCGTCACGCCCGAACATGTGGACGCCATCGTGGCGCTGGCCACCGCCCACTATGACTTCGTGCTGCTGGACATGGGCCGTGTGCTGGACCCCCTGGCCCTGCGCGTGCTCGACCGGGCGCAGACCATTGCCCCCGTGCTGCTGCCCAATGTGCCTGCGGTACGCAATGCGCAGAAGCTGCTGCACATGCTCCAGGACCTGGGCTATGCAGAAGACCGGCTGCACCCGGTGCTGAACCGGGTGGACAAGCGCAGCGACATCGGCCTGAACGAAGTCCGGCGAACCCTGGGCCAGACGCTGCAGTGGCAGACCATCTCCGATGCCCCCCAGGAAGTCCAGGCCGCCATCAACGCCGGTGTCGCACTGGCCGATTCCAGCCGCAACTGCGCGGTGGTGCGGGAGCTGGCGGCCTGGGCCGAGACGCTGTCACCCACGCTGCATGAAGGCCACAGCGGCCTGCTCAACCGCCTCTTCCGCCGTGCATGAACACCCCACCGCCTACCAGGAGACCGCCATGTCGCTACGAGACTTTCTTGCCACCTCCGCCGCCCGGAACCCCAAGCCGTCGCTTCAGCTCGTGGCCGACAATGCAGACACGCCGGATGCACCGGCGGCAGAGGCCGTCCAGCCTCCTGCACCACCGCTCTACGGACAGTCTGCGGCCTACCTGGCGCTCCGGGGCCGGATCCACGCCAAGATGGTGGAGCGCTTCGACCTGGCGGCACTGGAAACCCTTCCCAAGCCCACACTGCTCCAGGAAATCGCCGGCATGACCGAGCGGCTGCTGTCAGAAGACTCGGCGGCGGTCAACGATCTGGAACGCAAGCTGCTGATCCGCGACATCCAGCACGAGATGCTGGGCTTTGGCCCCCTGGAGCTGCTGATGGCGGACCCGGCGGTATCCGACATCCTGGTCAACCGGCACGACCAGATCTATGTGGAGCGCCTGGGGCGCCTGGAACTGACGCCGGTGGTCTTCACCGATGAAAAGCACCTGCTGCGCATCATCGACAAGATTGTCTCGCGCATCGGGCGGCGCATCGACGAATCCAGCCCCATGGTGGACGCCCGGCTGCCCGATGGTTCGCGTGTGAATGCGGTCATCTCCCCCGTCGCACTGGATGGGCCGATGATGTCCATCCGGCGCTTTGCCCACACCCCGCTGCGCATGGAGAACCTGATCCAGGACCTCAAGAGCCTGACACCAAATATGGCCCTGGTGCTGGAAGCCCTGGCCAAGGCCAAGGTGAACATGATCATCTCGGGCGGTACCGGTGCCGGCAAGACCACCCTGCTCAACATCCTCTCGGGCTACATCCCCGAAGCAGAACGGGTGGTCACCATCGAAGATGCCGCCGAACTGCAGCTGCAGCAGCCCCATGTGGTGCGCATGGAAACACGCCCGCCCAACATCGAAGGCCGGGGCGAAATCACGCAGCGCTCCTTGGTGCGCAATGCACTGCGCATGCGGCCGGACCGCATCATCATTGGCGAAGTGCGCGGCGCCGAGGCCGTGGACATGCTCCAGGCCATGAACACGGGCCACGAGGGATCGCTGACAACCATCCACGCCAACACCCCGCGCGACTCGCTGTCCCGGCTGGAGAACATGATCGGCATGGCCGGCCTGAACCTGCCGCACCAGGCGGCCCGCCAGCAGATCGCCTCTGCCATCACCGTGATCGTGCAGGCGCTGCGCCTCACCGACGGCAAGCGCAAGATCACCAGCATCCAGGAGATCACCGGCATGGAAGGCGATGTGGTCACCATGCAGGAAATCTTTGCCTTCACCCAGACCGGCATCGGCTCGGGCGGCGACGTGCAGGGGTACTTCCATGCCACGGGCGTGCGCCCCAAGTTCGCCGAGCGGCTCAAAGGCTTCGGCATCGCGCTGCCGGACACCGTCTTCGACCCGACACGCCACTACCAGTGAACACCCCGAAAAGGAGCCGCCATGTCATCCTTTTTTTCCACCCATTCGGCACTGGTGATCGTCGCCCTGGTGTTTGTGGCCCTGCTGCTGCTGCTGGAAGCCTGCCAGGTGCTGTGGCGACAGTACAAAAGTCCGGAAGCCAAGCAGCTGGAACGCCGTTTGCGCGCCCTCTCAGCAGCCGATGACCGCAGCACCCCGTCCAAGCTGGTCAAGGAAAGGGTGCTCAGCGACATGCCGGGGCTGCAACGCACGCTGCAGCGCATGCCGCATGCACACCAGCTGGACCGGCTGATCGTGCAATCGGGCCTGGAGTGGACGGTGTCGGGGCTGCTGCTCACCAGCGCCGTGCTGTGGGCCGCAGGAGCGCTGACCCTGAGCATGCTCCGCCAGCCCCTAGAACTGGCGGTGGCCGCCGGCGCCGCGCTGGCCGCGCTGCCCTGGCTCTATCTGCAGCGCAAACGGCACCAGCGCCTGGTGCTGATGGAGCGCCAGCTCCCCGAGGCACTGGACCTGATCGGGCGCGCGCTGCGTGCCGGCCATGCCTTCTCGGCAGGCCTGCAGATGGCCGGCGACGAGCTGCCCGACCCCATTGCCGGTGAGTTCCGGCTGGTGCACGACGAGATCAACTACGGCACCTCCTTGCAGCAGGCACTGAACAACCTGGGGGAGCGGGTGCCGATCACGGACCTGCGCTACTTCATTGTGGCGGTGCTGGTCCAGCGCGAATCGGGGGGCAACCTCACCGAGATCCTGTCCAACCTGAGCCACCTGATCCGGGAGCGGCACAAGCTCTACGCCAAGGTGCGGGTGCTCTCCTCCGAAGGCCGGATGTCTGCCTGGATCCTGGGGCTGATGCCGTTTGCCCTGGCCGCCCTGCTCAACCTGATGAATCCGGAATTCATGTCTGCCATGTGGAAGGACCCCATCGGGATCACCATCCTGAAGTGGCTGGCCGTCATGATGGTGATCGGCATGCTGATGCTGCGCCGCATCATCCGTATCCGGGTCTGAGCCTGTCTTGAATGCAAGGAGTCACCATGCTGATCTTCGCCCTGCTCACCTTTGCCGCGGTCATGCTCACTGCGGGGGCTCTGTTTTTCTGGCTCACTCCCACCGCCGCGGCGCAACGCCTGCAAGCACTGGCGCCAACGGCCGGCCATAGCAACTGGACCGAGACGGCCGTCAGGCTGATCGGTCCTTTCGCCCACCTGTCATCGCCGACTGCGGGTATCGATGCCACGCCTTTGCGCCTGCGCTTTCTGAATGCCGGCATCCGCCACCACAGCGCCCCCATGCTGTACTTCGGCATCAAGACGCTGCTGCCCGTGGGCGCCGCCCTGGCCGTCTACTCCTTTATGCTGACCGTCAGCAAGGCCAGCAGCAACGAACGCATGTTCTACCCGCTGGTGGCGGCCCTGGTGGCCTGCTACCTGCCCAACCTGGTCCTGCGCTGGATGGCCTCGCGCCGCAAACGCGAAATCTTCGAGAACTTTCCGGACGCAGCCGATCTGATGCTGGTGTGCGTCGAGGCCGGGCTGGGTCTAGATGCGGCCCTGACCAAGGTGGCAGAGGAAATCCGCCTTCAGAGTGACGCCCTGGCCGAGGAACTGCACTGGACCAACCTGGAGATGCGGGCCGGCAGTGCCCGTGAAAAAGCACTGCGCAACCTGGCCGCACGCACCGGCGTGGACGAGATCCACACCTTTGCCGCCATGCTGACGCAGGCCGACCGGTTTGGCACCAGCATTGGCGAGTCGCTGCGCGTGTTCTCGGAAGACCTGCGCCACAAACGCCAGATGCGCGCCGAAGAACTGGCCTCCAAGATCCCCACCAAGATGCTGCTGCCCCTGGTGACCTGCATCTTCCCGGCGATTGTGATGGTCGTCCTGGGGCCTGCGGTGATTCGCATCATCCGCATGGCCCTGCCCATGGTGTCCGGCACAGCATGATACCGGCGGCCTGCGCCACGACCCGCGTTCCCTGCGGGACGTGAGGCACCTGCCGAGGGCGCAGCTCTGGCTCTGCGGCCCGGTTGCCACGCATCCCTTGCAGGGCCAGCCGCAGCGCTGAAACGGGCAGCCCTGCTTGGCCTGGTGCGCACCAGCCCAGTCCGACCGGGCCCCCCAGGCCCTTCTCATCACCTCACCCCAAGGACTGCCCAGCGCAGTCCCCTCCGCCGCAAACACCCTTTCACCCTCCGGGACATGCCGCCCACACAGCGGGCGGAAGCGCCGGATGGGTCCAACCCCTCACCCGCCATGGACCTGCCATCCGCACGCCGGAGCAGGGCCCGACACCGCGCCACCCAGTGGCTTTCTGCCCTCTGGGCAGGCTGCCATCCGCACCGAAATTCCAGGCAACCCTACACATTGCTTACAAACCGCACCCCGGCATGTCAATGAACGGTTCCGCATATCGATACGCACAAGCATTCTTTTCCGAAAAGCCCACCCGGTGGGAACCTCGCTGCCTTAGCTGCCAAGCGAGGAAAACATATGTCTTTGCCATCGGTCACAGGGTTGGACCACTACATCATCCGGGTCAACGACCTGAACGCTGCCACTGTGCAGTACCGCAAGCTGGGATTCGCGCTGGCACCACAGGGCGTGCACCACCAGGGCACCCGCAACCAGACGCTGATTCTGGATGCCAACTACCTGGAACTGCTGTACTTCCCCCCTGCGCTGCAATCCACCTCACGCTTCGCGCATTACCCTGAGTCCTATCAAGGGCCGGTGGCAGTCGCACTGCAGACCACCGACAGTGCAGCCGTGCACCGTGAGCTGGCACAGGTCGGCATCCACGCCGAAGCGCCCGAAGGCGGCGGCCGCCCGGTGCATCTGCAGGATGGCCCCGAGGATGCGGCCTGGCTGAACACGCGCTTTCCCACAGGTGCCTTGGGCGCGCCGGACTTCTTCACCTGCGGGCATCTGACACGCCACCTGGTCTATCGCCCGGAATGGCAGGACCATCCCAACACGGCGCGCCGCATTGAAGCACTCGTCGTGGTCCACCCCGATCCGCTGAGTCTGCGCAGCGCCTACGAACAGGCGTTTGGCCGCATTTCCATCGGCAACACCGGCCCGGATGGCTGGACGCTGCGCCGTGGCTCGCTGCGGCTGCTGTTTCTCACACCCCAGGCCTTCCAGGCCCGGTTCCCGGGCATCCCGCAACCGGCTACTGCAGATGGGACCTGGTTCGCCGGTTCCATCATCGGTGTGCGCGATCTGGTGCAGACCCGCCACGTCCTTGCCACCAACGGCGTACAGGCCCAGGACAACGCCTACGGCGAGCTGGTGGTGAACCCCGCCGATGCGGCAGGTGCCTTGCAAGTGTTCGTGCAGGAGTCCCACGCATGAGCACCGTTCTGGAAATCTGGGAAGCCTTTGCGAACGACTACAACGACGGCCGCCAGCGCTTCATTGCCCAGGCCCAGCGCGCCGGTGCAGAGCTCTCGCACTACGCACACCCCACTCTGCGCACGCCGGACGGTCAGCCGCTCACGCTGGACGTGGCCCGCCTGGGCCCGGCGGACGCCACCCGCACGCTGCTGCTCATCAGCGGCACGCATGGCCTGGAAGGCGCCGCCGGCTCTGCCGTACAGAATGCCTGGCTGGCCAGCCAGACCGCGCAGTCCTTGCCGCCCGACACCAATGTGCTGCTGGTGCACGCACTCAATCCCTTCGGCTGGTCGCACGACACCCGCACCAACGAAAGCAATGTCGACCTGAACCGCAACTTCATCGACCACGCCGCCCCCCGGCCCTCCAACACCGCCTACGACGCGCTGCATGCGCAGCTAGTTCCGGACAACTGGACGGCCACCGGCCGCCAAGGTGTGCAGAGCGCCATCCAGGCCTTCCGCGACGCGCATGGGGCCGATGCCACCTTCAATGCCATGGCCAGCGGCCAGTACCGCCACGCCCAGGGCCTGGCCTTTGGCGGCCAGCAGCGCGAATGGTCCAACCTCACGCTGGAGCGCATCCTCGGCGAGCACCTGGCGCACACCGAGCGGGTGGCCCTGATCGACTGGCACACCGGCATCGGGGAATACGGCGAACCCTTCTTCCTGTGCTTCAACGCCGATGGCAGCGAAGAGCAGCAGCAGGCCGCCCAGTGGTGGAGCCATGAACGCGTGCTGGGCCAGCGCCCGCATGGGATGGCACGCCCCGATTACCAGGGACTGGTCTTTCGCGGTGTGGAGGCCTTCCTACCGGGCCGCAAGGTCGCCGGCGCCGTGATCGAGTTCGGCACCCGCGGCACCAACACCAGCGAATCGCTGCGCCTGGACCAGTGGCTGCGCTTTCGCGCGCCGCAGCAGGCCGATGCGGCCCGAGACGCCCAGCTGCGGCACGACCTGATCGACACCTTCGTCCCCTATTCCGGCATCTGGCGCCAATCCGTGCTCCGGCACGGCGTGGAAATCACCGACCAGGCCCTGCATGGCCTGGCCCAGTGGAACTGATTGAACCCCAAGCGACATACATCCCCATGAAAGCTCTCGTACTGCATGAACATGGCGACAACGAAAAGTTGACGCTGGAACCCCAATTCCCCAACCCGACACCGGGCGCCGATGACGTGGTCATCCGCGTCAAGGCCTCGTCGCTGAACTACCACGACGTCTTCACCCGCCGCGGCATGCCCGGCATCCGCCTGTCCTTTCCCGTCATCATCGGCCTCGATGTGGCTGGCGAGGTGGAACAGGTGGGTGCCAACGTCACCGACTGGAAGCCCGGTGACCGGGTGCTGGTGGACCCCATTGACCGTGTCGATGGCGGGCTGGTAGGCGAAACCATCCATGGCGGCCTGGCCGAGCTGTGCCGGGTGCCCGCGCACCAGCTCATCCGCTTGCCTGACCAGGTCAGCTTCGGTGAAGCGGCGGCACTCCCGGTGGCCTACGGCACGGCGCTGCGCATGATGAACCGCATCGGTCAGGTCAAGGCCGGCGAAAAGGTGCTGATCCTGGGCGCCAGCGGCGGTGTGGGCGTCTGCGCGGTGCAGCTGGCCAAACTGGCCGGCGCCACGGTGATTGCCTGTGCAGGCACCCCGGAGAAGGCCGAACAGCTGCGCCAGCTGGGCGCCGATGATGTCATCCTCTACACGGAAGAAGACTTCCTCAAGGCGGTGCAGACACGCTATGGCAAGCCTGCGCGCCGGCGCGGCCAGGCCGGCGGTGGCGTGGATGTGGTGGTGAACTTCACCGGTGGCGACACCTGGGTGAAATCGCTGCGCTGCCTGCGCCTGGGTGGCCGGGCTCTGACCTGCGGCGCCACGGCAGGCTTCGACCCCAAGGAAGATCTGCGCTTCATCTGGACGTTCGAGCTGCAGATCCGCGGCTCCAACGGCTGGGAGCGCGAGGACCTGCACGAGCTGCTGGAGCTGGTGCAGTCCAGACAGCTCAAGGTCCTGATCGACCGCCAGTGGCCGCTGGATGACGGCGCCAAGGCACTGGCCTCCCTGGAAGACCGCAAGGTCTTCGGCAAGGTGCTGGTGGCCGCATGAGCGAAGCCGCCACCCTGCCTGCGCAGACGCAGGCTTCTGCCGCCCCGGAGCGCCTGGATCTGCAACAGATCCAGGCGCACTTTGACCGCTCCCCCTTCATTGCCTGGCTCCAGCTGCAAGCGCTGGAGGTGGACCACGAAGCGGGTGAGCTGACGGTCCATGCGCCTTTTCAGGATGCACTGGGCCGCAGTGCCAACACCGGCCAATGGCATGGCGGCCCGCTGGCCGCCGTGATCGACACCGTGGGCGATTTCGCCGTCGGCATGCTGGTAGGACGCGGCCTGCCCACCATCAACTTCAGGGTGGACTATCTGCGCCCGGCCATCGGCACCAACCTCAAGGCGGTCGCCAAGGCCCGCCGCGTGGGCAAGACGGTGGGCGTGGCCGATGTCGATCTGTTCAATGACCAGGGCGTCCTGGTCGCCATCGGCCGCGCCAGCTACGCCACGCTGGGCTGACCACGCAAGCAAGTGAAAACCACCATGACCCAACCCACCGCTCTGTCACGCCGTGACGTTCTGATTCGCAGCGCTGCAGGCCTGACCGCCGCCGCCAGCTACAGCTGGGGCCTGCCCGCCCAGGCCCAGGCCACCACACCCCGGCGTGGCGGCACGCTGGTCATCTCCTGGGGGGGACTGGAGCCACAGGCGCTCTATGTGCCCGGTGGCGGCGGCTCTGCGCCCTACCAGACGTCCACCAAGATCCTGGAGCGCCTGCTGCGCATCGACGACAAGCTGCAGTTCCAGCCCGTGCTGGCCGAGTCGGTGACCCCCTCCGCCGATTTCAAGCAGTACACCATCAAGCTGCGCCAGGGCGTGAAATGGCACGACGGCAAGGACTTCACCGCGCAGGATGTGGTCTTCAACGCGCTGCAGCACTGGAAACCCATTTCCGCCGGCATTGCGCTGAAAGCGCTGGCCGACGCCAAGGCGGTGGACAGCCACACCGTGCTGCTGACCTTCCAGACCCCGGTGCCGGAGTTCTTCCTGAAGTCCACCCTGGCCGGCGCGTACCAGCTGGTGCTGCCGCGCCACCTGTACGAAGGCAAGGACATCATCACCAACCCGGCCAACAACACGCCGGTCGGCACCGGCCCCTGGAAGTACGGGCAATGGGTGCGTGGCAGCCACGTGCAATACCAGCGCAATGAACAGTACTGGCGCCAGGGACAGCCCTATATCGACAAGCTCATCGTGCGCTGGTGGGCGGATGCTGCCTCCCGCGGCGCCGCGCTGGAGACCGGCGAGCTGGGCCTGGCCTATTCCAGCCCCGTGCCGGCCCGTGACATCGACCGGCTGGTCAAGACCGGCAAGGTGACCCTGGAAACCCGTGGCTACGAGAACGCAGCCTGGACGGTCACCGCGGAGTTCAACCAGCGCCGCGAGCATGTCAAGCGCCGGGAAGTGCGGCAGGCCATCCTGCACGCCATCAACCGCCAGTTCATTGTCGACACCATCTACTACGGCCGCGGCAAGCCTGCCATTTCGCCGATCTTCAGCAGCAACCCCATCTTCTTCACGGACGATGTGCCGCGCTATGCCTTCGACCCCAAGAAGGCCGGCGCACTGCTGGATGCGGCAGGCCTGCCGCTCAAGGACGGCAAGCGCTTCAGCGTGAATCTGCTGGCCGCAGCATGGTTTGAAGAGAACGCCAAGCTGGGACAGTACCTCAAGCAGGCGCTGGAGGATGTGGGGATTGCGGTGAAGCTGGACTCGGTGGACCGTGCAACCGCCTTGAAGCGCATCTACAGCGACTACGACTACGACATCGCCATCTCCAACTTCACGGCACCGCTGGAGCCGGTTCCCACCGTAACCCAGTACTTCACGACCGACGGGATTGTCCGTGGTGGTGCGTTCCGCAACGCGACCGGCTTCTCCAACCCCGAGATGGATACGCTGGTTGGCCGCATCACGGTGGAAACCAGGCCCCAGGAACGCAAGAAGCTGGTGCATGCCTTTGCAAAGCTGGCGTCCACCGAAGTGCCGCTGGTGCCCCTGGTGGAAATCCAGGCCTTCACGCTGGCCAGCAAGAAGCTGCACAACTTCACTTCTGTGGCCGACGTGCAGGGCGGATCGCTGGACGATGTCTGGATCGGTGCTTGAGGTGAGCACATGCTGGTGAACCTCATTTTGCGCCGGCTGGGACAGGCGGTTCCACTCCTGCTGGGGGTGGTGGTGCTCAACTTCCTGCTCATCCAGATGGTGCCCGGCACCTTTCTGGATGTCATGACGGCGGAGCGCCAGGTCACCGATCCGGCACTCATCGAGCGCTTGCGCGTGACCTATGGCATGGACCAGCCTGCCAGCGTGCAGCTGCTCAAGTACATCGCTTCGGTAGCACAGCTGGACCTGGGCTATTCCTACCGGCACAACACCCAGGTCATCGACGTGATTGGTGCCCACCTGCCGGCCACGCTGATCCTGATGCTGTCCGCATTGGCGATTGCGGTGCTGGTGGGGGTTGCTGCGGGCATCGTCTCGTCCATCAAGGTGAACACCTGGTGGGATACGGCGGTCTCCCTGTTTGCCACGCTGTGCTTTGCGGCGCCCAGCTTCTGGCTGGGCATCATGCTCATCGTCCTGTTCGCGGTGAAGCTGGGCTGGTTTCCGGTGGGCGGCATGGTCACCATCGGGCTGGATGGCGGACTCTGGCAACAGACCCTGGATGTGCTCCACCACCTGGCACTGCCGGCCATCACCCTGGGGCTGTTCTACAGCGCCAGCTACGCCCGCGTCATGCGTGCCTCCATGCTGGAGGTCAGCCGCATGGACTATGTGCGCACGGCCAAGGCCAAGGGCCTGAAGGACGTGGCCATCGTGCTGCGGCACATGGCCCGCAATGCGGTGCTTCCCATCGTCACGCTGCTGGGGCTCCAGCTGGGTGCCGTGCTGGGCGGCAGCATCGTGGTGGAAGCTGTCTTCAGCTGGCCGGGCATCGGCAGTGTGCTGTTCGACAGCGTGATGAGCCGCAACTACCCGGTCGTGCTGGGCATTCTGGTCCTGAGCTCGGCCGTAGTGATTCTGGCCAATATTGCCGTGGACATTCTGTACGCACGGCTTGACCCGCGCATCAAGGCGCTCTGACATGCGTTCCATCCCTACCCCCATTCCTGCGGGGCCCAGCGCCTCACAAACAGCCCGCAAGGCTGCGGGCGCCATCGGCCCGTTCCTGCGCCGCTTTGCGCGCAACCGCGGCGCCGTGATCGGCGCGGTGATCCTGTGCACCATCGCGGCCGTGGCCCTGGCGGCGGACCTGCTGTTCCCCACCGATCCCTTGCGCATCGTGGCGACGCCCGAGATCTGGCCTTTCACCCAGTGGAGCCATCCATTGGGCACCGATTCGCTGGGCCGGGACATTGCTGCCATGATCGCCCACGGTGCGCGTGCCACCCTGCTCATCGGTCTGGTGGCGGCCACCACCGCCACCCTGCTGGGGGTGGGCATTGGCGCGGCATCCGCCTGGGCCGGCGGCTGGGTCGATGAGGTGCTGATGCGGGTGACGGAGCTGTTTCAGATCATCCCGAATGTGGTCTTCGTGCTCACGGTGGTGTCGATTCTCGGCCCCCACATCGAAGCCATCACCCTGGCCATCGGCCTGGTCTCCTGGCCCCCGATCGCACGGCTCACGCGCGCGGAATTCCTGTCCTTCAAGGAGCGGGAGTTCGTCCAGGCCTGCCGTTCGGTCGGCCTGCATCCGGCACACATCATCTTCAAGGAAATCCTGCCCAATGCGCTGCCCCCGGTGATCGTCATGTCGTCGCTGGTGGTGGCGGGCGCCATCCTCTATGAATCCGTGGTGTCGTTTCTCGGTCTCGGCGACCCCAATGTCGCCAGTTGGGGACGCCTGGTGGGCGAAGGGCGCAGCCTGATCCGCACCTCCTGGTACCTGTGCGCCGTACCCGGCGTGGCCATCATGCTGGCGGTTCTCTCTCTGAATCTGGTCGGCGACGGGCTCAACGACGCCCTCAACCCCAAGCTGCGCAAGCGCTGAGGCGCGGCAGCCACTTCCCCCCCTCGAACCATGACCTCTCACCGCTACAACCTGGGGGATCTCAACGATCCCGCGCTTTCGCTGGAAAGCACCGCCATCATCGACCTGCGCGAACCCGCCCTGCCGCGCCATTACAGCCATGCGGAGGTGCGCGCACTGGCGGGCGGGGTGGCCCGCTGGCTGGCGCAACAGGCATTCCCCGCAGGCTCGCGGATTGCCATCGCCTCGCTGAATCGCGCCGAATACCTCATCACCTATTTCGGCATCATGCGTGCCGGCCATGTGGCCGTGCCCCTCAACATCAAGCAGTCGCCGGAAATTCTGAAATATGTGCTGCAGGATGCCGACGTGGTGCTGGCCTTCACCGATGGCGCACGCCGTGCCGCGCTGGCAAGCCACGTGCCGGTGATCGATTTCGATGATGCCGGACCCGATGGCTTTGCCGCACGCGTGGTGCCCGCCGACGTGGACAGCGTGCGCCCGGCGCACGACGATGTGGCGCAGATGCTCTACACCTCCGGCTCCACCGGCAAGCCCAAGGGGGTTCCGCTCACGCATGCCGGCCAGCTCTGGGCGCTGCAGGCCACCACGGAGGCCCCCGGTGCCGCGCAGGCGCGCTACCTGCTGGCACAACCGCTGTTCCACATGAACGGACTCTTCATGTCCAAGCGCGCATTCGCCGTGCATGGGCTGCTGGTGATCCAGCCCGGGTTCGATGTGGATGCCTACATCGACGCGCTGGAGCGCTACCGCATCACGGTGCTGACGGCAGTGCCGACCATGTTCGCGCGCATCATCAAGGATCCGCTCAAGCTGCAAGGACGGGACTTCTCCGCGCTCAAACGGGTCATGCTGGGCTCGGCCCCGATGACGCTGGACCTGCTCCAGCGCATCCAGCACGCCTTCCCCGACGCCCGCGTGACGCATGGCTATGGCACCACGGAGGCCGGCCCCGCCGTGTTCGGACCGCACCCTGCCGGCATTCCCACGCCGGGACTGGCCTTGGGTCACCCCATCGACCCGGCCCAGGTGCGGCTGGTGGACGGCCCCAGCGACGACGAAGGGGTGCTGCTGATGCGCAATCCTGCCCTGCT
Organism: Comamonas sp. UBA7528; assembly: GCF_002479375.1. NCBI lineage: Bacteria > Pseudomonadati > Pseudomonadota > Betaproteobacteria > Burkholderiales > Comamonadaceae > Comamonas > Comamonas sp. UBA7528. The sequence goes on from NZ_DLMU01000005.1 coordinate 367,730, forward strand.
GTCCGGCTACCACAACCTCCCGGAGAAAAGCGCCCAGGTGCTGCAGAACGGCTGGTACTACAGCGGTGATGTGATGCGCCGCGATGCCGATGGCTTTTACTACTTCATCGGCCGCGCCGATGACATGTTTGTCTGCGCGGGCGAGAACATCTACCCCGTGGAAGTGGAGAAGCTGCTGGAAAAGCACCCCGACGTGGCCCAGTGCAGCGTGGTGCCGCTGCCCGACGAGGAACGTGCGCAGGTGCCCGTGGCCTTTGTGGTCCGGCGCGAAGGCGCTTCGGTGGATGCGGAAACCCTGAAGCAGCATGCACTGGCACACGGCCCGGCCTACCAGCATCCACGCCGCGTCTGCTTTGTGCAGGACCTGCCTTGGGCGGGCACCAACAAGGTCGACCGGCATGCCCTGGTGCAGCTGGCCCGCGATCTGGAAAAGCGCCAGGCCTGGCACCAGCACGGCACGGAGGTGCTGGCATGAGCGGCTTTGACCTCAGCGGCAAGACGGCCCTGGTCACCGGCGCAAGCCGCGGCATCGGGCGCAGCATTGCCCTGGCGCTGGCGCAGCAGGGCGCGCAGGTGTTCATCCACTACCACCAGGCAGCCGATGCCGCCCGGTCGCTGCAGGCCGAGATCGCGCAGATCGGTGGCCAGGCATCGGTGCTGGCCGCCGATCTGAGCCTCCCGCAGGGCGCGGACCAGCTCGCCGATGCCCTCGCCGGGCAATTGCAGGCCACTGGCCTTGGCGGTCTGGACATCCTGGTGAACAACGCGGGGGTGGGCCTGAAGGCACGCATTGCCGATGTGCAGCCCGCCGACTTCGACCATGTGCTGCAGGTGAATCTGAAAACACCGTTCTTCCTGATCCAGCGCCTGCTGCCCGTGCTGAGGGACGGGGGGCGCATCATCAACATCTCGTCGATGGGCACGCGTGCCGCGTATCCGGAGATGAGCGTCTACGCCCCTGCCAAGGCCGGGCTGGAAGCACTGACGCTGTTGCTGGCCAGCGAACTGGGCGTGCGCGGCATCACCGTGAATGCGGTGCTGCCCGGTGCGACCGCCACCGACTTGAACACCCGGGCCCGAGACCCCGCGCAGGCGGCCATCATTGCCCAGAGCGTGGCATTGGGCCGCGTGGGCCAGCCAGACGACATCGCGGGCATTGCGGCTTTCCTCGCCAGCGATGCCGCCCGCTGGGTGACCGCGCAGCGCATCGACGCCAGTGGCGGCCAGCGCATCTGATGCGCCGACCGCATGTGCTGTATTGCATGTTCCGCCGTTTGAATTCCGAAGACCTTCTATGAGTGCCTTGCTGTCCATCCAGAACCTGACCATCGACCTGCCCGCAGGGGGAGATCGTCCGCACGCGCTGCAGCAGGTGAGCCTGGACCTGCACCCGGGTGAGATCGTGTGTGTCGTGGGCGAAAGCGGCTCCGGCAAATCGCTCACCACCAGTGCGGTACTGGGCCTGCTGCCCGAAGGCGTCCAGGTCCGCAGCGGCCAGATTCTGTGGCGCGGGCAGGATCTGCTGCAACTCGGTGCCGAGGGCCTGCGCAAACTGCGCGGCAGCGAGATCGGGATGATCTTCCAGGAGCCGATGACCGCGCTGAATCCGCTGCGCACCATCGGCGACCAGATCGGCGAGGTGTTCCGTACGCACACCCGGCTGCCCCGCAAGACCATCCGTGCGCGCACCCTGGGGTTGCTGGAGTCTGTGAAGATCCCCGATCCGGACAAGGCCCTGAAAGCCTACCCCCACGAGCTCTCTGGCGGCCAGCGCCAGCGCGCCATGATCGCCATGGCGCTGGCGCTGGAGCCGGCCCTGCTGATCGCCGACGAACCTACCACGGCGCTGGACGTCACCACGCAGGCCGAGATCCTGCACCTCATCCACGATCTGCAGCGGCGCAAAGGCATGGCCGTGCTCTTCATCACGCACGACTTTGGCGTGGTGGCCGAAATTGCCGACCGGGTGGCCGTCATGCAGCACGGCGTGCTGGTCGAGAGTGGGGAGGCCCAGGCCGTGCTCGACCACCCACAGCATGCCTACACCCGGGCCCTGATCGCTGCCGTGCCTCCGCTGCAGGCGCCCGTGCGCGGTGTGGCAAGCCAGACGCCTACCGCGCTGTCGGTCGCGCGCCTGTCCAAAACCTACCACCAGCGCAACTGGCTGGGTCGCACCAGCCGCACCACGCACGCGGTCAAGGACATCTCGTTCAGCCTGCCTGCGGGAACGACGCTGGGGGTGGTGGGTGAGAGCGGATCGGGCAAGTCGACGCTCGCGCGCAACCTCATGGGCCTGCTGGTGCCGGATGAAGGCGAATTCCGGGTCGGCAACGACACCGTGCAGCTGCGCAGCATTGCCGAGCGCCGGCTGCACGCCACCCGCGTGCAGATGGTGTTCCAGGACCCTTACAGCTCCCTCAACCCGCGCCAGCGCGTGGGCGACATCGTCACCCAGGGCCCCATTGCGCATGGGGAATCCCGCGCCCAGGCCCTGGCCCATGCACGCGAGCTGTTTGCCCTCACCGGCCTGTCCCCCGACGCGCTGGACCGCTACCCGCACGAATTCTCGGGCGGCCAGCGCCAGCGCATCGGCATCGCCCGGGCGCTGGCCATGCGGCCGCAGATACTGATCGCCGACGAGCCGGTGTCCGCCCTGGATGTCTCGGTGCAGGCACAGGTGCTGGACCTGCTCACCCGCCTGCGCGAGCAGATGGGGCTGTCGATGGTCTTCATCACCCACGATCTGCGGGTGGCGGCACAGATCTGCGACCAGCTCATCGTCATGAAGTCCGGCGAGATTGTGGAGTCCGGCCACACCGCCCGCGTTTTCAGCCAGCCCCAGCACCCTTACACACGGGCACTGCTGGAGGCGATTCCGGGCAGGCATTGGATTCCCGATGCCTGCGCCCAGAAGGTGGCCTGAAGCTTTTTTTTCAGCCCCAATGGCCAGGTCCCTGCCTGACACCGCAGTCCCTGCCACCGCCCTGACCAAGACAAAGCGCTCCGATGGAGCGCTTTTTTCATGACTACACCCACTGGGAGAGGGCTGACGCGAGGCCCCCCCGAATCCGCAGTGGGGGGCAGCCTCATGGAGCAGGTTCAAAGCCTCCGCGGCCCAGGCTCCCACACGCTGCGCACTCGCTCACTGCTCCACCCGGATACCGTGCTCCACCGAGCGCTGCTTCCACAGGTCGATTTCCTTGAAGTAGAACGCCTTGAGCTCGGCCGGGGACATGTCCTGGTAGAAGGCCCCGGCATCGCTCAGCCAGCGCTCCATCTGCGGCGTGTGGAACGACTGGATCACGGTGGTATTGAGCCGCTGCACCACCTCGGCCGGCGTGCCTTTGGGCGCAAAGAAGGCGCTGAAGCTGACCATCTCCAGTCCTTCCAGCCCCACCTCTTTCACCGTTGGCGTATCGGGGTACAACGGAAAGCGCTTTGGACTGAACACCACCAGGGGCGTCAGGCGCTTGCCCAGCGTAAGCGGGCTGATCTCGCCGTAGAAGCCCACCGCAAAATCCACATGCCCGGAAGCGGCATCCGTGGCCGCCAACGAGCCCCCTTTGTAGGGCACGGGCTTGAACTCTGCGCCCACGGCCTTGGCCACCATCATGCAGGCAAAGTGGCTGGTGGCCGCCTGGCCGCTGGTGCCGCAGCTATAGGCATCCGCGTTGGCTGGCGCGGCCTTGGCTTTGTGCACCAGGTCCTGGATGCTCTTGGCCCAGGAGTTGCTGCCCGCCGTCAGCACCGGATAGCCCAGCGTGGCCATGGCCACGGGTTCGAAGTCTTCCTTAGGCTTGTAGCGCACCGTTCCACCGGCCGACGGAAACTGGATCAGCGAAGCCATGCCACCATACAGCAGCGTGTAGCCATCCTTGGGGGCCTTGAGCACCTCCATCGCCGCCAGTGTGCCTGATGCACCGGGGCGGTTGTCCACCACCACCGTTTGCTGCAGCCGCTCGCTCATCTGCTGTGCATAGCGGCGCGCCCAGATATCGTCGACACCGCCCACGGCATTGCCCACCACGATGCGGATGGGCTTGGAAGGAAACGTCTCCGCGGCCATGGCCCCGGCACTCCATCCGGCCGCCACAGCCACCGTCCATGCCATCCAGCCGGCCTGGTTCCACGACTTCACCATGTGCACCTCCTTGTACAAGCAGCTTGCGATCAGGCGCCCGTAGCGGATAGGCCGCCGCCGGCGTGCGAATTGCTATCCACCGGTGCATTAGTGCGTGTCCCGGGAGCGGGTGTGCGTGGGGCAAACCCTTTTGCGCCGTCCTGCAGGTGACACGGCAGGTGACGCAGGCGTCAACGGGCACCACCGCATGCGGCTCTGCCTGGCGGGGAACGGTCGCGTCTACGCAGCGTTGAATTGCGAATGCGAAAGAACCGACGCAGGGAGAGCACCAGAAACGACGGATTCAGGCCGCAGCAGCACGCAACAACTGTCCCGGCGTACGTCCGAACAGCTGGCGAAACGCCGCGATGAAGGCCGAGGTCGAGTCATAGCCGCAGACCAGGGCCACCTCGGTCACGCTCTGCAGGTCCTGCAACTGGGGCAAGGCCGCCAGCAGGCGCGCGCGTTGGCGCCATTGGCGAAAGCTCATCTGCGTCTGTCTCTGGAACCAGCGGCCCAGCGTACGCTCGGACACCCCCAGCTCCTGGCTCCACTGCGCCAGCTGCAGCGGGGCATCGGGCACGTCCAGCAGGTGGCGGCACCAGGCACGCAGGCGTTCGTCCTCCGGCCAAGGCAGGCGCAGTGCGGCCTGGGGCGCGGCATGGATCTGGTCCAGCAGCACCTGCACCAGGCGCCCGTCGGCCCCTTCCTCGGCATATTCCACGGGCAAGGTGGCAAAGTGGCGGATCATCTCGCGCAGCAGCGGCGACACTTCCAGCACCCGGCACGCCCCTCCCAGGTCCTGCAGAGCAGGGGTCGCGATGTACAGGCTGCGAATTTCGGTGCGCGGCGCATTGACCACGCTGTGCACCAGTTGCTGCGGAATCAGGATGGCCCACTGCGGCGGCGCAATGAACAGGCCCTGGTGGGTCTGTACCTGCAGCACGCCCTGGCTGGCATAGGAGAACTGCACCCAGTCGTGGGCATGCGCCACGGTGGCGGCCTTGCGCTGCATCTGCTCGGCGCGGGCGTAGACGGTCCGCGGGAGCCGGGCCAGCACGGGCACGGGGCGCGAGGCCAGGTCCCGGCGTTTTGTCGTTTCAGCGATATTCATACGCCTGATGTCGTTAGCAGGAAAGTTTCCAGCGTACTAGAGTGTGGCCCATCGCGGCCCCGTGCCGCTTTTGGCCGCAATCCGCTTGCGGCTTTGTCTTTCTGCCTCTGCCATGCGACGCCCTAGTTTTCTCCCCGACAATTTCATGCTCATCCTGCTGGCCATGCTGGTGCTGGCCAGCGTGCTGCCCGTGCGCGGTGTCTATGCCGACTATGCGAGCACGGTGACCAACCTGGCCATCGCCCTGCTGTTCTTCCTGCACGGAGCCAAGCTGTCGCTGAACGCCATTGTCAAGGGCATGGGGCACTGGCGCCTGCATTCGCTGGTGTTCGCCTGCACCTTCCTGCTTTTTCCGCTGCTGACGCTGGCGCTCAAGCCCGTGCTGCTGCCCCTGCTGGGACAGGACCTGTTCCGCGGCATGCTGTACCTCAGCGCCCTGCCCTCGACCGTGCAGTCGTCCATCGCCTTCACCTCGATCGCGCGCGGCAACATCCCGGCGGCCATCTGCTCGGCCGCAACATCCAGTCTGATGGGCATCTTCATCACCCCCCTGCTGGTGCTGCTGATGCTGGGTCAGAGCGCGCACAGCCTGCCGTTTGGCGATGCCGTGCTCAAGATCATGCTGCAGCTGCTGCTGCCTTTTGTGCTGGGCCAGCTGGCGCGCCGCTGGATCGGCGCCTGGGTGGACCGCCGCAAGGCCGTGCTCAAGCATGTGGACCAGACCTCGATCTACCTGGTGGTCTACACGGCCTTCAGCAGCGCCGTGGTCGAGGGCCTGTGGTCACAGCTGCCACTGCAGCAGATTCTGGTGCTGGCCCTGGCCTGCTGCGTGCTGCTGGCCCTGGTGCTGGGCACGACCTGGTGGCTGGGCCACCGCCTGGGCTTTGACCTCCCCGACCGCATCACCATCCTGTTCTGCGGCTCCAAGAAGAGCCTGGCCACGGGCGTCCCCATGGCCCAGGTACTGTTCATAGGCGGCTCCATGGGCACGCTGCTGCTGCCTCTGATGCTTTTTCACCAGATTCAGCTGTTTGTCTGCGCGGTGCTCTCCAAGCGTCTGGCAGACCGCACGGATGAGGTGCAAGCCTGAAGCGACACACAGGATTCAGAGCTCCTGTCAGCCCCCAAACGCAGGATGGATGGAGACGCGCCTGCTGGGCAAGAAGGCCGTGGAGGTGAGACCCTGGGTGCTCTTGGCGTAACGCGCTCGGCAACTTCCAAGCGACGGCAAAAAAATAGCCGGCTGCCTACAGGCTGAAACCGCAGCCGCAGCCACCCCAAGCCATCACCGTTGCGGCAGCTTCAGCGTCACCTCCAAGCCTCCCTCTGGCTCATTGCGCAGCAGCAACTGGCCACCCTGCGCATGCGCCACGGTCTGCGCAATGGACAGGCCGAGACCCATGCCGCCCGAATCCGCATTGCGCGAATGCTCCAGGCGGTAGAAGGGCTCCAGCACCCGCGCTGAATGACTTCCATGCTTTTCTTCAAGAAATCCTCCGCATGAAATTTGGCGATCTGGAGCAGCCCAGAGACTTCACCACGGTGAGAGTCTTCACGTCCATGATTGCGACCCGTCCCAAGCCCATGCATTGCTGGGACTCGATGTGGGTTCACCCGAGCAGCAAAGAACCTACATCGAGCGCGCTGTCGACATACTGCTGAAGGCGTGCAAAAGCGCTGATGGCATCGACCCGGCAGAGCGCAGCAAGCCCCGCCGATCCCACAGGGGCATCGCTGTCGCCTCAGTGCTGTGCCAGCGGGTGGTCTGCCAGGCGGGCACAGCGCCGATGCCTGATGCCCGTCCCAGCAGATATTCCGGACAATTAAAGTCGTAAACAACGATCTAGCATCCATGCGGCTTGCGAGACCAATCGCGTCATCACATGTTCAGCTAATGTCGTAAACACCTCAGCCTCGTAAGCCTGAGACTGAGCTCATCCCAAAGTGGAAACAGCAGACTCCACACTCACGCAGCCCCAGCATTCGTCCTACTGGAGGTCCAGTGTCAACTCCAGCACCATCGGTTGAAGTAAATCGGCTGGAGGCTCATTGTGGAGCGGTTCTGCAGCGAGCAACTGCCACAGATCTGCATCGACCTGCCCATCCCCCGCAGAATCCAGCTCAATCCGTGCAACCTTGCCCGTTTGTGCCACCCACACTTGCAAGATCAAATTGGCGGATGACCGGGCCTGTCCTTGGTGCTCGGATACCGGCACTCGTTGGTGCGCCGACATCCAGTCTCGTAAACGCATTGCAGCAGGACTGTCTTGGCTACCCAACCTACCCTGAAACTGCTCACCCACCCATTGAGCATAAGCCATCCAGTGCCCGGGTACCGCCTGTGAAGCGGCCTGCGCACACACGGGCTGGATGGAGCAGCAAAGTAGAAACACCGCGGCAAGGCTCCACACGCGCTGCAATGCCGCGCGCAAGCCCACCTCCACACATCTGTTTGACACGTGAGACCCCTCTTCACGCAGGCAGTGTTGCACCGCCGTGCCAAGCCCGTTCAAGGGCAAGGCACGCGCTCGGCGCAAGGGCCGAGCTGGACGGCATCAAGCCGTGGCCACCTCGGCAGGAGCTTCAGCTGCCAAAGAAGCCTCGGGAGCATTTTCCGCGCCGCTGGGCGATGACGCGGCAGGCTGGCTGAAATTGCGCAGATGCTGGAAGAATTGCCCCATCATCTGGTTCCACAACTGCATCACCACGGTTAGGTGTCTCGGGCTCACGCCTCCTGCAACCAATACATCTATCTCCAGAACCACAAAGTCTCCGTGCTGGGCCACACGGGCAAAGCGCTTGCTGCGGTGCCAGTCGGACAGCATCCCCTCGGGCAACGTCCCGCCTTCCACACGCAGCGGGCAGCTCAGGGTCAGATCCACATACTCACCCGCGCTCAAGGCATTGCCCCACAGCACCTGAAAGCCAATCCCCTGGCTGGCACTGTGCAGACGCACCACACCGTCTTGATCGACGGCTGTAACGGCGCAGCCGGATTCCTTGATGGCCTCTGCCACCCGCTCGGCGTTCATGGTGAACACCAAATCACCCTGGGGGGCATTGGAGGAGTTGGAGGTAACTTCTTGCTCTTGCTTGTTCATGCTTTCGCTCACAGTCAGAAAAATAGACACACCCGCGCCAGCGCTTGCGCTAGCGAACGTTTCGAAGTGCCGCATCCAGAGCGGCATGGTCAAAGCTCACACCAGAAGCGGGAGCCAGCTTGTTCAGATAGTTGTATGCAAGCTCCCGGCGGCGCTGCTCACGCATCAGTGTCTGCAGCCCGGGCTTGGCCTCCTCGAATGTCGCCACACGTGCAGGCTGATGTGCCAGGAGTTTGAGCACATGAAAGCCCGAAGGAGACTGCAACGGTTCGCTGACCTCGCCAGGCTTCATGTCCGCCACCGTCTCCCGGAACTCCGGACGCATCTGCGCCAACGGCAGGCTGCCCACATCCCCTCCCTGGGCAGCGCTGGGGGCATCCTGGGAACGGGCCTTCGCCAGGGCCGCAAAATCCCCTTGCCGTGCCTGCTTCGAGAGCTTGGCCGCCTCGGCTTGCACCGATACACTGCTCGTACCCTGCTCGACCGGAAAGTAGATCTGCGCCACGTGGTAGGTGGCCGCAATCTGCAACTGGGGCTTGGTCCGCTCGTAGGCCGCGTTCAGCTCTGCATCGCTGGGAAAGCCCGCGGGAAGCTGTGTCACCGAGTCCAGATAGCTGCTGCTGATCACCCGGTCCGTGACCTCCTGGACTGCGGCCTGAAGTTTCGCCCGGATCTCCGGTCGCTCTGCCCACTGCTGCTGCCTGGCCTCCTTCAACAAGGCCTCATTCGCCAAGCGCTGGCGCAGCATCAGCTCCACTGCCGCGCCGTTTTGCCGCACTGCAACGCGATCGGCGGGCGGCAGTGCACGCATGAACTGTTCGACCTCGTCCTGCCGAACCTGCATGTCTGCCAGCCGCGCCACAACGGCGGTACCGGCCACAGAAGGGTCAGGCTGCTGGGCCCAACCCAACACACCGAAGCCGACCGCCATCACGGTCGCAGAACAACGCGCCAGCCAGCGTGTACGGGAAAGCCATAGATTCACACTCATTCTTTGGTACTCCTACAATTTTCAAGCGCTCAAGGCTGGTGCTGGCTTGCTGCCTGGGGTTCAAGCTGGAAGGAGTCGGAGTCACCTTCGGACGGAGCACCTGGCCTGCCGCCAGCCGCAGCAGGGACCTGCACGCTGCGCAGGTCAAACTTACCTTCGTACAGCTTGTCACCGTACTGCTGTGCCACTTCCTCGAACTTCACCCGGCTCTTCGCCGCAAACGGCTGGCGGGCAGAAATCAGTGTTCCGAGGTCCAGCGTTTCATAGGCCTGCAAGATTTCCTGCCCCAGGGCATGCAACTGCTTGTTCTTCGCCTCACACTGCGTGATGGCGGCTTGCTGGGCCGTTGCGGCCTCTGCCAGGCGCAGGCGCTCGGCTTCGGCCACGCGTGCGATCTTCAACAGCTCGTTGTAAGCCGTACGGAACTGGTTCACCTGGGCGTTGGACTTTCCAATCACCTCCGTCGCCTGCTGCCGCACGGCCTGCACCTCGGCGTCGCGCCGGCTGCTGTGCTCGCGCTCACGTGCCAGTTGCTGGCGGCTTTGTGCCAGTTCGGCGCGCAAGGCCTCCTCTTGCGGTGGATTCGCTGCGCGGGCTGCGGTGCCACCACCGGACTTCAGCAAGGCCAGTTCATTCTGAGCCTGCTGCAATTGGCCAGTGACCGTGCGCAGCTGCGCTCGCAGGCGCTCTTCCATGCTCTGCTCCTGCGCATGCCCCATGCATGGCAGCCAGCCGATCAGGGCGACAAGAGCAGCCACCTTTTGGCGGTTCCACTGCTGGATGTAAAACGGCTTCATGTCAGGCCCCTCAGAATCGTGCATTGAATTCAAGCTGCAACATGTCGATTTGGTAGGGGGCGCCGTAAACCTCCTTCGTCGACATCCAGCGCCCCGTGAACCAGGTGTTCTTGTCGATCGCGTAGGAGCCGCCGATGTAGTAGCCACGCGCGTTGGTACCGCCCAGATGGAAAGACGAGTCGTTGTAGCCATCTGGCATGGCGTCCGGCTCGATGCGCTTGTAGCCAGCCAGGATGTTCCAGTCTCCGCGGGCTGCCGGGCTGGGCTTGCCCAAGGTCGCCTGCAGCATGTAGGCATTGCCGCCGCTCTGGAAGTCCGCCTGTGTGGGGACCAGCGGCGCGTTCGCCGCATAGTTGTTGATGATGCCGCCGCGGGCCCTGCGGAACATCGCGTCCTTGTCGTAGGCCAGGTTGCGCACGAAGTTGGCATCCAGGCGCAAGCCATAAGCACCCGCCACCTTGGCGTCCCAGCGCATGTTCAGGTCCAGCAGCTGGAATTTCGATGCCAGGCCGAAGTACTGGGGTTGGGCGGTGTTGGCGGGATCGTTGGGGTTCAGCATGATGTCGCGCAGCATCATCAGCGTGTTGCCCTTTTGCATGAATGCGGGACGCGCCCAGTCAGTGCTGCAGGCCTCCGCGCCGGCATACAAGGCGCAGGGGCTGGACAGTCTGCCGTTCACGTTGCGGAAGTCGTAGTAAGCCAGCGCCCCGCGCAAGCGATTGCGTTCATCGACTTTCCAGCTGGCACCGGCCTGCACACCCAGCAGCCATTTGACCTCGCTGGAGGCCTTGTCGAGCGAGCGCGAAGGGAAGTTGTCGGACGAATACTCCAGCGGGACGATGCCCACAGTTCCGAACAGCTCCACGTCGCGGTTCGACGGCAGCGGCTTCTGGTACTGCAAGGCAATGCCATCCAGATTCAGGTCGCTGGAAAACAGCAGATCCGTCGACACAAAGGGGTTGGCAAAACGTCCGCCCGTGATGGTCAGCCAGTCATAAGGCTTGTGCGACAGCCACGCCTGGTCCAGCCACACATTCTTCTTGCCAAGACCCCCTCCCAGCGTCTGCGTGGTCGATACCGGGCTGTCGTCACTCCCACTGGCCAACCGGACACCCGCCTTGGTGGCGTCGGAGATATCGACCGCCAGGCCGATGCGGGCACGGGCACGCAGCTGGTTCTTGCGGTTCTGCCGCGTGTTGAGCAGCGGAGGAAATCCTGCAGTCGAGTTGGTATTGACGTCGTAGCCATTGCCCTCATTGATGGCCGCATAGCCCACGATCTCGTTGCTGTTGCCTTCCGAGAAGAATCGGGACTCGCTGCGCACCCGCAAATCTCCTTCGAAGCGGATGCGTTGGGTCCACTCGGGAGTTTCGTTGGGTGCGGCCCATCCTTCCGCCTTGGCCTGGGCCATGACCTCGCCCTTGATGTCGTTGCGGATCTCGTCGCGCACCGTTTGCGGAATGTAGGGGACACGCACATCCCCTGCAGCCGGCTGCAAGGCGTTGGCCGAAGCTCCTGTGGCTGACGCCGCCTGGCGTTGTGCATGCTGTGCGGCCATGGCTTCGGTTTGTGCCTGGGCCAGCAGCGCCTCGCCGACATCTTTGGTCAGGGTGCCGCTTTCAATCAGCCCACGGATCAATCGCACCATGGCGCTTTCGCTGACAGGAGCATCCCATTTCGAAGCCTGCGCATGGACCGCCAGCGTAGTCATGGCCATGGCAGCCACCACGGCGAGGGCCAGCGTACTGCGCGTCAGTTGAGGGCATCGCGGCGCCTGGCGCCCTGCAGCCATCGGAGAAGGTGTAAGAGAGGTCATGGTTGATTCAAAATTGAGAAAGAAAGCAATCGGGGCACCGGCCAGCAGGCAGCGTCACGGGCGGCGGCCGGTTATCGTCAGACGCATGGGAAAGCGCATGCTCTGGGGCGGTCGCTCGTCCAGGGCACGGATGTCGTTCAGCATGGCCAGCACCAGCTCGTCGGTCTTGCCATTGCCACTCCCTTGCGCCAGTTGAACGCGCGTGACACTTCCGTCGCCCGCCAGCCACAGGTCAACGCGCAGATCGCTGAAAACCAGGTTGCGCGTACGTGCATCACGTGCCAAGGCCTGCTGCAGACGTGCCCCTATGTAGTTCTGGTACGCAGCGGCGCCTGCACCTCCGCCGCCGCCGCCCGTCATGCCACCACCCCCACCCACAGCGATACCGTCATTGCCCGCCTGGGCATCGGCGTTCATCGTCATGGGATCGCCCATGTCCTGTGACGGGCTGGGCGCGGCGTCATCCATCGGCTTGTCCATGGTGTCGACCGGGGCGGGCTCCACTTCCGTCACCTGCGGCTCGATCTTTTCCGGCTCCGGTTCCGGCAGTTTCTCGGGCTCTGGCGGCGGAGGGGGGGGAGGAGGCAGTACCAGCGTCGGTGTGGCAGCGACCTCACGCTTGGTGCTGGCGGTCCCTGCCAGCAGGTACCACATCACCGCCAGCAGCACGAGTCCGACCGACGCACCTATTACCCAGCCCCCCCAGCGGCGCCACCAGGTGGCAGCCGAAATGGCCTGCGGACTTTGGGAGATGTGCATGTTCAATTTGCACTCCTCACGCGGCCGGCTTGCCTGTCACCAGGCCAATCTGGTTCAGGTCGATGCGACGCAGCAGATCCAGCACCTCGACCACTTTGGCGTACTGCACCGCCGAGTCTCCCCGCACAATGACCGGGAAGTCGGGCGACAAAGCCTTTTCGGTCCGCAAGCGCTCTTCCAACTCCGGCAAAGTCACAGGATAGGCATCCAGGAACACGCGGCCATCGTTGTCGATGGAAATCGCCTTGGTCTTGGGCTTTTCCAGGGCCACTGACGAACTGGCCTTGGGCAGATCTACCTTGATGCCAGGGATGCTGGCATTGCTGGTCAGGATAAAGATCACCAGCACCACCAACAGCACATCCACAAAGGGCGTGATGTTGATGCCTCCGGAGCGTTTCTTGGTTCCGAACTTGGAAGCAGCTTGGGCCATGGCTCAGACGCTCCGCAGTGTGCGGCCTTCGCCCTGCTCTTCGGCCAGGCGGGTCGCGAACTCGTCGACGAACACCGCCATGTCGGCGCCAATGGCATCCGAACGTGAGGCCAGCCAGTTGTAGCCGAACAGCGCGGGGATGGCGACGCCCAGGCCAGCGGCTGTACACAGCAAGGCTGCCGCCATACCAGGAGCCACCGAGTTGATGTCCACGGCACCGGCCATGGCCGCCACCACGAACACCAGCATGATGCCGATCACGGTGCCAAACAGCCCCACATAGGGTGCGCCTTCAATCGTGGTCGACAGCCAGTTCATGCGCCGGGACATGCTTTCGTTCTCGCGCACCATGACGCCATCCATTGCCGCGCGGATGGCACCGATCGTGGCGCTGGACACCGCATTCAGGTCATAGCCCCGGGCATGGCGACGGCCCATTTCCTCGACTGCCACGGCATACAGGCGCCACAGCGACGAATCCTTGCGAATCGACTCCGGGACCTTGTTGCCTTTGGCCAGACTGTCCAGAGGCGCGCCTGCGGCATCACGAAAATGGCTCATGAAACTGGCGTTGGCCTTGTCAATGGCGCCGTAGCTACGGCTTTTTCCAATCATGATCATCCAGGAGAAGACCATCATCAGGCCCAGCACGGCCACCACAATCCAGGCATCGAGGGGCATCGCAGCAAGAATGAAACCAAAGTGGCTCTTGCCAGCCTGCTGCTCATCCGGGCCAAAGGCGGTCAGGCCTGACTCCGCGCCCTGCGACAAGGCATCGGCCAGCAACAGACTGTCTGGGCGGGCCACCTTGGAGACACGCACCTCATCGATCACCCCCACCATGGGGTTCCAGCCGTTGGCAGCCGAGCTGTCTGCGCCCAGTGTGGAAGGGGTGTTGAAGGCGGGCAATGCCGTCGCCAGCGTAGCGGCCGTGCGGCCACCCACCAGCAAGGTCACGGTCTGGCCATCAGCCTTGACTGCCAGGTGGGACCACTGACCTGCCTGGATGGGCTGCCCCGGGCTGCTGCGCTGGCCATTGACCTGCACAAACGGCACGCCCTGGTCCACGCCAACGATCAGCTCTGCGCTGCCATCACGGCGCACATAGACCACCTGACCAGCACCCAGGGTCTCGGGACGCACCCAGGCACTGAAAGTGAAGTTGCCTCCTGCTGCCACAGCCATCGACGGCGAGGCCGGCAAGGTCAGCGGCGCATTGCCCAACATCGAGCCGCGTCCGATCAACGAGCCCTCTGCCGTGGTCGTCATCGTCTGGGCATGGTTGCCATACGCCGTGGTGTCCCGAGCGGGAACGCCGCTCTCGGCAAAGTGGTACACCAGGGTGTAGTCGGGATCGAAGCTGCGCTGGCCATTGCCCGAGGCCGGGGCCTTCTTGTTGCCGTAGTACATCCAGATCTGCTGGGACGCGGCCACTGGCAATGCCGGCAGATCGACCCAGATCAGGGCCATGCCCAACAGGGGATCAAACTGCTCGATCTGGTGATTGAGCACCGTCTTTTCGTCGCCGGCGATAAAGCGCAGATCAGCGCCGGTGTCGTTCACTCCGTCGAAATTGAAGTTGCCGGTGTGCAGGCGCACCAGCACCGGAGTGCGGCCAGCATCCGCACCAATGGCCGCGCCCTGGGGCCCCGCATCAATGGTCATGGGCTTGCGGTAGGCCCAGTCGGCCTGCCACCAGGCGGCCTGCGCCAGGCTGGGCAAAAGCGCACTCAGCGCAGCAAATAAGAGGAAATAGATACGTCGCATGACAGGAGGTCTCCGAAGACGCGAGGAAATGAACCGTGGAATCAGTGCTGCCTCAGTAGCTGGCATTGAGATGGAAGGTCAGGCGTGGGTCGTGCTTGCTGGTGCGCGGCCCATCCTTGAGCGGATAGCCAAGATCCAGACGCCCGTTGAGGTGAGAGCCCAACTTGAAGCTGGTGCCGACCCCTAGCGATGCCAGCGAGAACCGGGACTGCTGCTCGACCAGTGGCATGCGCAGACGCAGATGGGCTGCATCCGCAAAGACATAGAGGCGCCAGCCCTCCACGGCATCGCCAAGCCAGGTCAGCGGGCTGGTACGCCACTCCACCGAGCCGACGGCCCCGATGTCGCCGGTGGTTTCGGCAGAAAGGTACCCACGCACCGAATTGGCCCCGCCAGCAGCGATTTGCTCGCCCGACACCAAAGGGGATTCCGTCACCTGGGCGGCCAGCCGCCAGCCCAGCTGCGACTCGTTGGCCAGGGCATAACTGCCGTTGAAGTCCGCTTTGACCAACTGGAAGCTGGGCGAGGACTTGTAGCGCTTGTAGTAGAAGGCTTTCCAGTCACTGCCCCAGCCGAACAGCGACCGGGTGCCGGTCACCACGGACATGCCCAGGCCGTACTGCAGACGTTCGCCCTGGTAGTAACCGGAATAGGCCAGGGTAATGGGTGCGTACTTGAGAGGCACATCGTCGCTGGTGCCACCAAAACGCAGAGATTCCTTGTTGTTCTTGAAGTCAACCCCGAAGCTGAAGTTGTGCCACCAGGCACCGCTGTCAGGAACCGTGTAGCCCGCTTTCAAGCCAAAGGCATACCCTTTGCCGACCACACTGGTCCCACCCACGGTAGACACATCGCTGTCGGAGTTGTAAGCCGACGCCTCTAGGTTCCATTGCGTGCCACGCAAGGGCGCAGAGTATGAACCGGACCACACCATGGTCTGCTGGGTGTCCTGCGGCGTGGTGAACACGCTGAGCGAGGCACTGTGACCGAGCTGCCACAGGTTGTCGTGACCCAGTGATGCCGACAGCCTCATGTCCTTGGTGTCGGCACTGCGGTCGTTGTTGAGTCCCGCACTGGCCCGCCAAGGACTGTTGTCCTCCACCTTGAGGTCCACATCCATGGTGCCCGGCAAGCTGCCCTGGCGCACCACCGGCATGACCTGGCGCCTGCCAGTGCGGTTGAGGGCCGTGAGCTCCTGCTGCGCCTGGCTGAAGTCTGGCACCACGCCCTCCCGCAAAGCGGGGACCTGGTCCCGCACCTCCACAGGTGAGCTGTATTCAGCACCAGTCACTCTCACCCGCCCCACGCGGGTTTCGCTGACCTGAAGGAAAACCAGTCCTTGCGTCACCTGCTGCTCCGGCAGGTCCACATACACAGACTGATAGCCCTTGGCCTGGTAGGCCTCCAGCAACGCGTCACGCGCAGCTTCGATGTCCTTCAAGCTTCTGCCCGGCCCCAGGAACGGAGAAACCGCGCGCTCGATGCTGCGCGCATCCAACACCGTATTGCCGCGCACGATGTACTCCATGACGTCAACGGCACGCTCCTGCGGGGCTGGAGATGCATCTTGTGTTGAGGATTGAGCCCATGCAGCACCGACACACATGGTCATAGCAGCCCAGCTCACAGCGCTTCTCAATCCAAAGCAATTGCTCGTTCTTATGGCATTCATTGAATGAACTCGATTCCCAAAATCTGGTGTCCGGACACAAGGTGGCATGGCCATCGTGGAGTGCTCAGATGACAGAAAAACACGTCCTAGTAGCTAGACGTTTGGGAACATCAGAACCCGCCATTTGTCACCAAAACTTCATAAAACTCTTGGAATGCACATCCGCTGTAATGAGACAAAGTGCGCAGCGTCATCAAAGACACTTGTGATGATTTGAGAATGCGGAAACCCCACCCCATTCATTCGAAACCGCGGGTTTCACCATTTCGAACAGGAGTTCTGCGTGATCTGTCACCCTCGACTTCCAGGTAAGCACCACATCGTGTCGCGCCCCCTCTCACCGGTTCACCGTTCCGAACGGTCCTCGCCTGGTGTGACCGCCCAATGGGCGACAGGGTTGGCCGTGCTATGGCTGGCCACAGCCGTGGGACCTTGCGTAGTGCTGGCCCAAACCGCCTCGGACACCGCACTCCAGAACGCACCAACCTGTGTAGAGGTCACAGTGAACGGGCAGCGTGTGCCACCGCTGCCAGAATGCCTGACCCGCAAGCTCCAACCGGCCCCCAAACCGGCGGCGAATCCCCGCGCTGCAGATGCACCGCTGGCTGCAGAGGCCATCACTCAGCGCCCCTCCAACCAGCTCGGACTGTTCAATCGCGCTGCCACAGGCCATCGCATGGGCAACCAGTTCGGCATCTCTGCCTTTCCTCAACGCCCACCCGACATCGGCGTTCAGCCTCGTCCCATTCCCATGCCCCCCGCCGGGCGCTGAGCGGACAGCTCACTGGCGCCGGCCTAGCCAAGCCATCTCTCAAGATCGGCCGATCAAAGACGGACCTCTCATGAAAAAAACCGCCCGGATACAAGCTCCGGGCGGCTCACCTTGAACCAGGCACCGCCAACGCGGTCACTGCTGCAACTGGCGTCGCTGCTCCGCACTCAAACGTGCCAACTGCAGGGGGTCGGTCTCTTTGCCAACAGCCACAAACTGCAGCACGCTTTGCGCGTCGTAGCCCGGCGCTATAGGCCGAGAAGGTGTCGCCGGCGCCTGTGACAGCTTGTCGCGGCCTTGCAGCGGCTCGTTGCCGAAGCCCACCACCCTCACGGTAAACACCGAAGGCATCCCCTGCCGCGCTGCAGCACGTTCACGCTGCAAGACTTCCTGGGCAGTCGTCGTCGCCTGTGAGGCGGCAGCACTTGCATTGGTCATTGCGCTCACGTTCACGGCCGCCACCATGGGAATGCCGACGGCCTTGCCCTGCACCTGGATGTTCTCGGCATTCACCACCTGCAATGCGGCCAGATTGACGTTGCCGGAAACGCGGATACCGGCTTCCCCTGCGTCAATGGTGCCCAGTGGCGCAATCAGGTCAATATCCCCAGGCGGTACTTCGGGAATCGGGTTAAGCGTCGCAATGCCCGCGCCCGTGCTGGGAGTGGATGGAGACAGCGAGACATTGCCCACGGTGTCGTACAGGCGCTGCTGCGGCGTGGACACCACGGTGGTCTTGGCTCCGCGGCCGGCGTTGATGTCCCCCTGGGCCGACCATGCCAGGATGTTGCCGCCGAAGGTAGTGAAGATACGGCTCTGGCCCATCAGAATGTCATCCAGCGCATAGATGTGGATGTCCCCCTCGCCCTGCGTCATCACGCCCGATCCCGGACCGGGCTTGAAACCGCCGTCCACACCGACCAGCGTACGCCCCCCCGGAGTCATGATGCTGATGTCGCCGCCGAAGTTGGTGTGGATCCCGGCATCCAGCACGTCGTAGAAAGAGACGTTGTAGCCTGGACTGCCCAACGCGGTCCATTCGGCCTTGGTGATGTAGTTGGTACCCGGCTTTGGGCGCGGCTTACCAGTGTTGTTGTTCACGTAGTCGGCGTTGTAGTACAGGGCACTGCTGAACATGGTCAGATCACCCTGGTAACTCAGTGCCTGGCCATTCGCATCTTGTGTGGGCAGCAACGTGGCGATGGCCTCGCGGCTTCGCAGATAACTGCCGTAGCGCTTGCCATCCACGTCGTTGTACTCGCGCCCGCCAGCCTTGAGTTCGGCGTAATACACATTGCGCAGGTATGCGCTGCGCTGTTCGAGCGGCAATTGCGCGAAGAAGGCGCGTGCATCCATCGCCGCGGCATCGAAGACCAGTCCCGAGCGGTTGCTGCCTTCGGTGCCAAAGCGCTCGCTGAGCCAGTTGACCAGGTGCAGCCGGCTCTCCACCTTGTACTCGCGCGCCAGCGCACGGTTAGCTACCGCCCCCCCGTTATTCAGCGCCTGCTGGTGTGCCATGTCGAGCGCGGCCTGTTGCGCGGCCATGTAGGCTTCCGGCGCACCGTCCTTGGCAGCGTTGTAGCCGAACTCCCGCGCCAGCCACTGGCCTAACGTCAGCGCGCCGCTGTAGTCATACAGCGCCGAGCCCGGCTGGTCGGCAAAAGGCAGGTCCGGGTTGGCCAGCTTGGCTGGATCCAGATATCGCGCCGCGAACGCATCCCATTGGGCTCCGGCTCCCATACCCGCCGCCACGGCGATGCTGGCCCCGCTGGCGCGGTCACTCGCCGCCCCGCCCACAATCTGGCCCAAGCTCTTGAACTCGCCTTTGTCAGCCAAGTAGATATTGCGACCGGCACTGATGTCCAGCAGGCCGGGCCCTGTGACATAGAAGCTGCTGTAGCGGATATCGCGCCCGGCTTGCACCACCGACACATCGTCAGCGAAAGCATGTGCAATCAGATTGCCGCGCGTGTCGGCCGTGGAAGTCAGGCGACCAGTCACGGTATCCTTGCGACCCAATTGGGTCCCGGAATCGGTGATATCGCGGCCGGCACGGATGGCCACCGGCGTCGAAGCCTCGTAGCGTACACCGGCAGCGCCTGCCGGATAGCCCAGCAAGACTTCGCTGCCCGCCCGCAGGCCGACGATGTCGCCGTCCACCGCGTAGTAACGCGAAGGCTCCTGCCCCACCATCGCGTACCCAGACGTCGCAGGGCTGCCGAAGGTAAAGAGCGGCGCCACGTTGATTCGACCACCTTCACGTGCGATCCAACTGTTCAACCCGACGGTCTCTGGCGCAACGTTGTAGGCATACAGCGGATCAAATCCATATTGACCGCCCCCCGTGGCCGCCACCTGGCCAATGAAGCCTGGGCGGAACACGCTGGGCAACGCCACCGGATTCGCTGTGGAGGTGTTGATCGCAAAACCGCTGGCATAGATGGAATCGCTGGCCAGCAGCTGCAGCTCTCCCTTGCCCGTCACGTTGACGAACTGTGCATCCGTGGGCGACGGTGCCAGCGTCACGCCATAACCGACACGCAGCGGGTTAGGAGGTGTAAAGCTGTTTTGCAAATCTGTGGTGCCCACACCGTAGTACAGGCTGCCATTGGCTGCCGCTGCCCGCAGGATGGACGGGTAAAAGTAGCCATCGTTGTTGCCGGATTCGTTGCGTCCGGAAGCATTCCAGCGTACGTCTTCCGACCCGCCTCCCCCTGCCCAGGCCGTGGTTGGGGTGAGCTGCCCACCCGCGCTGAGCAAGTCAATGGCCGTGGCCGGTGTCCACATCGAGAACCAGCTCCAGCCATTGTTCGCGTGCTGCAGCCCCTGGTAGCTGAATGCGCCAGACTCGAGTTGCAGCGTCCGCCCCGGGTCGGCGGCACCGCCCAGCACCAGATCACCGCGCGTGTCGATACGCACCGTGGAGTCACCAAGCACAAGGATAGGACCTCCGTTGGCGATGGCCCTTCCTGCCGCATAGGGGTCTCCGGTGCGCGTGTCCACCGGGTCAAGCATGCCGTAGCGCAGTTGCACACCACCTACAGCGCCGGCATCGATACGTAATGCCCCGCGCAAGTTGGTAAAGGTGGAATTGAGGTCGTGCTCGTTGCCCCGCACGACGGCATTGGGATTAAGCGTGCCCCCCAGGCGCAGATCGAGGTCGCCACCACCCGTCTGCACCAGCGTGCCGTCGGGCGCCACGCGGCCGGTGCTGCCCACCACTAGGTGCACGCCCTGGCTTCGTGGCGTATGTTTCGACGTCGAGCCGCGCACCTCGATCATGCCGGCATCCCCCATGGCTTCGACCCGCAAGTTGCCCCCACCCAGCGTGCCCACGCCGGTGAAGCCGGTGAGTGTGGCGTCATTGCCGAAAAGCCAGCTGTCGTAAGGGTCCCGCTGACCGCTGCCCCCCAACGCCACATAGGTACCAAAATTGATCCACCAGGCGGTGGGCACGGCATCGGCGCCCGCTTCCACGCTACCGGTGCCCTGGCGCCACAGCCAGTTACCGACCGCGGTACTGGCCAACTGCTGGCGCGTATTGGCGAAGGTGTATCCGTAATCGTTCACGCCACCGTTGTTGCCGATCAAGTCCCCCTTGAGGTCGCCTCCCGCACGCAGCAGCACATTGCCACCGTGCTCGGGGTACCAAGCCGCATACAGGCTGGTGCTGCTGCCGTCCACCAGGGACTCGAAGGGCGATCCCTCGACTTGCAGAACAGTACCGTCGGCATTGCGCGCACGGGCCTGGTTGTATCCGGCATCCACTCCCGCCGCAGCCGTACCAGCCGTGTACACCCCGAAAGGCGTGCGCATGTCGATATCTCCTGCCGACACCAAGTCCAGATCACCGGTACCGGTGCGCAACACGCTGAAAAGCTGCTGGCGTGCCGGCTCGGGGGTGATGGTCGTGCTGGCCGCCGTGAGAACGGTGCCGAAACCATATTCGTTGAGATCCGTTGCGCCGCTCCACAGCACCCCATTGTCAAACAAGGTCTGCACGATATCGGGAGTCAGCAAGTCGCCGGCCTGCAGTGCGACACCCATCGAGCTGAGAAAATCCAGAAGATCAGGACTGGCATCCGCCGCGATGGCATACAGCGTGTTGCGTTTCGCGCCCAGGCCGAAGTGCGTATCCGCCAGTTTCAGCGTGGCCGAACTGCCAACCTGGGTCAGCCGCGCATCGGCGGCCCCCAGATCGCTCCCGGCGACCAGACGCAAGTCGCTGGACTGTGAGCCTGCCGCCAGCATCGGCGCCAGCGCCCACGTCCGGCCCTGGTTGCCGTCGGCGCCCTTGGGGCGCAGGTCCACCATCGTGACGCCGCCAGGCAGCACCACATCGGTTTCGGACGGCACGATGGCCCCCTTGGCCAGTGTGAGCGGCTGCGAAAGCGTGAGGTCCAGGGGCAACGGTACACCTGCAGGCCAGGCCGTGGCGCCGAACAGGGTGGCTGCAGAGAGCCGGAAACCCGCGTCCAGCCGCTGACCTGCGCCCAGCGTCAGTGGCTCGGACAGCACGGTGCCTGCAGCGTGCAGTACCTGCCCGTTGGCATCGCGCACCGCCGCTGCCAATGCCGTACCCGCGGGCAAGGTCATGCTCTGACCCAGCGACATGGCCACGGGAAGCACCGTGCCGGCCGGCAAGTTCAGGCCAGCCACCGGCAGGTCGTAGTTGAGTGTGCGCCCGGTCTTGAACACCGTGCCCACGTCCAGCGTGACCAGGCCGGCACGTGGAATAACCAGATCGCCACCGAAGGGCATGCGCCCAGCCGGCAGCACCCAGCCATTGTCATCCGATGTGGACGGCAGGCGCGAGCCATCGAAGCCATCGCTGATGCTTCCGAAGATCTCGAGGTTTCCGCCCGCACGCAACACCAGCGCACCGGCTTCGCCGGAACCATACACACCCGTCAGAGGCGTGTGCGGATTGACGCTGGCATAGCGATGGCCCGACAAGTCGATGTCACCATCCACATGCAGATCACCGCCAGTGACCACCTCCACGCCCGGACGCAGCCGGAACTGGTCGGAATAAGCGCGCAGGCCGGCCAGCTTGCCGTTCATCAACGCCCCATTCGCGTGGGCATTCTGGATAAATGTGGCACTCTCGCCGTGGCGCTGGTCCAGCCACGCCTGGTCGATGTACTGGTAGCTGCGGCCATCGGCCGTTACTTCCGAGCCCACAGGGGCATTGTCGTAGCGCTGGAAAGCATTGACGGCAATGCTGCGCGCGCCGGTGATCCGGACCGCACCGGCTGCGTCGATGTCCACATCATTGCCCGTGGCACCGCCCAGACGCGGCGCATTGAGCGCCATCGTCCCGTAGGTGGCGGCAGTACCCGCCACGTCCAGATGCATGGCCGCACCTGTGGCCAGTACCAGCCGCCCATCACCCGAGTCGAGTTCAATGGTTGCACGGTTGGGCGCTTCAATGACCTGCCCGTAGCTGTCGCGGCGCAGCACGCTGGCACGCGCATCGAGCACGGCATGGCCAGACAAGGTCAGGCCGCCATTAGCCGCCAGGCGGATGCTGCCGGCCTGTTCACCGCTGGCATCGATGCGGCCGTTGACCGTGAGGCTGCCACGGTCCACAGAGACATTGATCTCGCGCGCTTTGAGCTCATCGCCGATCACCAGATCGCCCTGCCCCAGCTGGAAGCTGCGTCCGCCAAACACACCGCCTTCGGTCAGGCGCGCATTCAGCCCCGCGAAGTCGGCAATCTGCAGTCCGCGTACGTCCACCGTAGCCGCCGCAAAAGGCACCCAAGTGCCACCAGCGTCGGAATAACCGGACGACCGGCCATCCACAGCACCGGCCAGATCCACCAAGCCTTGCTGTGCAATGGCCATGAGACGACCTGCCCGGTTGTTCACCGCCGCCAGACCGATGTGCGAACCAGCCTGCTGCACCACGCTGCCGCTCTGGCTTTGTAGCGTGACTTCGCCGCCCCAGCTGTACTGGCTGGCGTCATAGAAGTTGATCTTGCGCCCTGCCAGGTCCAGTTGTGCACCGTCCTGCAGGCGCACATCACCTTGCGCCGCCAGCGTGAGTTTCCCGCTGGGCAGCAGCACAGCTGTGTCCAAGGTGAGTTGCTGGCCGGCCTGCAACGAAAGCGTGGCGCCCAGCGCATCTGCGAGTGCCGCGTTATCGTGCAGCGGCGAGACACTGCCGCCGGGGGCCATCGCCACGATGCTGCCACCCGCAGTCAGACTGTTGACCGAGCCCGCATGCCCGGTGAGCAGTGGCGTGAGCAGATGCAGGTTGCCACCGCTGCGGTCGAAGGACTTGGTGGCATCATTCCATGCACCCTGCTGCTGGTACACCGCCAGGCTGCCCTTGTGGTTGGCCGTGATGCGTTCGCTGGCGTTCAGGTAGACGGACCCAAAGCCCAGCACCAGACGGTCCTGGCTGTTGACGGTGTCTGCCTGGCTGCGCGGACCGTAACCGAATTCGATCTGGCGCGCATCCACGACCAGGCTGCCGCTGCCTGTACCCGCACCGCCGGCTATCACGGCGCCTGCTGGTGTTCGCGCGCCATTCCACACCAGGGTATCGGTCTCGATGCGGGCCACCTCGCCGGCCTGTCCGTGGCCATAGAGTGCCGGAGCGCCCAGAACCAGGCGTTCCAGCGATGATTTGCCACTCACGGGATCAAAGGTAGACAGCGTCACATCGCCAAAGAAATTGACCGAATCACGTGCCGTGAGCACCAGGTTTTCCAGCGCGGGAGCCCCGGCACTGGTATCGCCGCGCAGCAGCCGGTCGAGTACCTGCTGTCCCAGCGTCAGGCCTGCAGGCAGCACCCCCGCACCGCTCGCGTTCGCGAGCTCGGCCTGCGTGCCCACATTGATGGCGCCCACAGCCAGCACCAGATCACGCGCTCCGAACCGCACAGAATCGGCCAACTGGAAGGATTGGTCTGTTGCGACCGTGATACTGCCCTCGGCATACAGTCTGCTTTCCGCCGTGCAAGCCTGGCCCGTGGAACACACGCCAATATGGATGTGGCCTGCCCCTGTGCTGTCGCTGCTTGCGGTCGGCGCCAGCGCATCCATGCGCCCATTGCTCAAGGCCAGCAGCCCCATGGCCCCTGGCGAAAGCACATAGCCGTCGTCAGCGCTCCAGGCTGCCGCACCGCGGCCCAGGGTGCTGATGCCTGCGCCCTGCTCCAATGTAATGCCGCCCTCGGTGCGGCCCGTCATCAGCATTACCTGGGGCGCCGATAGCAGGGCGCCGTTGCGCAACACGATCGAATGGGAGGCATCCCAGGCACGGCCCAACCCCACCTGCCAGGCATTGGCCGTGGAGCCGTAGCCCAACTGCGCCGAAAATGTCGATTGAGGCAGTCCACCAATGGCGATAACGGAAGCGCCGATGTCGTTGAGCAGGCCTGCCTCGACCGACAGTCCTTCATAGCCGGCCGTGGGGGCGGTACCGCTGGCACGGATTTCGATATCCGGACCATTGAGCGACACCGTTCCGCCCCGACCGCCTTGAGCCGCAGCGAACTGCACAGTTCCCGGAGCAATCTGCAACTGCTTGCCCGGCGTGAGCGTGAGCACGCGTGCGTCGCGTTCGAGTTGCGGGCGTGGGACGTTGTCGCGTGTGGCCCAATCCAGGCCGAACTGGGCGTAGCTGCTCTCGTTGTACTGTGTATAGCGGCGCAGCGTGTCAGCCGGTGTGAGCACCACCTGCGTGGTCTGGGCGTCCACGATATCGGTATGAGCCACCCCCAGGCGCGCGGCCGTGCTGTAGGAACCGTTGCGCATGCCGGTAGTGCTACCGAAGGCACTCTGGTGCGTCACCAGACCGTTGAGTTCGACCCGGAATGCACCAGGCATCAGCGCATAGGTGGATGGCAGCAGGGTATAGGTTCCAGCAGGCAGGCCGGGCACGCCACTGCCAATGGTGATCTGACGGCCGATAGCGGGATTGCCTGCGCCATGCTCGGCCCCCACGGGAGCGGCACCGGGCTGTACGCCCGGGACGATGGCGTAGACCGGATTGGTGGACAGCGACGGCAGCACGAAGCCCTTGGACGACGTCTGCACCAACGGGGACAACCGTGCATCGGTCGATCCACCGCGCCCGCTGAGCAGGGCCGCACCCTTGAGCTCGCCACCACCACGCAGATCCAGCACCGCGCCAGCTTGTACATCGATGGCCGTGGCCGTGAGCGACACACTGCCCAGCCCGGAGCCCAGGCCGAAGTACGGTACGTCCAGACCGTTGTAGTTGTAGGTGAGGTTGTCTACGGTCCCCCCATAGGGCATGACAATGCCGTGGGCGCTGACCGACGTGATGCTGCCTGGCAGCAGGCTCACGCTCGAGACCGGCATGCCTGCCGTGTTGCCGAGGCCGATGGTCAACGTCCCCAACGGGGCTCGCACCACACCACCTTGTTCAATGTTGGCTGCCAGCAGCTGCAGCGAGCCAAAAACCGAGTACGGCAGTCCTGTCTCGGGCCCTCCGCTGTGCTCGATGCGCAGGCTGCGGGTGGCGTCGTAACCCGCCTGGAAAGCCCCCCACTGGTTGGTCTGCCCTGCTCGCCCCGCCGTGATCACGGCCTTCGCGCCAGTGCCGGGATAAAGCTGGCTGGCAGCCAGCACGAGGTCGCCCGCCGTGGTGAGCGAGGTATTGAACAGTTCGCCGAGGCCGGATGGCAGCATGCGCATATCTCCTTGGCTGCGCAGCTCCACCAGATCGAACCCAGGGCGGGTGACCAACTCTTCCCCCACCGCTCGCCGGACGTAGCCGTAGGTTCCGAATCCCACATTTTCGATCACGTCCAGCAGGGACGACTCCACCAGCAACTTCGAACCAGCTTCCGCAACCGGCAGACCGGTCAGCCCTTGTGTCGTGGATGTGGTTGGCCTGGGCATGACATGGTGGTCGACCTGACCTGTCGTGTCGCCGGCGAGTCGCACATAAGGAACCGCCAGCTTCACGCTGGCTCCATCGCCTGCCAGCGCAGGCAGACTGAGGCTACCGGCTGTCAGGCGCAGGCTCTGGCCCAGTTGCAGGTCCAGCCCGGGCTCCAGCGTGAGCACGCCGTTGACCTGCAGGTTCAAGTTGTCGAACCCTCCGGCCTTGACGCGGTCCACACCCAAGCGGGCATGGCCGTAAGCCAGGGCAGGATCCGCCTGGCCCGGCAGCAGGTCCGCAACCAGTGCCTCGGGGGCTTGCTGATTCACCAAGGCCAATTCGCGGTGCACCATGACGCGTGCATCGGGCCCTGCCGCCGTGGCGTAGTTGGGCGTCGCCAGCGTGAGCGCCAGTGTGCCGCCAGCGGCGCCGGCACCGCCAGCGGTCGCGCGCAGGTCCCCGTCGAGGTACAGGCCGTTGAAGCTGCTCAAGTAGATCAGCCCGCCGTCACCTGCCACCAAGGAGCCGCTTTTCTGTGGCAGGTCGAGCAAGGCTGCTGCGCCCGATGCGTCGAGGCGCGCCCCCGGTCGTACGACGATAAAGCTGTCCAGGCCGGGAGATGAGGTGGCATCGGCATCGTAGCGATCGCCGATCTGAATGCGCCCTCCGCCCTGCACCACCCCATAGCGTCGGCCGAGTGCATCCGATGCCGTGTAGGCCACGCCGGCCACATCCAGCACGGCATGCTCACCGATCCATACCGAGCGGTCATGGCCCTTCGCGCTGACCCCTGCCGCACCGTAGCCCAAACCCTGGATGTCGATGGTCCCGCCCGCCGCACGCAACGTACCGTCCACCGTGATCTGGCCATTGGCCGCCAGCGAGATGACCTGACCTGGGTCCACCTCCATCTGGGCACCACGCCCCACGGTGAGCGTAGGCATGCGCTCACCGGCGGTATACCCGGCGGTCAACGACAGACTGGCTCCGCTGCGTTGTGTGAGCTCCCCAGCCTGGGGGTTCTCCGTGAAAAGCACAGGCTCCCACAACGCCAGAGCATCGGACGGATCGGCACCCGATGGCAAGGTCTGCGCAACGCTGCGGTCCAGCCGAAGTACGGGCATCCGTACCTGCAACTGTGCGCCCTCCGCCACGGTCATGCCTCCGCCGCCGACCACCTCGTACTGCCCGAAGCCCTGCCGGAAATAGCTATCGTCCAGATGCAGTAATGGCGACACGGCCACCGTATGAGGCAGCGTGATGCCAGCCTTCAACACCGTACCGGCAGCAAAGGTCACGTCGCTGCTCGCCACGGTTCCAGCCTTCATCTGCACCGTCGTGGGACTGATGTTGATGCCACGGGGAAAGGCGTCGGCTGGCACGACGTAGTTTGTCGGGAAGTTCTCTGGATTCTCTATGCGGCGAATGACCGTGCCGGCGCGCACCAGGGTCGGTTGGCTGAAGTTGTACATGCCGACAGAACCTCTGTCGGTCCATAGCTGGTAGTAGCCCCCTGCAGGCACCGGAGCCAACCAGTCCGCTGCCAAAGTGATGTAGCTGGACGCATTGTTCAGGTCCACCAACGGAGCCCCTCCCAATACCTCACCCGGCATGGCAATCGAACGGACGAAGTGGTAGTCCATCGGCAGTATCGCGCCCTCGGCGACGGTGAATGCCTCGCTCAGCACCAGATCCGACAGCGAGGACTGCCCCGCGACCAGTTGACCATCACTGCCCGCCACCTGCCCGCCGATGACCACCGCCTGGCCTGTCTGCAGATGCAGGGTGCCACCGCCCCCCACGCCATACCCGCGCAGTTCCCCTTCGAGCACCAGGCGCCCAGGCGCCTGGTCCGCGGCCCCCAGCATGCCGTCGGCGATCAGCGTGATGCTGCCGCCCTTGCCGCCGCGCTCGCGGCCATCAACGAGCACCGCTGCACCCGAAGACACATCCAGCAGCGAGCCGGGGCGAATGTGCACCTCCCCAGTGCTGCGAACTTCAATCCGGCCACCGTTCACAAAAGGCAAGACGCTGGCATCGCCATCGCCCTGCAGCAGATTGACCCACAGGCCGCGAGCATCCAATGTGACGCCTTCCGCAATGTTGGTCTGCTCGGTATAAGTTGCGGGCGGCGTTGCCGTCAGTGTCGTGTGAACCCAACCCACACTGGGGTTGGTCATGCGCTCGACCATGTTGCCCAGCGTGATGTGGCCGCCACGCGCCGTCAGGTCGGCGTTCACGTTCACCTGCGTTGCATGCAGCGCAATGCTGCCTCCCGCAGCCACCGTCACCGCATCATCAACCGTCAGGCCCCCTTGCACATAGACCCCCAGCCCGCCCAGCTTCTGCTCGGTAAGCCAGTCGGCATCCAGCACGATGCGGCCGTCGACCGTCCCACCGTCCGCCTGCCCACCCATCCCTATCGAGACCTCCTTGGCGATGGCCCCGGGGCTGAAGCGCAAAGAAGCGGTCGCCGCGTCGTACACAGGCGTCCAACTGCCAATCACCAATTGCCCACGCTGGGCCACTGCTGTCTGCGCCTGGTCATAGCCATCCAGCCCGACATCACGCCCTCTGGTCTGCTGCGGCCCCTGGTAGGTCCCCGTGTCCAGATTGCCCTCCAGCACGGCGGACTGGGTCGCGACAATCAGCCGCCCTGCATCCCGGCCCACGGTATAGCCGTTCTCCAGGCGGCGTGCCGGCGCGATCAAAGGGTTGTAGAAGGTTTGCTTGGCTGCATCGCCCCATCGGGCGTTGTAGGTTTCAAAGCCTTTGTACAGCCCCGTGTACAGCAGGTCGCCCGGCGCGGACGACGCAGCATAGAAGCGTCCGTCGCTGCCCTTGAGGAAGGTCTGGTAGACATAGCCCGTTTGCACATCCAGCGTGCCCCCGGCAAGATTGATCCAGCTGCCGGCCTGGGTCTCCAGCGAACCACCGCTGAACTGCACCGTTCCCCCTTGGGCAGCCCACTCCCCCATGCTGTGTCCGGTCGTTCCCAGATAGCCGCCAACCTCCAGCAAGCCTCCTGCGGTGTACCAACGGTCTGTTTCGTAGCCGTTGGTGCCGGCCGGCACCTTGACCAGATAGCGTCGATCGATCCAGATGTTGTTGTTGCGCAATGCACCTTCGTCGCGATTGACAGGGGCATCCCGCTGCTCGTTGCCCTGGACATTAACCAACACGTTGTTGGATTCCATGGCCACACGTACGCCCACAGCACCCGATACATCGATCAAGGCCCTTTCCGCCACCTGCGAGCGGCTGGCATTGACCAGTATTTGGCCACCGGTGGCCAGGGTCAGCGAGTCGCTTGCAAAGTTCACGGCGCCTGTGGCGCTGTCGATGAGGATGAGGGATTGGTCGCGCCGGTGGGCCACGCCATCGCCCACCTTGTCCGATTCCTTGATCAGCGCATCACGCTGGGTATCCAACGCCGTAGCCACGGTCTCATCCAGCACAATGGCCGTGACACTGCCCTGGTCGAGCAGAACGCTGCCGTTCGTTCCGCCGGCAACGCTGTTCAGGTGAACCGTCCCGCGCGTGTGGACCGATGTGGTCGCCACCGCCACCCCTTGCTGGCGTACGTCACGCCCGGTCAACGTGATATCTCCCGTGGGCGCAAGCATGAGACCACTGTTGCTGGCAACCCCTGCTGCAGAGCCTTGGCTTAGCAAGGGCGTGACAACGTTGCCCCGCGTGGTCGACCCCTGATTGGCGTCGGTTCCCATCCCCTTCTTGATCACAAAGGCATCGCCACCCGCCAGCACCGCCTGACCGGAGGGTGTTTCAATCACACCGTGGTTGTGAGCTTCTCGCCCCAGCAGCAGCACATAGCCCCCGCCCTCGGTCACCGATGCAGGTTTGCGGGTCGTGATCTGTGCCCCCTGCTCGATGACCACATCCCCTGTCGCCGCCCCATGGGTAAAGCTGTTGGCCGTGGTATTCAGATCGTTGGCAAAGCTCGGAATGTGGGCGTTACCCTGAGCGTCGCTGTACAGGCCCTTGGCGAACTGGCTATCGCTCATGCCCACGGCCGCCGCCACCAGGTTGCGCGTGTCGATCTGGCTGGAACCACTGAAAACAATGCCATTGCGGTTGACGACCATCACCGTGCCGTCACCCTTGATCTGCCCCTGGATCTGGCTAGGCCGTGCCTGTGGGTCGTTGACGCGGTTCAAGAGCGACCAATTTTTTTGCTGCTGGAACTCCACCGTGGTGTTCTTGCCCACGTTGAAGGTCTCCCAGTTCAATATGGCCTTGTCCGCCGTCTGCTCAATCGCCACCAGGGTTTTGCCGGCCTCCGTGGATTGCTTGGGCGCATTGGCGTTGATCCAACCGGCGGTCAGGCTGTTGCTGTCGATCTTGAGCCCGCCTTCGGCCAACCCGTCGGGCACGCCATTCCCTGCGGCCAGTGCTGCTGCGCGCGCAGCAGCCTGGGCAGATTGCTGGGCAGCAATGCCGCGTGCCGCCATCCCCAGATTGTTGATGGAACGCACCAGCTGCTCATTGGCCTTTTGCCGTTGAACATCCGGATTGTTCGCAGACATGGCAGGCATACCGTTGGGCAGCATGCCGGTTTGCGCAGCCGTGCTCTGCACCGCTCCCTTGGCAGCAAACCAGGCACTGCTGAAAGCCTTCTGGGCATGGGCTTGCCCGATGGAACTGCCGGCCACCAGGGCCAGCGCGATCGCCTGTGCGATGGGTGCCCGCCGGAATGCACGAAAGCTCTTGCTGTAAGGAGAATGAGCCTGGCTGCTTACGCGTGTGATCATCTGAGTTCTGCCAAAAGGTTGAGTCGGTTCCGTATGGCGATCCGAAGACGGCTGGCCTTACGCAAAGAGGGCGACGGGAGCGCCGTGCAGCAAAGTCCCTCCGTTATGGCTACAACGAACAGTTGCTCGCAAACCCGCAACAGATTCAGCAAAATTTCTACAGGGTGCTGTTTCGGCCGCGCAAGCTCGCGCCTGCGCGGCCGCTATCGGCCCGCACAGGGAATCAACCGGGAATGAAAACTCAGCTCAGCAGCAGCAGTCCGCCGGGCAAAGAGCGGGCGCGCAGCGCAAAGACGTGCTGCAGCTGGGTGAGTGCCAGGTCCAGCGAGGCAATGACAAATTGCCCGGTTACGGATTTCTCGCGGGCGGCAGCATTCAGCAGCACCACGCGGCCCGGCCGGTAGCGATTGATCTCTTCCAGCGCATCGCCCAAGCGCGTCTGCTTGAACACCAGCAATCCCCGACGCCAGGAAGAAACCGCAGACTGATCCACAGCCCTGACTCCGCTGATCGCGCTGGCGTCATACACCGCCTGCTGCCGAGGGCCCAGATTCCGGCTGCCCGCAGGGTGCGATACCCGCACCGAGCCCGTCAGGCAGGTCACGCAGACCTTGTGGTCCCAGTTGCGCACTTCGAACTGCCCTGCATCGGCCACCGTGCGGCCTCCCCCCGCCCGCACGGCAAACGGCTGCTCACCGGTTGCCACATTCACCGCCACCTCTCCATTGACCAGATGCAGCCCGACGGCCTTCCCGGCATCCATCTGCTGGCTGACGCTGGTGCGGGTATTCAAGGTCAGTTGGACATGTGCATTGAGTGCCACGGAGCGCTGTTCGCCCGCGCCAGTGCGGTAGTCGGCGACCCATTCGCCCGTTGTAAGCCACAGCCCCCAGGGCGAGTAATTGACCGCCACGGCAGCCATGGCTGCCGTACCGCCCGCAGCCCCCAGAAAGGCCCGGCGCGTACGCAGGCGTTCGCGCAAGGCACGCTCATGGCCCGACACCAGTTCTGGCTGGGCCTGCAACAGGTCCCCAGCAGACTGCTTCAGCGCGTCCCAGCGCAGCTTGGCTTCGTTGTAGGCGGCCTGGTGCGCAGGGCTGCTGAGCACCCATTGGCGAAAATCGTGGGCATCCTGTGGACCTGCCGAGCCGGAATGCAACAGGCGCAGCCATTGCCAAGCCTGCTGCGACAGGATCTCGGACAAACCTTGGGGGTCGTGCTCAGGTGTTTTCATTGTGTCGTTGCCACCGACGGAGAGCGGGCGCGGCAATCCCTCGCCGTGCTTGCGCACCACAGCATCCATGATCGTTTGACCCGTTCCATAGCATTACAACGAATGTCAGCGACAAAACCCGCAATTATTCCGTGCCATGGATGTCCATTCGCGTGTTCAGCTCATCGTGCGCACGCCGCAGCTCGTACTCCACCGTACGCAACGAAATGCCCAGGCGGCTGGCAACGTCCTTCTGCGCCATGTGGTCCCAGTGCACCAACACCAGAATGACCCGGCGGCGTTCCGGCATGGACGCCATGACCTGCGTCAATGCGTTCAAGTCCGAACGCGCCTCGGCCATGCGCTGCGGGCTTGGTGCCGGATCGACCATTTCTTCCAGCAATGCATCCACATCGTCACCCGAGAGGCTGCGACGCTGCCGACGCTGGATATCCGCAGCGATGTTCGTGGCGACACGCATCAGGTAGGCTGCGGGTTGCGCAATGGGTCGGCGGTCATCCCGGTCTTTGACGCGCACCCAGGTGTCGTGCAGCGCGTCGCTGGCCAGGTCGGCATTTCCCAGCACCTGAGTCAGGCGACGCTTGAGGCTCGCATAGCTCTTGTTGAGATAGTCCAGTAAAACGGGCGCCGCTTCGTTCGACATGACTCAATGTGCTTTCTGCTCCAGACGGCAGTTCAACCCTTCCGGACCCGGAGCCAGCGACATCGTCAATGTCTGCTGCGCCAATCCCGATGGGGGTACAGCACCAAAGCGCAGGTCTCGAAGAACCTTCAGAAGCGCCTTGTCACGCTGCGCATCGCCGGTGCTGCCCAGCAATTGCGGCACCGCCACACGCCCCTGTGCGTCGATCTGGAAACGAAACAGCGCGTTGTATCCGCCCGACGCCGTGCGCGGATCACTACACAGACTGTGCAGGATGCCGGACTGCACCACTCCTGGATAGGAACTGCCTTTGAGGAAGGCTGGAAGGCTGTATGAGGCTGCGTCCCCTTCCATGTCGCGTTCCTTGAGCAAAAAGGTCTCGCCGTGCTCGGAGGAAAGAGGTATGGCCTTCAAACCCGTGCCCTGGAGCATCTGGGCCAAGGCTTGCTCCTGGGTGAACTGCCCGTGCACAGCCGTGGACATGCGCCCGTCCAACATGCTGGCGTCAAACAAGGTCGGTTGCCCAGAGACCTTGCCGTATTGGTACAGCGCTGCGGCCAAGGGCTGTCTTTCGATGTCGAAATCGAACTTCGCGGCATCAGTGGACGATGACAGTGGGCGTGAAACGTTCATGGGGGTGCGACTCGCAGGCGGCACTCCCTGTGCATAACTGCACTGCATGCCAACCACAGCAAACCAGGGAACCCAATGGACTCCCAACCAGCGTTTCCCCATCAGCAAGCATCAGCGTCGCAACGCAATTCAACGCACGCACCGCGACACAGTCCAAACAGTGATACAGACATAAACTCAGCCCCAATGCGCATCGAAGGACGGGGAAACCGCCAAATACTGACAGCTGTTTGTGACACCTTTATTGGAGTCCTCAAACTTGAGGAATTCACTGCACGGCCCATGCCATCCCAACTGCCGCATCGCAGGCAAAAGCGGGGCAGTGCATTTGCGTTGAGCATGGGAAATCCACGCATCTTGGGAGATGGTCACTCGCCTATGCGCACAACCATCAGGCTTAGGCTTTGTGCCATCTCCTGAATCTCAAACAGCCGTCGTCCATCTGCAGACATGGATCAACGAGAGACCTGCTCCAGACAGCCAAAGCGCATGGCTCACCACCGACAGGAATTGGCAGGTGCGGCGAAGTCATGGCCGCTACAGTCGCCAAAGTAGAACCGCACTCCACTCGCCACTCCAAACGACTGCATGAATCGATCTGACACGCTGTCATGCGCCGTTGCCCCCTCAACCCAAAAGAAAAAGCGCTCCGATGGAGCGCTTTTTCTTTTGGGTTGGGGAATGGTGTGGAGCGCCGGCGAAGAAAGGCAGGATTACGGCTTTGATTGCACGGAACACTCTGCCCCCACCGTCCCCGCTTATTCCACTGTCACGCTCTTGGCCAGATTGCGCGGCTTGTCGACATCGGTACCGCGTGCCACGGCCGTGTGGTAAGCCAGCAGCTGCAGCGGCACCACGTGCAGGATGGGGCTGAGCGCACCATAGTTCTCGGGCATGCGGATCACATGCATGCCTTCCTCACTTTCGATGTTGGTCTTGGCGTCGGCCAGCACATACAGCACACCACCGCGCGCGCGCACTTCCTGCATATTGCTTTTGAGCTTTTCCAGCAGCTCATCGTTGGGCGCCACGGTGACCACGGGCATGGCGCTGTCCACCAGCGCCAGCGGGCCATGCTTGAGCTCGCCGGCCGGGTAGGCTTCGGCGTGGATGTAGCTGATCTCCTTGAGCTTGAGCGCGCCTTCCAGGGCAATCGGATAGTGCGCGCCACGGCCCAGGAACAGGGCGTTCTGCATCTTGGCAAAGTCTTCCGCCCAGCTGATGACCTGGGGCTCCAGCGCCAGCACAGCCTGCAGGGCCACAGGCAGGTGGCGCATCGCCGTCAGATGCTGCTGTTCCTTTTCTTCGCTCAGTCGGCCCTTGGACTGGGCCAGCGCCAATGTCAGCAGGAACAGCCCCGCCAGCTGGGTGGTGAACGCCTTGGTGGAAGCCACGCCGATCTCCACGCCCGCGCGGGTGATGTAGGCCAGCTTGCATTCGCGCACCATGGCGCTGGAGCCCACGTTGCAGATGGTCAGCGTATGCGTCATGCCCAGGCTCTGGGCGTGCCGCAGTGCGGCCAGCGTGTCGGCGGTTTCACCGGACTGGGTGATGGTGACCACCAGCGTCCGCGGGTTGGGCACGCTGGTGCGGTAGCGGTATTCGCTGGCCACTTCCACCGCGCAGGGAATGCCGGCAATGGCTTCCAGCCAGTACTTGGCGGTGCAGCCGCTGTAGTAGCTGGTGCCGCAGGCCAGGATCAGCACCTGGTCGATTTCCTTGAACACACGCCATGCCGCGGTGCCGTCGGCACCGTCAAACAGCTCGGGGGCGATGTTGACGATGCCTTCCAGCGTGTCACCAATCGCGCGCGGCTGCTCGAAGATTTCCTTTTGCATGTAGTGGCGGTACGGGCCCAGCTCGGCCGCGCCACTGTGGGCATGCACGGTTTTGACGGGGCGCTGTTCGGGCAGCACCACATGGCCGTCCTTGGCGGCAATCCAGTAACGCCCGGGCTGCAGGTCCACCAGGTCGCCTTCTTCCAGGTAGACGATCTGGTCCGTCACACCGGCCAGGGCCATGGCGTCGCTGGCCAGGAAGAACTCGCTGTTGTCCACGCCCACCCCCAGAATCAGGGGCGAGCCGGCGCGCGCGCCCACCACGCGGTGGGGCTCGTCCTTGTGCATCACAGCCAGCGCATAGGCGCCGTGCAGCTCCGTACGTGTGGCTTTCAGGGCTTCGAACAGGTCGCCGTTGTAGTGGCTGTCCAGCAGGTGGGCAATGACTTCGGTGTCTGTCTGGCTGGCAAAGATATAGCCCTTGTCCTGCAGCTTGGCACGCAGCTGTTCGTAGTTCTCAATGATGCCGTTGTGTACTAGAGCCACGCGGGCCGGTTTGCCCGATTCGGCCGTCAGGCCCGGGCCATAGCTGAAATGCGGGTGGGCGTTGTGCACGGCCGGCGCACCGTGGGTGGCCCAGCGGGTGTGGGCAATGCCGGTCAGCCCCTGCAGGTCTTCGGTCCGCACCTGCTCCAGCAGTTCAGCCACGCGGGAGGTACTGCGGGCGCGCTGCAGGCCCTGGCTGATGGGGCTGCCTTGCACCAGGCGGTGCACCGCCACGCCGCAGGAGTCATAGCCCCGGTATTCCAGGCGTTGCAGGCCCTGCACCAGCAGGGGAACGATGTTACGGGTAGAGACGGCGCCGACGATGCCACACATAAAACAAGCTCCGGTTCAAAAGGATGGCGAATGCTAGAAGCTTTGAAAAGGAATTTTCAAAAAATCAAAACACCATTTATGCAAATTTCTTTCACACAATAACAATATAGAAATTAAATTTCTATAATCAACTTTACATGAAAGAAAAAAACGAAAACGAAACACTCGATCACACAGATTTGCAGTTGCTCGATACCTTGCAACGCGATGCCAGTCTGAGCAACCAGACACTGGCCGAACGGCTGGGCCTGTCGGCGCCCACCTGCCTGCGGCGCGTGCGCCGGCTGCATGCACTGGGCCTGATCGAGCGCTCTGTGACGGTGCTGCAGCCCGAGCGGGCGGCCAGCCTGCTGGGCCACGGCCTACAGGCGCTGGTGGAAATCACGCTGGATCGCCAGAGTGCCGAGGCGCTGGACGCCTTCGAGGCCCTGGCCGTGGCAGAAGACGCCGTGCAGCAGTGCTGGCGGGTCTCGCCCGGACCGGACTTCATGCTGGTGCTGCATTGCCGGGACATGCCGGCCTATCTGGCGCTGTCACAGCGCCTGTTTGCCCAGCATGCCAATGTGCGCAATGTGAAGGCGTTCTTCGCCACCAAGCGCGCCAAGTTCAGCCCGCACCTGCCGCTGCTGGCAACAGGGCCGGACAGCGGCGACCACCACACCCTGCCCCGCTGAGCATCCGCACCACTGGAGCGCAGGGACGTGCAAGGACCTGGCACGCCATGCCATGCGGCACTGTCCGCCAGGGGCCATCCGCCAAACAGCGACTACCCCGCAAGAACAGCACGCGGCACCACTGCGGTCACATCACCCCGCTGCCGGCCACTCCAGCACTGCTGTACAGCCCTCGCCGGGACGGGAGTGCAGCTGCAAGCTGGCACCATGACGCTGGGCCAGGGCGTGCACCAGGGCCAGGCCACAGCCCATGCCGGCAAAGTCGCTCTCGCGGTGCATGCGCTGGAACGGCGGCCAGCTGACCGCCATGCGGGATGATTCAAAGCCCACGCCATGGTCACGGATGGCAAT
Organism: Comamonas sp. UBA7528; assembly: GCF_002479375.1. Lineage (NCBI taxonomy): Bacteria > Pseudomonadati > Pseudomonadota > Betaproteobacteria > Burkholderiales > Comamonadaceae > Comamonas > Comamonas sp. UBA7528. The sequence continues at coordinate 404,902 of NZ_DLMU01000005.1, forward strand.
GCGCCACAACCGAGGAACCGGCATGGACAGGCTGACCTGCACCTGGGGCAGTATCTGCCGGGCGGTGAACTTGGCGGCATTGCCCAGCAGCTCGCCCAACACCGTGTGCAGCGCGGCCGGATCGGCCTGCAGCAGTGCCGGCTGTACCGGCAGCTCCCAGGCCACGCTGTCCGCCTGCGGCAGACTGCGGGCGGCGCAGGACTGCAGCACACCACACACATCCACGGCCTGCGGATCCAGGGGCTGGCGCACCGCGCGGGACAGCTGCATCAGCGCATCCAGCATGCGGCCCATCTTGTGGGCAGATTGTTCCATGGTGCCCAGAAATTCCTGCGCCTCGTCTGCAGCCTCGCCGGGCACCGCCGCGGCCAGTTGCTCCACGGACTCGCGCAGCAGCGGTGCGAACGAGGTCAGATGTCGCAGCGGCGCACGCAGATCGTGCGAGACGGCACGCAGCAACCCTTCGTGCGCGTCCTGCAACTGGGCCAGTTGCTGCTGGCAGACCGCCAGCTCGGCCCGCATGGCGTCCTGGGTGGACGGGGCAGCAGCGCCATCGGGCAGGCAGTCGCGCTCCATGGCTCAGGCCTTGGGCGGCTTGACCGGGCGCGCCCAGTTGGCCTTGCTGATCTGCTTGCCACGTGCCACGCTCAGGGCGCCCGGCTCGGTGCTCTTGGTGATGGTGGAGCCGCCGCCCACGGTGCCGCCTGCGCCAATCGTCACGGGCGCCACCAGCACACAGTTGCTGCCGATGTGCACATCCGCCTCGATCACCGTGCGGTGCTTGTTGGCACCGTCATAGTTTGCGGTGATGGAGCCGGCGCCGTAGTTCACGCGTTCGCCCACGGTGGCGTCCCCCAGATAGGCCAGGTGGTTGGCCTTGGCCCCATCGGCCAGCGTGGAATTCTTCACTTCCACAAAGTTGCCGATGTGCACTTCGCGGCCCAGTTGCGCACCGGGGCGCAAACGGGCAAACGGGCCGATCAGCGCCCCTTCGCCCACGCTGGCACCGGCTTTTTCGCCGTCGATGTGGGTGAAGGGATGGATCACCGCGCCCGCCGCAATCGTGGCATTGCTGATGTGGCAATAGGCACCAATCTGCGCGCCGTCGCCAATGCGCACCTGGCCGCTGAAGATGCAGCCCACATCGATGTCCACGTCCTGGCCGCACACCAGTTGGGCCAATGTGCCCCGGGCGTCGTCACGCAGGTCGAAGCGCGCCGGATCAGCCAGGCGCACGCCCTGTTCCATCTGTGCCTTGGCGGCACGCAGCTGGTGGGCGCGCTCCAGTTCAGCCAGCTGCAGCGGGCTGTTCACGCCGGCCACCTGCAGCACATCGCTGATGCGGTGGCCCACCACGGGCACGCCGTCGGCCACGGCCATGGCCACAATGTCGGTCAGGTAGTACTCGCCCTGGGCGTTGTCGTTGTTCAGGTTGGCCAGCCACTGCGTCAGGTGGCGGACCGGCACGGCCATGATGCCGCTGTAGATCTCGGTGATGGCACGCTCGGCCTCGCTGGCATCTTTCTGTTCCACGATGCGCTGCACCGTGCCCGCTCCGTTGCGCACGATGCGGCCGTAGCCCGTCGGGTCGGGCATGGTCACCGTCAGCAGCGCCATCTTGTCGCTACCCGCCGCATCCAGCAGCCCTTGCAGGGTGTCGGCCTGCGTCAGCGGCACATCGCCCGACAGCACGATGGCCATGCCGTCGCCTGCCAGTGCGGGCACGGCCTGCTGCACCGCATGGCCGGTGCCCAATTGCGGCTCCTGCCGCACGAATTTCAGTTCAAGACCGGCATCGGCGCCCGGGCCGCTGGCCAGGGCCGCTTCAACGTCGGCGGCACCATGGCCGGTCACCACCACCGCCGAACGTGCCTGCAACTGGCCCGCCGTGTGCAGCACATGCTGCAGCAGTGCCCGCCCCGCCAGCTTCTGCAAGACTTTGGGGTGGCGGCTTTTCATGCGCGTGCCTTTGCCGGCGGCCATGATGATGAGGTCCAATGCTGCGGTCATAGAGGATGGTGTGTGGTGGACAGAAGGCAGAACCGGGCGCTGCAGGGCAGGGCCACAGTGCTGCAAGACCGGCCGATTATCCGTCCCTGCGCGCAGGCTGTGAGCACTGGCTGTCCCCGGCAGCATGTTCGGATCGCACCGCCGGCCGCTTGGTGGACGGCCCGGGCCTGCGTAATATGGCGCTTTGGCAGAACGCACCGTGCAGCGCCATCCCTCCCCTCTTTTTTCCGGCCCTGCAGCCGCCACCATGTCCACCGCCTCCAGTTCCAGCGCTTCCGGCCTGACCCTGCGCACCCGCCCCATTGCCATCGGCCATGTGCGCGCCTTTCTGGCCGTGGCCCGGCACCTGAACTTCCGCGCCGCCGCCGAAGAGCTGGCGCTGACGCAATCTGCGGTCAGCCGCCAGATCCAGGGTCTGGAAGACGAAGTGGGCCTGCCGCTGTTCCTGCGCCACACCCGCGCCGTGGAACTGACCAGCGCCGGCGCCCAGCTGCTGCGCGCCTGGACGCCGGCGGTGGAACGCATCGACACCGCCGTGCGCAGCGTTCGCCAGAGCGCCGGGCGCAAAAGTGTGTCCATCACCACCTGGGCCAGCTTCGCCGCCATGTGGCTGATCCCGCGGCTGGAGGACTTCCAGCGCCAGCACCCGGACATCGACATCCGCATCGACACCACCGACAGCCTGGTGGATCTGGAGACCACCGACGTGGACCTGGCCATCCGCTACAGCCGGCCCACGGCCGCGCTGCGCGGCATGACCGAGCTGTTTGGCGAGCAACTGGCCGTGGTCGCCAGCCCCTGGCTGCTGCAATCGGCCACCGCCCCGCGCCGGCCACAGGATCTGGTGGGCTGGAGCCTGATCGAAGCCACCGACGCCGACCAGCATCCGCACCTGCAGTGGCTCAGCTGGCACCGCTGGCTGCGTGACCAGGACTGCGCCGACCTGCAGCCACGCCGCTGGGTCTATCTGCGCTATGCCCACCAGATCGTGCAGGCTGCGCTGGCCGGCCAGGGTCTGGCGTTGACCCGCCTGCCGCTGGTGGCCGAGGCCCTGGCCGACGGCCGGCTGGTGGAAGTTTTCCCGCGCCAGCGGCTGGACTCCCCACTGGCCTACTGGCTGCTGACCGGCCCGCGCAGCGGCCAGCGGCCCGAAGTGCAGGCGTTTGCCCAGTGGCTGCAGCAGCAGGCCCACGACACCCGCCAGGCCATGGCGCCGGTGGACGATCCGACATAGCCACGCCGCCCGGCGGCACCCACCATTCGGCGCCACCGCGGGCGCAGCCGGTTGCGGCGGGGCACTGCGTGCGGGAGGCACTTTCCATAATGGCAGCAGCCCCATCTGCCTATGTCCACCACCACCCAGCCGCTGCACGAAAGCTACCGCCTGCTGATCCGCTTTTGCGCAGTGGTGGTCTGTCTGGTGCACCTGGCCTTCATTCCCATCTTTGCCGGCACGGGGGTGCATGCGCTGGCCGCCGGCAATGTGCTGAGCGTGCTGGCCTATGCCTACGCCTACTGGCAAAGCCGGCCCCAGGGCAATGTGCGCATGGCAGCCGATGTGATTGCCCTGGAAATCGGCCTGCACGCCGTCGCGGCCACGCTGGCCATCGGCTGGAGCAGCGGCTTTCACTACCTGATGATTCCCATGGTGCCGGTGTGCATGCTGTCGGCCTCCCGGCCGCGGGCGGCGCGCATGGCCATCGTGCTGTGCATTTCGCTGGTCTATATCGGGCTGCGGTTCTGGAGCAGCCGGCACGCGCCCTTCTACCGGCTGTCCGACACACTGCTGCAGGCGCTGGAATACGGCTGCCTGGTCACGCTGTTCCTGGCCTTCATCACCATCGCCTTGCGCTACCACGACATCATCGTGGAGGCACACGAGACACTGCGGCATGAAGCCTTCACCGACCCGCTGACCGGCGCGCTGAACCGCCGCCGCTTGGCCCAGGTGGCCACACTGCCCCCGGCCGCCGACACCCACAGCGCGCTGCTGCTGTGCGATCTGGACCATTTCAAGCTGGTCAATGACCAGTACGGCCATGCGGTCGGCGACCAGGTGCTGCAGGCCTTCTACCGCCAACTGCTGGAATGCACGCGCGGCGGCGACCATGTGTGCCGCTGGGGCGGCGAGGAATTTCTGGTGTTGCTGCCCCAGACCGACATGGCCGTGGCCCGCATGGTCGCCTACCGCCTGCGCGCCAGCGTGGAACGGACATCGGTGCGCCTGCTGTCCGGCGAGCTGCTGTTCATCACCGTCACCGTCGGCCTGACCCATCTGGCTCCGGGGGAGCCGCTGCAGGCCGCCGTGCACCGGGCCGACGAAGCGCTCTACCGCGGCAAGGCCGCCGGCCGCAACCAGGTGCAGGACAGCGCCGTGGAACGCCCCGTCCCTGCGGCGGAGTTGCAGGTGTAGCCCCGTTCAGGCCCACCCGGCAGGGCCGCGGCGGGGCATGGACCCTGACCTGGTCACTCCCACCAGAAACAACGCAGCCTGTGCACCAGCACCCGGCATAAAGGACGGGACACCATCCGACATGCAGGGCGCCTGTGCACAGGCTGCTTTGGTTTTCAGGCTCTCTCGGCCTGGCAGACCCGCTCAGTCCAGCGTCACGCGGGCGAACTTGCGCTTGCCCACCTGCAGCACAAAGCTGCCGGCGTCCAGCTTCAGACCGCGGTCGCTGATGACCGTGCCATCGATGCGCACGCCGCCGCCGTCGATCAGGCGGTTGGCCTCGCTGGTCGAAGGGGCCAGATTGGCCTGCTTGAGCAAGGCACCGATGCCCAGCGGGGCGCCGGACAGGCTGACTTCCGGGATATCGTCGGGAATGCCGCCCTTGGAGCGGTTGGCGAAATCCTGCTCGGCCGCATCGGCCGCCGCCGCACTGTGGAAGCGCGTGGTGATTTCCTTGGCCAGCGCCACCTTGGCATGCTTGGGGTTGCCGCCGGCGGCAATGTCCGCCTTCAGCCGGGCGATGTGTTCCAGGCTCTGGAAGGACAGCAGCGTGTACCAGTCCCACATCAGGTCGTCCGAAATCGACAGCACCTTGGCAAACATGGTGTTGGCGTCTTCGGTGATGCCGATGTAGTTGTTCTTGGACTTGGACATCTTGTGCACGCCGTCCAGACCCACCAGAAGCGGCATGGTAAGCACGCACTGCTGCTCCTGACCATACTCCGCCTGCAGATGACGCCCCATCATCAGGTTGAACTTCTGATCGGTGCCGCCCAGCTCCAGGTCGGCCTTGAGCGCCACCGAGTCATAGCCCTGCAACAAAGGATAGAGAAACTCGTGCAGGCTGATGGAGCTGCCTTCGGTGAAACGCGTGTGGAAGTCGTTGCGCTCCATCATGCGGGCCACGGTGTACTTGGCCGACAGCTGGATCATGCCGCGCGCGCCCAGTTGGTCGCACCATTCGCTGTTGTAGCGGACCTCGGTCCTGGCCGGATCCAGCACCTTGGCGGCCTGGGTGTAATAGGTTTCGGCGTTGGTCTTGATCTGCTCGGCCGTCAGCGGCGGACGGGTGCTGTTGCGGCCCGACGGGTCACCGATCAGCGTGGTGAAGTCGCCGATCAGGAAAATCACCTGGTGGCCCAGATCCTGCAGCTGGCGCATCTTGTTCAGGACCACGGTGTGGCCCAGGTGGATGTCGGGGGCCGTGGGGTCCAGACCCAGCTTGATGCGCAGGGGAACGCCCGTAGCTTCGGACTTCGCCAGTTTCTGGATCCATTCGTCCTTGGGCAGCAGTTCATCCACTCCGCGCAACGTCACTTCCAGCGCTTGTCCTACACCTTCCGTCAACGGGTACGTCTTAACACTATCTTGATTCATAAGGGTTTTCTTGGATGCGATGGAGAGGTCGCCCGTTATACTCCGGGCTCGGTCGCAGTGGCGGATTCTAGTAGGCATCCTGTATCTACTCCGCCGTATGGCTGCTATCCGACACCTTGCACGCCCCATTCCTACGCTATCTCGCGCAGGAAGTCGGCGGTGTGCCAGACCCTAGGACATCGTTTTGAAAGACAGCTTGATATCTGCCGGCAGTGCTTTGCTAGCACGGCTGGCCCTTCTGGTGCAAAAGCACCCCAAACGCGTCACAAGCGGAGTGGCCGCCCTGCTGCTCTCCGGCGGCGGAGCTGCGTTTGCGGTGGCATCGCTCGGACCCGACGTGGCCGATATGCCGGTGCGCACCATCACACAGACTGTGCCTTCCCTCGTGGAAGATACGTCGCTGGCCGATCTGGCCGACCTGAACAGCTTCACCCTGTACCGCAGCGACTACACGCGCGGTACGGATACGGCAGAAGCGCTGCTGCAACGCCTGGGCATTGCCGACCCCTCGGCTTCCGCCTTCCTGCGTGCAGACAACAACGTGCGCCAGAACCTGCTGGGCCGCGCCGGCCGACTGGTGTCTGCCGAAGCCACCAACGACCACCAGCTGCAAAAACTCACCGCCCGCTGGACCACCAACGACGACAGCGATGAGTTCCAGCGCCTGGTCGTGGAACGCGGCGCCAACGGTAAATTCACCGCCTCCATCGAGACGGCCGAGCTGACCGTGGGCTCACGCCTGGCGGGCGGCACCATCCGCAGCTCGCTGTTTGCCGCCACCGACGCCGCCTTCATTCCTGACAGCGTGGCCGTGCAGATGGCCGACGTGCTGTCCGGCAGCATCGACTTCCGCCGTTCGCTGCGCAAGGGTGACCGTTTCTCCGTGGTCTACGAAAGCCTGGAAGCCGACGGCGAGCCCCTGCGCGCCGGCCGCCTGCTGAGCGTGGAATTCCACAACAACGGCAAGACCCACCAGGCCATGTGGTACCAGCCCGAAGGCGCCAGCCGCGGCAGCTACTACGACCTGGACGGGCGCAGCCTGCGTCAGGCCTACCTGAGCTCTCCAGTGGAATTCTCCCGTGTGTCCAGCGGCTTCGCCATGCGTCTGCACCCCATCCACAAAACCTGGAAGGCCCACCTGGGCACCGACTTTGCCGCCGCCACTGGCACCAAGGTCCGCACCATCGGTGACGGCGTGGTGGAGTTTGCCGGTGTGCAAAACGGCTTCGGCAATGTGGTGTTCGTCAAGCATGCCAACGCCGACCATGTCACCGTCTACGCCCACCTGAGCCGCATCGATGTGCGCAAGGGCCAGAGCGTGGAACAGGGCCAGACCATTGGCGCCGTGGGCTCAACCGGCTGGGCCACCGGCCCGCACCTGCACTTCGAGTTCCGTGTCAACGGCAAGCACGAAGATCCGCTGGTGGTGATGGCCAAGAACGCGGCCGACGCTCCGATCGACCGCCGGAACGAAGCCGCCTTCAAGCAGTATGCTGGCCAGATGCGCATGCAGCTGGACTCAGCCCAGACCGTGCAGCAGGCCAGCGCCCAGTAAGCGCCCGGCACTCTCTCTTGCCAAGGCCCTTCGGGGCCTTTGTCATTTCCGGGGCATACTGCGCCTTTGCTGTTGTACCGACCGTTTCTGCCCGCAATGACCGCTGCTGCTCCCGCTTCCGACCTCTTCATCGGCCTGATGTCCGGCACCTCGCTGGACGGGGTGGACGGCGTGCTGGTGGACTTCAGCCAGGGCACCCGCGTGCTGCAGCACGCCAGCTGCGGTTTCGCGCCCGGCCTGCGCGCCGAGCTAATGGCCTTGAACACCCCCGGCGGCCAGGACGAGCTGCACCGCGCCGCCCTGGCCGCCAATGCCCTGGTCGGCCACTACACCCAGGTGGTGCAGCAGTTGCTGCAGCGCAGTGGCGTGGTGGCTGACCGGGTGGCTGCCATCGGCGCCCACGGCCAGACCGTGCGCCACCGCCCGCAGCTGTTTGACGGCACGGGCTACACGCTGCAGCTCAACGCCCCAGCCTTGCTGGCCGAACGCAGCGGCATCACCGTGGTCGCCGATCTGCGCAGCCGCGATGTGGCCGCTGGCGGCCAGGGGGCGCCCCTGGTGCCGGCCTTCCACCAGGGGGTCTTCGGCCAGGCCGGCCGGACCACGCTGGTGCTGAACATTGGCGGCATTGCCAACCTGAGTGTGCTGGGTGCGGACGGTGCCGTGCAGGGCTTCGACTGCGGCCCCGGCAATGCACTGATGGATGGCTGGTGCCAGCGCCACACCGGGCAGCCCTATGACGACGGCGGACGCTGGGCCGCCAGCGGCCAGGTGCAGCAACCCCTGCTGCAACGCCTGCTGGCTGAGCCATTCTTTGCGCAGCAGCCGCCCAAAAGCACGGGCCGCGACCTGTTCCACGCCGACTGGCTGGCTGGCCAGTTGGCCGCCACACCGGGGGCGACCGCAGCCACTGCGGCGGACATCCAGGCCACGCTGACCGAGCTGACCGCCGCCAGCTGCGCCGATGCCGTGCGCCGCTGGGGCCGGGACGGCAGCACTCTGCTGGTCTGCGGTGGCGGCGCCCTGAATACCCACCTGATGCAGCGCATCGCCGCCCTGCTGCCCGGCGTGCAGGTGGGCAGCACCGCCGAACGCGGCCTGCCGCCGCTGGAAGTGGAAGCCGCCGCCTTCGCCTGGCTGGCGCGCCAATGCCTGCGCGGCCTGCCGGGCAATCTGCCGGCGGTGACCGGCGCCTGCGGTCCGCGCGTGCTGGGCGCCATCTACCCAGCCTGAAAAAAGCTTTTCAACTACGCTGCTGCCGGCACAGCACCAATCTGTCTGCCGCCCCGCCTCCGGCGGAGGCTGTCAGACTCCCGCACGCAGGCCGGCAGATATTTTTCAGTCGCCGATGTCCGGGGCCGGGCGCACGCGTTCATCGCCATCGAGCTGGCTGAACACCAGGGCGGAGGCCAATGTCATCAGCCCCACGGTGACAAAGGTGGCATGGATGGCACGCAGCGACTGGTCGCCCAGCGCGCTCCAGACATCGGAAAACCCGCCCAGCAGTGCACCGGCCAGCGCCACCCCCATGCCCATGGACAGCATCTGCACCATGGACAGCAGGCTGTTGCCGCTGCTGGCGAACTCGCCTTCCACGTCTTTGAGCGTGACCGAATTCATGGCCGAGAACTGCATCGAGTTGATGCCGCCAAACACAAACAGCTGGGCCAGCAGCAAACCCAGCGGCTGCTGCGGCGACACCAGGCCGAAGCTGGCCAGCACCAGGCCCAGCAGCACGGAATTGACCTGCAGCACCCGGCGGTAGCCGTAGCGCTGCACCGTGCGCACCGCAATGCGCTTGACCAGCATGCTGCCCACCACCGTGGCCAGCATCATCAGCCCGGCATGGAAGGGCGACATGCCCAGCCCCACCTGCAGCAGCAGCGGAATCAGGAACGGCGCGGCGCCGCTGCCGAAACGGGCAAACAGATTGCCCAGCAGACCCACCCGCAGCGAACGCACGCTGAACAGCGCAGGCGGAAACAGCGGCTCGGGCACCCGCAGCGCATGCATCCAGTAGGCCGCCAGACTGGCCAGGCCAAACACCATCAGCACGGCCACCAGGGCCGTGCCCAGGCCCATGCCGGACAGGCCGTCCAGCGCCACGGACACCGCCACCATGCCGAACGACAGCAGCGCATAGCCCCAGCCGTCGAACCTGCGGCGCGGCTGCTCCGCGCCCACGGGCATCCAGCGGCGTGTGGCCCACATGCCGAACAGCCCCACCGGCACATTGATCCAGAAGATCCAGTGCCAGCTGGCCACTTCCACCAGTGCACCGCCCAGCGTGGGGCCCAGCAGCGCGCCCACCTGACCCGGGATGGCAATGAAGCTCATGGCACGGATGAATTCACCCTTGGGGTGGCTGCGCAGCACCGCCAGCCGGCCCACCGGCATCATCAGGGCGCCCCCGACCCCTTGCACCACACGCGCGGCCACCAGAAAGCCCAGGTTGGGCGAGAGCGCGCACAGCACCGAGCCCAGCACAAACAGCGCGATCGCCGCCGCATAGACCCGCTGCGTGCCAAAGCGGTCCGCCACCCAGCCAGAGGCCGGGATCAGCATGGCCGTAGTCAGCGAATAGGCCACGATCACCGACTGCATCTTCAGCGGGCTCTGGCCCAGCGACTGCGCCATCGCCGGCAGCGCCGTGTTCAAAATGGTGGCATCCAGCGATTGCAGAAAAAAGGCGATGGCCACCAGCCACAGCAGGCGTTCACGGTGGGGGGCGAGGGATTCACTCATGAGAAACAGGGAAGCAAAACTGGCACGGCAATGCGTGCAACGGACGCAAAAAAGCCGCTGGCGTGCAGCGGCTTGATCGAGGGGGATGGCGCAGTGTCGGCGGCATCCCGTTGCATAGGCAGAAGGCGCTTACACCGAGAAGCTGGAACCGCAGCCGCAGGTGGTGCTGGCATTGGGGTTCTTGATCACGAACTGGGCGCCTTGCAGGTCTTCCTTGTAATCGATCTCGGCGCCGACCAGGTACTGGTAGCTCATGGCGTCGATCAGCAGCGACACGCCATTCTTGGTCATGGTGGTGTCGTCGTCGTTGGTGATCTCATCGAAGGTGAAACCGTACTGGAAACCCGAGCAGCCGCCGCCTTGCACAAAGACGCGCAGCTTCAGGTCGGGATTGCCTTCTTCGGCGATCAGATCCGCCACCTTGGCAGCCGCGCTGTCGGTGAAAAGGATGGGGGCTGGCATGTCGGTGATGGTGTTTTCGGCAACGGCGCTCATGGGGATACTCCGATGGTTCTGAATTGGCCCGAATGGTACAGCAACGGGCTCGGGAATTGCCGTCGCTTCCAGCTTTGACGACAGTGCAAGTGGGGGCTTTGCCCCGGAGGACGCCAGGGGCTTCGCCCGGACCGGGGAGGTGCGGCCGCACCGGAGCATGCCGGAGCGGGAACGCCCACAAAAAAGCCGCCGAACCCGAAGGCCTGGCGGCTTTTTTGGCGGATGGCCTTCCCGGAGGAGGACCACCCTGCAGCAGAAGCGGATTAACGCTTCGAGAACTGCTTGGCGCGGCGTGCAGAACGCAGACCGACCTTCTTACGTTCGACTTCACGAGCGTCACGGGTCACGTAGCCGGCTTGGCTCAGTGCGGGCTTCAGGGAAGCGTCGTAATCGATCAGAGCGCGGGTGATACCGTGGCGGGCAGCGCCAGCCTGGCCGGATTCACCGCCGCCGTGGACGTTGATCTGGATGTCGAAAGCTTCGACATTGCCAGTCAGCACCAGAGGCTGCTTTGCGATCATGATGGAGGTTTCGCGGCCGAAGTACTGCTGAATGTCTTTGCCATTCACAGTGATCTTGCCGGAGCCCTTCTTCAGGAATACACGGGCGACGCTGGACTTGCGACGGCCGGTACCATTGTTCCAATCACCAATCATTCAAGTCTCCTTAGATTTCCAGAGCCTTAGGCTGCTGTGCGGTATGAGGATGCTCAGCACCGCCGTAGACCTTCAGCTTCTTGATCATGGCGTAGCCCAGGGGACCCTTGGGCAGCATGCCCTTGACGGCCTTTTCCAGAGCGCGGCCAGGGAACTTGGCTTGCAGATCGCGGAAGTTGGTGGCAGTGATGCCGCCGGGGAAACCGGAGTGACGGTAGTACACCTTGTCCAGGTTCTTGGTGCCAGTGACCTTGAGCTTGGAGGCGTTGATGATGACGATGAAGTCACCGGTGTCAACGTGAGGTGTGTAAATGGCCTTGTGCTTGCCGCGCAGACGGAGTGCCACTTCGCTGGCGACACGTCCGAGCACCTTATCGGTGGCGTCAATCACAAACCACTCGTGTTGCACCTCAGCGGGCTTTGCGCTGAATGTAGACATGAGTTTTCTCTTTCAAGAGGGTTTGGCGGGCCCTTTTCCGCGGTCGGTGCTTCTTCTTGAAAAAGACAAGTCTTTTAAAGGAAGCCTCTTAGGCGGGGATGTTCAAACCGGAGTTTCAACCTTCGCCGCGGGACCCATAAAATCGCTGCGAAGCCCGCCATTATACGAAATAGCGTCCAATAGGGGGGAACGCCCCTACCAGAGCACCCGTTTTTGTGCCACGGTGGCGGCCACACCACACCGGGGAAGGCCCGCTCGCCCTACCCTCACACCATCTGCCGCCCTGCGGCCACCGCCTTCGACTGCCATGTTCAGCTACCGCCACGCCTTCCATGCCGGCAACCACGCCGATGTGCTCAAGCACACCGTGCTGATCGCCACCTTGCAACACCTGACGCAGAAGGACACCGCGCTGAGCGTGATCGACACTCATGCCGGCGCCGGCCTGTACCGTCTGGACGGTGACTATGCCAACACCAGCGGCGAGGCGACCGAAGGCGTGCAACGCCTGCTGGACACTCCGTTTGACCAACTGGCGCCCGCGCTGCAGGACTATCTGCAGGTGCTGGCCAGCTTCAACCAGGGCAACAAGCTGCGCGTCTACCCCGGCTCGCCGTTCATCAGTCACAGCCTGCTGCGCCCGCAGGACAAGATGCACCTGTTCGAGCTGCACCCCACCGATTCGCGCACGCTGGCCGGCAACATCGCCCAGCTGGACCCGGGCAAGCGCATTCTGATTGCGCAGGAAGACGGCTTCACCGGTGTCAAGAAACTGCTGCCCCCACCGTCGCGCCGCGGCCTGGTGCTGTGCGACCCCAGCTATGAGATCAAGACCGACTACCTGCGCGTGGCCGACATGGTGCAGGACGCGCTGGCGCGCTTTGCCACCGGCACCTATGCCGTGTGGTACCCCATCATCGCCCGCCAGGACGCACACGATCTGCCGCGCCGCCTCAAGACCCTGGCCACCAAGGCCGGCAAGGGCTGGCTGCACGCCACGCTGACGGTCAAATCCAGCAAGATGCAGTCGGCCGCCCTGTCGGCCACCGAGGACGAGCCCAGCAAGCGCCCCGGCCTGCCGGCCAGCGGCATGTTCCTGATCAACCCGCCCTACACCGTCAAGGACAAGCTCAAGACCGCCCTGCCGCAGATGGTCAAGCTGCTCGGCCAGGACAAGCACGCCGCGTTCACGCTGGAATCCGGCCAGTAAAGCCAGGGGCTGCGGCCCACCGCTGCGCCACGCAGCGCGGCCTCCTCACAATGCAAAAAAGGGTTCAAGGACGTTTCGCCTTGAACCCTTTTTCACATGCCCCCCAGGCGCTCACTTCTTCTTTTTGCTGACCTGCTTGGCCACCGTGCTGGCGGGTTCGCCATGGGCCTGACGATGAGCCTCCACCGCGCGGCGGGCTTCGGGGCTCAGGTCGGACAGGCGCGCTTCGAGCTGGCCGTCCAGATCATCGTCCTCGCCCGGGCATTGGGCTTCGTCGTCGGCCAGGGCCCACAACTCCACCGGCTTGATCCCCAGGCCCATCATGCCCAGCTGCTCGGCCGCGCCCTGGCTCAGGTCGATCACCCGGTTCTTGGCAAAAGGCCCCCGGTCGTTGATGCGCACCACCACCGTCTTGCCGGTAACCGAGCTGCGCACGCACACCCGCGTGCCAAAGGCAAACGAACGGTGGGCAGCGGTCAGTTCGCCGCTGTTGAACCGCTCGCCATTGGCGGTCAGCTTGCCGTGAAAACCGGGGCCATACCAGGAGGCCAGCCCCTTTTGGTCGCTGTCCCGGGCATCCGGCGCGGCTTGCGCCGCCGGATCGGGCTTGTCGCTGAGCTTGGGCGGCTTGGGAGCAGCCTTGGCCAGTGCGTCGGCCCCCTTGCGGTCGTGGCTCCACCAACCCCAACGGCTGGGGCGGGCGTTGGGGCCCTCAGGGATGGGCGCGGCCGTGCCGGCACCCGCCTGGGTGGGCGTGGCGGTGGCAGCGCCTTCCGGCGTGGGGGACAGCGGCGCGCAGCCGCTGATGAATAACGTCACCGTCCAGGCCGCAGCCCAGCGATGGCGTGCCGCCCGGGAGACGATTCCCGCAGATTGGCAGATGGATGGCATGCAATGTCCTCTGTCACGCACAGACGGTGGTGCCACCACCGCAGGCGGGATCAGCGGAACAAACCGCAGCCCTTAGAGCCCGAGGCGACGGCACAGCTCCAAGGTCGCTGTGCTCTGGTTCATGGTGTAGAAGTGCAGGCCCGGCGCGCCTTGGCTGCGCAGCTGCTCGCACAGGTGCGTGACCACGTCCAGCCCGAAGGCACGGATGGAAGCCACGTCGTCCCCGAAAGCCTGCAGTCGCAGGCGGATCCAGCGGGGAATCTCAGCGCCAGTCGCATCGGAAAAGCGCATGAGTTGAGAAGAGTTAGTGATCGGCATGATACCCGGGACGACCGGAATCTGGATGCCAAGTGCTTGAATTCCCTCCACAAAGCGGTAGTAGGCGTCGGCGTTGAAGAAGTATTGTGTGATAGCCGAATCGGCTCCCGCCTTCACTTTTGTCGCAAAAGCCTGCAGGTCGACATCCGGACTTTTGGCCTGCGGATGGGTCTCGGGGTAGGCCGCCACCTCGATGTGGAACCAGTCGCCGAACTCCTTGCGGATGAATGCCACCAGGTCGCTGGCGTACTGGAATTCGCCGCCCAGACCGTAGCCGCTGGGCAGGTCGCCGCGCAGCGCCACGATGCGCTTGACACCCATGGCCTGGAGCTGGGCCAGTTCCTCGCGCACCTTGGCATGGGTGGCCCCCACGCAGGAAAAGTGCGACGCTGCGGCCACGCCTTCGTCCTGGATGGCCTGCACCATGCGGAACGTGCCTTCCTGCGTGGAGCCGCCGGCGCCATAGGTCACCGAGCAGAATTCCGGCTTGCGGGCGTACAGCTCCTGGCGCACGTTCACATGCTTGGCTGCGCCTTCGGCGGTCTTGGTGGGAAAGAATTCAAAGCTGACCGGGAATGCGGTCGAATCGTTCTGCGCCATCGGGGTCTTCCTCACGCTTTGGTGGCGTGCACAAAAAATTCACGGTTGCCGTCGCCGCCTTCGATGGCGCTGTCGTACCAGCCCACCACCTTCAGGCCCACTTCCTTGCAGCAGGCTCGGATACGCTGCTCCACCTCGGCATACAGCGCCGGGTCGCGCACGATGCCGCCCTTGCCGATCTGGCCGGGTTGCAATTCGAACTGGGGCTTGACCAGCATCAGCAGCGGCGCGCCCTGGCCCATCAGCGGCACCAGCTGCGGCAGGATCAGAGTCAGCGAGATAAAGGACACATCACCGGTGACGAAGTCGAACACCGGTGTGGTGTCGATGTCCTCGGTTCCCGGCCTGCGGCGGCGCTCCACTGGCGCCGTACCGTCTGCGCGGGCCTTGTCCTTGGCGGCGCGCTCGGCCTTGAAGGACTCGATGTCCTGCTCCTTGGCGTCTTCGCTGTCGTCATAGTCCTCATCGACCATGCCACCATTGCGCATCCAGGCATAGGGGGCCTGGGGCTGGGTGTCGTTATCCTCCTGCTCTTCGATGACTTCGGACAGCGCATCTTCGCAGCCCTGCACCAGCGATTCGGCGGTCATGGCGCGGGCGTTCAGTCCTTCCACGCCCACCACGCGCGGATCGCTCTTCAGGCGCTCATGCAACTGGTCGTGGCCCACATCCACACCGATCACCTGGGCCGCGCCTGCCTGCAGCAGGCAGTCGGTGAAGCCGCCGGTGCTCTGCCCCACATCCAGGCAGCGCAGGCCACTCACCTGCAGGTCCGCCGCCGCCAGCGCGCCCTCGAGCTTGAGGCCGCCGCGCGAGATGTACTTGGCCTCGGACGCGTCCAGCAGCTGCACCTGCGCACCCGCGGGAATGTCGTCGCCGTTCTTGGCCACCGCGGTCCACGGCGCCAACGGCATGGTGCGCCACTGCACACCGGCTGCAATCAGGCGCTGGGCCTGCGATCGGGTGGTGGCATGGCCTGCCTCCACCAAAAAAACGTCTGCGCGCATCGCGCTCTCCTTCAACTTCACCGGGCAGGCCGCTGTGTGCGGCCTGCGCCTGTTTTCCAAGCGGGTTGTGCTTGCAGCCACCGATCCCGGCCCCAAAGCACACCCCAACTCTCTATGAATGGACACAAGCCGCTATCAACTTGTGCTGTGAAGGCGGGCGCATGCACCACACCTTCTCCTTATGTCAGGCGGCGCAGCTCCCCACCGCCATGGATGCGGAAGTTGCCCACCACTTCGGCCAGCAGCCTGGCCTGCTCACGCAGGCTTTCGGCGGCCGCCGCACTTTGTTCAACCAGGGCCGCATTTTGCTGCGTCATGTCGTCCAGCTGGCCCACGGCGGTATTGATTTCCGCAATGCCCTGGCTTTGCTGACCCGCCGCGACCGAGATCTCCCCGATCACCGCGTCCACCCGTCCCACCGAATCCACGATCTCGTGCATCGTGGCGCCGGCTTCGCTGACCAGGCGGGCGCCTTCGTCCACCTTGCCCACGCTGCTGCCAATCAGGTCCTTGATCTGCTTGGCCGCTTCGGCACTGCGTCCGGCCAGGGCACGCACCTCGCTGGCCACCACGGCAAAGCCCCGGCCCTGCTCACCCGCACGGGCGGCTTCCACGGCGGCATTCAGCGCCAGGATATTGGTCTGGAAGGCGATGCCGTCGATCACACCGATGATGTCGGCAATCTTGCGGCTGCTCTGGTTGATGGCATCCATGGTCTGCACCACCTGCTGCACCACCGTGCCGCCGCGCCGCGCCACATCAGCGGCCGACACCGACAGCTGGCGCGCCGAATCGGCCGAACCCCGGCTGTGCGACAGGGCATCCGTCAGCTGGGCCATGGAGCCTGCTGTCTGCTGCAGGCTGCTGGCGGTCAGCTCGGTGCGGCTGCTCAGCGACTGTGTACCGGACGCAATCTCGCTGGTCGCCGTGGCAATGGATTCCGAAGATTCCTTGACCCCGGCAATCACCTGGGCCAGTGCCCGGTCCGCGCTGCGCAGGTCTTCCAGCAGGCGCGCAAATTCGTCCTTGGATACTGGAGCCTGCACCGTGCCCAGATTGCCAGCCGCAATCGACTTGGCGGCCTGCGAGGCCTGTGCCAGGCTGGCCGCCATGCTCAGGTATACGCCCACATACAGATAGACCGAAGCGCCAATGCCCAGTGCCAGCAGCAGCACCAGCAGGTTGCGCTGGGTGGCCGCCTCTGCGCCGCGCTCGGCCAGCAACTGATCCAGCACCACGCCGTTTTGCGACACCAGTGCCCAGGCCGCATCGATGGTCGGCTGGGCCGCGGTCTGCACCTCCTGCTGCGACACCGCCACCTGGTCCACCAAGGTGAAATGCTTGCGCACATAGCCCAGCAGTTCCTTGGAGGTGGCCTTGAGCGCGTCAAAACGCGCGCCCAGCGCCTGCTGCACCGCAGCATTGGCCTGCATGGACTGCGACAGCTGGGTTTCCACGCCCGAAAACGTGTCGTTCAGGCGCGCCTCGGTCACTTCGTAGAACACCTTGTCCTTGGTATCCACCACGCCACGGCTCACGTTGAGCAGCGCGTAGGCGGCAATGCGCACGGCAATGCCGGCCGTCGACGGCGTGTGGTTGGCCAGCGGGTAGCCCAGGTAGAAGATATCGGCATCCGGATCCTGCGCCAGACCGGAGCGGTTGCCCAGATCGCGCATGAAGGCGTAGAGGCGTGCGTATTCGGGCGCATGCGCGGCAAAGGCCTTCTGTGCGAATTCGGCATCGGCCGGCAGCGCGGCAATCTTGCCCTGCAGCTCCTTCCAGCCTTGCTGAAGGCCTTCGGTTTCCTTGCGCATGTCGTAGTAGCGCTGTTGCGCCGCGACGCGGGCTTCGATCTTGGCCAGGGTCTTGTCCACCACCGCCGCCTGGCGCTGGAAGGACTGCATCAGCGCCGCATCGCCGGCCTGGCCGGTGATGGCCACCCGGCGGCTTTCGATCAGCACCTGGTTCCACTCCACCAGATCGGCCATCAGCGCCACCGCGGCACGCTTGGCCACCAGAGCCTGCACCCGCGCCTGGTAGCGCTGTGCCGCCATGGCTCCCACCAGCCCCAGCATCAGCAGCAGCGGAATGCCCGCCAACAGGAATTTGGGACCCAGTCGCAAACGCGACATCAATGCCACAGCGGGCTGAAACACACCTCTCATGACCTGGCTTCTCCTTGTTGTATGCGATCCGAAAATGAATCGGCCTCCTGTGTACGGGGCCTTGCACCCATGATTTCGGCATTCGCATGGCAAGCTGAAGTCAAGCCCGCAGGTCATGCACCGTGGCAGCCAACGGCTGCCACGGCCTCCGCCCATCAATAACGGTAGGTTTCAGGCTTGTAAGGGCCTTCCTTCTTGACGCCGATGTAGGCGGCCTGGGCTTCGGTCAGTTCGGTCAGCTGGGCACCCACCTTCTTCAAGTGCAGGCGCGCCACCTTTTCGTCCAGCACCTTGGGCAGCACGTAGACCTTGCCGACTTCGTAGGCGTCGGGGCGTGCGAACAACTCGATCTGCGCCAGGGTCTGGTTGGCAAAGGAGTTGGACATCACGAAGCTGGGGTGGCCGGTGGCGCAGCCCAGGTTCACCAGACGACCCTTGGCCAGCAGGATGATCTTCTTGCCATCCGGGAAGGTGATGTGGTCGACCTGGGGCTTGATTTCTTCCCACTGGTACTTCTCGATCGACGCGACGTCGATTTCGTTGTCGAAGTGACCGATGTTGCAGACGATGGCCTCATCCTTCATCGCCAGCATGTGCTCGTGGCGGATGATGTCCTTGTTGCCGGTGGTGGTCACGAAGATGTCGCACTTGTCGGCGGCATATTCCATGGTCACGACCTTGTAGCCTTCCATCGAGGCCTGCAGGGCGTTGATCGGGTCGATCTCGGTCACCCACACCTGGGCGCGCAGCGCGGACAGGGCCTGGGCGCAGCCCTTGCCCACGTCGCCGTAGCCGGCCACCACGGCCACCTTGCCGGCGATCATCACGTCGGTGGCGCGCTTGATGCCGTCCACCAGCGACTCGCGGCAGCCGTACAGGTTGTCGAACTTGGACTTGGTGACCGAGTCGTTCACGTTGATGGCACGGAACAGCAGGCTGCCGTTGGCCGACATTTCGTTCAGGCGGTGCACGCCGGTGGTGGTTTCTTCGGTCACACCCAGGATCTGGGCCGACTTGCGGCTGTACCAGGTGGGATCCACGGCCAGCTTGGCCTTGATGGCGGCGAAGACGATCTTCTCTTCTTCCGAACCGGGGTTGGCCAGCACGGACAGGTCCTTCTCGGCCTTCTTGCCCAGGTGCATCAGCATGGTGGCATCGCCGCCATCGTCCAGGATCATGTTGGGGCCTTCGTTGTCGGTGCCGGCAGCGCCGAATTCGAAGATGCTGTGGGTGTAATCCCAGTAGTCCTTCAGCGATTCACCCTTGATGGCGAACACCGGCACGCCGGTTTCAGCGATGGCCGCTGCTGCATGGTCCTGGGTCGAGAAGATGTTGCACGACGCCCAGCGCACCTGTGCGCCCAGAGCGGTCAAGGTCTCGATCAGCACGGCCGTCTGGATTGTCATGTGCAGCGAACCGGTGATGCGCGCCCCCTTCAGCGGCTGGGCAGCAGCGAATTCCTCGCGCACCGCCATCAGGCCGGGCATCTCGGTTTCGGCAATCTTGATTTCCTTGCGGCCCCAGGCGGCCAGGGAAATGTCGGTGATGGCCGAATCGGCAGGGTTGAAGCGAACAGCAGCGTTCATGGTTTTCTCCAAAAATTGAATGAAAAACCACGTTCTGAAGCAGAAGGGGAAATACCGTCTCACCGCACAGAAAGCGTGGGTGAGCGTCGTTGCGGGATGAAATCCGAGCCTCACGCCCCGCTGACGCCCCGCGGGTGGCGGGACTGGGGAACGCTGCAACGCTCCTCGGATGAGCTGGGATTATACGGGCACTGACCGGTCAAGCCGCCAGACCGACCAGCCGATACCCGACTTGCAGCTCGGTCACCAGGTGAGCGGGCTGCGCAGGGTCCTGCTCCAGCTTCTGCCGCAGATTGGCCATGTGCACGCGCAGATAGTGGGGCCGGTCCAGGTATTCCGCTCCCCAGACCTGCAGCAGCAACTGCCGGTGCGTCAGCACCTTGCCATGGCCGGCAACCAGGGCCGCCAGCAGGCGGAACTCGATGGGGGTCAGGTGCACCGGCACCCCGTCGCGCACCACATCGTGCGCTGCCAGGTCCACGGTCACGCTGCCAAAGCGTGCACTGGTGCCGGGCTTGTCGGTGGCCGACGCCTGCTGGCGGCGCCGCAGCATCGCACGCAGGCGTGCCAGCAGCTCGGGCACGCCAAAAGGCTTGGTCAGGTAGTCATCCGCACCGGCATCCAGTGCCGCCACCTTCTCCTCTTCCCGCTCGCGGGCAGACAGCACCAGAATCGGCAACAGACTCCAGCCGCGCAGCTCGGCAATCACGGTCTTGCCATCGGCATCGGGCAGCCCCAGGTCCAGCACCACGGCATCGGGCTGGCGGCTGGCAGCCTCGATCAGGCCGCGCTTGGCGGTCTCGGCTTCGAAGACCTGCCAGCCTTCGTCCTCCAGCGCCAGACGCACAAAGCGGCGGATGCTGGCATCGTCTTCGATCAGCAGAATGCGGGGAGCGACGGTCGTCATGTTCGGGTTTGCGGGTGGTGCACGGGATTGTCGGCTCAATCGTCCATGGATGGCTGCTCGGGCACAGGCAGGCGCACGCGGAAGACCGCTCCCGGCCCGGGCTCCGCCGCTTCCACCTCCAGACGGCCGCCATGGGCTTGCACAATGCGCAACGCCAGAGCCAGCCCCAGCCCCATGCCAAACACAGCGCTCTCCGACTGCCCGCGGGTAAAGGGCTCGAACAGTTGCTGCGCCGACAGGTGGGCGGGCAGGCCCGGGCCTGCGTCCTGCACGCTGAGCACACAGTCTCCGCCCTCCACACCCGCCGCCACGGTGATCGCCGTACCTGCGGGGGTGTATTTGATGGCGTTGTCCAGCAGATTGACCAGCACGCGCTCCATCAGCACGGCGTCGAGCTCCAGCAAGGGCAGACCGGTCGGCAGCGCCGTGTGCAGCACATGCCCAGCCAGGCGCTCGCGCATCTGCGCCAGGGCGCTGCCCACCAGTTCATCCACCGGTAGCCACTCGCGCTTCAGGTGCACGCCACCTTGCTGCAGGCGCGCCATGGCCAGCAGGTTGTCCACCAGCTGCTGCAGGGCCTGTGCCTGGTTGCGGATCTGCACCAGCATGCTGTGCACCGGGCCCTGCGGCGCATGGGGCAGTGCGGCCTGGGCCGCCCCCAGAATGCCGGTCAGCGGTGTGCGCAGGTCGTGCGACACGGCGGAGAGCAAGGTGTTGCGCATGCGCTCGCCTTCCATGGCGATCTGGGTCTGCTGCGCCACGTCCACAAAATGCACCCGCTCCAGCGCCAGTGCAATCTGACTGGCACAGGCATCGAGCAGACGGCGCTCTTCGGGCACCCGCAACTTCTGCGGAGCGCTCAGCTGCAGCACCAGCACGCCGCGGGAGCGCACGGGCGCCATCAGCGGCACATACAGTGCGGGTGCGGCGGCCAGGGTGTCCGTTCCCTGACCCGCCATCTGGCCATGCTCCATGCTCCAGCGCCCCACGCTGGCGTCGATCGCGCCTGCGCTGCCCTGCGCCAGCTGCAACTGCTCATCGGCATCGGGCAGCAGCAAGCCAGTCTGTGCCCCAAAGACGCCGGAAATCGTGGTCAGCGCAATCTGCGTGACCTGCTGCTGCGTCAGTGCACCCGACAGATCCCGCGCCAGCCTGGCCAGTGCGCCGGCACGCCGCTCGCGCTCGGCAGCCACACGCGCCTCATGGCGCAATCGCGCCGTCAGCTGGCCGCAGACCAGGGCCACCCCCAGCATCAGGCAGAAGGTGAACAGGTACTGTGTGTCGTTGACGCTGAAAGAATTGCGCGGCGGCACAAAGTAGAAGTCGAACAGCAGTACCGACAGCAGGGCCGCCCAGGCCCCGGGGCCGCGCCCCCAGCGCACGGCCGACAGCACCACCACCAGCAGGAACAGCATGACCACATTGGCCGGGTCGAACACCTGCAGCAGCAGCTCGGCCAGCGCGGTCGCGGCCAGGCAGGCCAGTGTCACGCCTCCATAGCCCTTCCAGGGAATCGCCTGCTCGCGCACCACGGGAAAGCGCACGCTGCTGTCAGGCTTGACCTTTTTGACGGACAGCAGCAGCACATCCAGACCGGGGTCCAGCAAGGCGATCTGCTCCGACAGGCTGGCCGGACGCCAAGGCAGCCAGCGGTTCCAAGGCTGGTCCACCCTGGCCAGCACCAGATGGCTGGCGTTGCGTTCGCGTGCGAAGTCCACCAAGGCCTGCGCCACCTGGGCTCCCGGAATGGTGGCCGTTTCCGCCCCCAGGCGCGCGGCCAGCGCCAGGGTCTTGAGCACGGCCTCCTGCGCCGCCCGGGGGCGGTGCTGGCGCTGCGGTGCATCCACATAGACCACCACCCAGTCGGCTTCCAGCCGCCGTGCCAGGCGTGCCACCTGGCGCACCAGGGCATCGTCACCGGCGCGGCCGCCCACGCCCACCAGCAGGCGCTCCCGCGTAGGCCAGACATCGCCGATGGCGCGTTCGCGCCGGTAGTCGCGCATGTCTTCATCGACCCGGTCGGCCGTGCGGCGCAACGCCAGCTCCCGCAGCGCCAGCAGATTGCCCTGCCGGAAGAAGTTGCGCGAGGCCCGCTCGGCCTGCTCCAGCGGGTAGACCTTGCCCGCCTTCAGGCGCTTGAGCAGCTCTTCCGGGGGAATGTCGACCACGATGACCTCGTCGGCATCGTCAAACAGATGGTCGGGCACGGTCTCATGGACCTGGATGCCGACGATGCCGCTCACCACATCGTTCAGACTCTCCAGGTGCTGGACGTTGAGCGTGGTCCACACCTCGACTCCCGCCTCCAGCAGCTCCTGCACATCCTGCCAGCGCTTGGGGTGGCGCGAGCCAGCAACATTGCTGTGCGCCAACTCGTCCAGCAGCAGCACATCCGGGTGGCGTGCCAATGCGGCATCCAGATCGAACTCGGTCAGTTGCTTGCCCAGGTAATTCAGCGGGCGCCGCGGCAGCAGCTCCAGGTCATGCAGCTGCTGCTCGGTCTCGGCGCGGCCATGTGTTTCCACCAGCCCCACCAGCACGCGGCGTCCGGCCAGCCGCTCACGCTGCGCGGCCGCCAGCATGGCGTAGGTCTTGCCCACTCCGGCGTTGGAGCCGAAGTAGATGCGCAGCTTGCCCCGCCCGGCCTGGGCCTGCTGGGCCTGCAGCTGGGCCACGAGGACATCGGGATCCGGGCGCGCAGGCGCGGAGCTGGTGCTGGGTGTCAATGGCATCGTACAGTCATTGTCGAAGATTTCCGTGTCATACCAGCCCCAGCGCGGTCAGCAACAGATCGATGAGCTTGATACCGACAAATGGCACAACCAGCCCGCCCAGACCGTAGATCAGCAGGTTGCGGCGCAGCAGGATGGCGGCGCCCACGGCGCGGTACTGCACCCCCCGCAAGGCCAGCGGCACCAGGGCGATGATGATCAGCGCGTTGAAGATCACCGCGCTCAGGATGGCGGAATCCGCGCTGTGCAGCTGCATCACATTGAGCGAGGCCAGCTGCGGGTAGGTGCCCACAAAGGCCGCCGGAATGATGGCGAAGTACTTGGCCACATCGTTGGCAATGCTGAAGGTGGTCAGCGCCCCCCGCGTCATCAGCATCTGTTTGCCGGTTTCCACCACCTCGATCAGCTTGGTCGGGTTGCTGTCCAGGTCCACCATGTTCCCGGCCTCTTTCGCCGCCTGGGTGCCGCTGTTCATGGCCACGGCCACATCGGCCTGGGCCAGGGCCGGTGCGTCATTGGTGCCGTCCCCGGTCATGGCCACCAGCCGGCCTGCCGCCTGGTGCGAGCGGATCAGCTGCAGCTTGTCTTCGGGCCGGGCTTCGGCCAGGTAATCGTCCACCCCGGCCTCGGCGGCAATCGCGGCAGCCGTCAGCGGGTTGTCACCGGTCACCATCACCGTCTGTATGCCCATGCGGCGCAGCTCGGCAAAGCGCTCGCGCATGCCGGGCTTGACCACATCCTTGAGCTCGATCACGCCCAGCACCCTGGCGCCATCCACCACCACCAGCGGCGTGCTGCCCTTGCGCGAGACGTTGTCCACCGACAGCTGCACCGGAGCGGGAAAGCTGCCGCCCAGTGCCTCGACATGCCGGCGCACGGCATCCGCGGCCCCTTTGCGCAGGCTGCGCTCCCCTTGCGGGCCCTGCAGGTCCACCCCGCTCATGCGCGTCTGGGCCGTGAAGGGCACGAACACGCCCGGAAAATCCGCACTGCGGCGCTCCGGCAGGGCATGGCGCTCCCTGGCCAGGGCCACCACGCTGCGGCCTTCCGGGGTTTCATCGGCCAGCGAGGCCAGCTGGGCCGCTTCGGCCAGCTGCGCGGCGCTCACGCCCGGGGCGGGCAGGAATTCGCTGGCCTGGCGGTTGCCCAACGTGATGGTGCCGGTCTTGTCCAGCAGCAGCACATCCACGTCGCCAGCCGCCTCCACCGCCCTGCCCGAGGTGGCGATGACATTGGCCTGCATCATGCGGCTCATGCCCGCCACGCCAATGGCCGACAGCAGGCCGCCGATCGTGGTCGGAATCAGGCAGACCAGCAGCGCAATCAGCACCGCCATGCCGACCACCGACCCAGTGCCGGCCTGCGCCACCGCGAAAGCCGAAAACGGCCACAACGTGACAATGACCAGCAGAAACACCAGCGTCAGCCCCACGAGCAGGATCGTCAGCGCCATTTCATTCGGCGTCTTCTGGCGCTTGGCCGACTCGACCATGGAGATCATGCGGTCCAGAAACGACTCGCCAGGATTGACCGTGACCTCCACCACCAGCCAGTCCGACAGCACCCGCGTGCCGCCGGTCACGGACGAGAAGTCGCCGCCGGCCTCGCGGATCACGGGGGCCGACTCGCCGGTGATGGCGCTTTCGTCCACCGACGCCACGCCATCGATCACCGTGCCATCGAGGGCGATCGTGTCACCCGCCTCCACATAGATCACCACCCCCTTGCGCAGCTCGCTGGCCCGTATCGGAATCCATGCACTGCCCACCTGCGGTTGCTGCAGCACCTTGGCCACGGTGTCCCGCTTCATGCCACGCAGGCTGGCCGCCTGGGCGCGGCTGCGGCCCTCGGCCAAGGCCTCGGCGAAGTTGGCAAACAGCACGGTGAACCACAGCCACAGCGCAATCGCCAGCACAAATCCATCGCTCTGGCCATCCGGTGCCAGCAGGCTCTGTCCCCACAGCAGACTGGTCAGCACCGCCCCCAGGTACACCACAAACATCACCGGGTTGGCCCACTGCGTCCGGGGCGAGAGCTTGCGCACCGCATCCCACAGCGCCGACTTCACCAGCTGGGCATCCAGCAGGCTGTGGCCTGCCCCCATTTTCTGAGCACGCATGGCTTACTCCTTCCCCGGTTGATGGCGGGGCTGCAAGGCATCCAGCGCCAGATTGAGCTGCAGCACATGCACCCGCGGCTCGCCCAGCACACCCAGGCTGCGCGGCGCGGTGGCCTGTTCCATCAGGCCCTGCACCCGTTCCGGAGGCAACTGGCGTGCCTGCGCCACCCGCTGCAGCTGCAGCAAGGCATTGGCCAGCGAGATATGTGGATCCAGCCCCGAGGCCGAGGCAGTGACCGCATCCACCGGCACCGCAGCATCGGCCGCAAGGCCGTTGTCGGCGCGGTACTGCGCCACGCGCTGCGCCACGGCCGCTGACAGATCCTGGTGCGTGGCCCCCTGGTTGCTGGCCCCCGACAGGCCCGCGTTATAGGGAACCGCCATGCTGGCGCCTGCCTGCTGCGGGTCGGGCGCGGTCGTGGCACTGGGGCGGCCATGGAAGTACTGCGGCCCGCTGAACTGCTGGCCAATCAGGGCGGAGCCCACGATCTGTCCCTGGCGCTCCACCAGGCTGCCATTGGCCGCCTGGGGGAACAGCGCCTGCGCCACCCCCGTGGTCAGCAAGGGGTAGGCAATGCCCGAGACCACCATCACCAGCACGGCAGCGCGGACGCTGCTACCCAGTAAACGGGGCCAGGAAGCGGATGGCGCCTGCGGCTGTGCTGCGGCGTGGTGGGGGACCAGGGCAGCGGAAAGCGTTTGATTCAATGTTTTCATGGTTTGCTCCGGGGTCTGCCGCCACACAGGGCGGCAGACCGTTGGCAAGATTTGCGTTATGCGTACAACTGGCCGACCAGCATCTGCAGATGCTCGATCACCGGGCCCAGCGCCAGCGCCGGCAGAAAGGTGAGCCCGCCCACCACCAGCACGACAAACACCAGCAGTCCCATGAACAGCGGCGTGGCCGTCGGGAACGTGCCGGGGCCGGCGGGTACGGTGGCCTTGGCGGCCAGGCTGCCGGCGACGGCCAGCATGGGCAGCAGCGTCAGAAAGCGCCCCGCCAGCATGGCCAGCCCGATGGTGGTGTTGAAGAACGGCGTGTTGGCATTCAGTCCGGCAAAGGCCGAGCCGTTGTTGGCCGTGCCCGAGGCATAGGCGTAGAGAATCTCCGAGAAGCCATGCGGGCCGCGGTTGTTGAGGCTGGCAGCCGCATCGGGCCAGAGCACGGCCAGCGCCGTGAAACCCAGAATGCAGGCCGGGGGCACAAGCACCGCGAGCATGACCAGCTTGATCTCACGCACCTCGATCTTCTTGCCCAGGAATTCGGGGGTCCGCCCAATCATCATGCCGGCCAGAAACACCGTGAGAATGGCGTACTGGATCAGATTGATCAGGCCTACACCGTCTCCGCCGAACACACAGTTGAGCATCATCTGCGCCAGCGGCGTGATGCTGCCCAGCGGGGTCAGCGAGTCGTGCATGGCGTTGACCGACCCCGTGGTGGCGGCCGTGGTGACGGTGACAAACAGGGCCGTGTCGGCAATGCCGAAACGCAGCTCCTTGCCTTCCATGTTGCCGCCGGACTGGGTCGGGCTCCACTGCTGATCGGCACCTGCACGTGCCAGCAGCTGGCTGCCCTGTTGCTCGGCCACGAACACCAGGCTCAGAAAGCCGATGAACATCACCATGCAGGCCGCAAACAGCACCCAGCCCTGCTTGCGGCGCAGCAGCATGGCGCCAAAGGCATAGGTCATGCCTGCCGGGATCAGCAGCATCGCCAGAATGTGCAGCAGATTGGTCAGCGGCGTCGGGTTCTCGAACGGGTGGGCGGCATTCATGCTGAAGAAGCCGCCGCCATTCGTGCCCAGGTGCTTGATGCTTTCCAGGCTGGCCACCGGCCCCACCAGCAGCTGCTGTCTGGCGCCTTCCAGCGTGGTCGCCACGGCTTCGGTGTGCAGGGTCTGCGGAATGCCCTGCCACACATAGACCAGCGCCAGCAGGAAGGACAGCGGTAGCAGCACGCGCCAGAACACGCGCACGAAGTCCACCCAGAAGTTGCCGATGTCCTGGGCACTCGAACGTGCCAGACCGCGCACAAAGCCCGCGCCGGCCGCCACCCCCGTGGTCGCTCCGGCGAACATCAGAAAGGTGATGACCACCATCTGCGTGGCATTGCTCAGGCTGTTCTCGCCCGCGTACGCCTGCCAGTTGGTGTTGGTGATAAAGGAGGCGGCGGTGTTGAAGGCCAGATCCGGGGACTGCGCCGCGATCGCCAGCGGGTTCAACGGCAGGCCCGCCTGCAGCCGCAGCAGCAGATAGCCCAGCAGCATCATCACGGCATTGCTCAGCACCAGGGCTGCGCCATAGCGCTGCCAGCCCATGCGCTCCTGCGGATTCACGCCCATGGCGCGGTAGCTCAGCCGCTCCAGCCACCCATGGTGTTCACTGGTAAAGCAGCGTGCCAGCCACTTGCCCATGGGTATGGTCAGCAAGGTCGCCACCGTCAGCACGGCAGCAAATTCCATCCAGGGTAACCACATGGTGTCCCCCTTTCAGAGGCGCGCCAAAGCGCGCACTGCCCCCAGCAGTCCGACAAAGCAGACCACCGTCAGGCTCACAAAAATCAGGTCTTGCAGCACGTGCATGGCAGCCCCTCAGAATTTCTCGGGGCGCAGCAGCGCATAGCCCAAATAGGCAAACAGCCCCAACGCCACCGCGGCGGCCAGGGCTTCAATCCAGTGCATGGTCATTTCATTTCCTCCCGCAAGCTGTTCAATCAGCCTGGTTGCGATGGAGAAAATGTAGAAATGTCCCCGTCAAGAACGGGTAGAGATTGCCATCTGCGGTATCAAGATGGCATCAAGACCGCCAGGCAGCGGTCGTCTTCGCAGCCGGGTCAGCGCCCCCCGCCCAGCAGCAAGGCCAGCGCGGCGGGGACTGCCTGTATCCACAGGATCTTGCGGTTGGCAGTGGCAGCACCATACAGGCCTGCCACCAGCACACAGCCCAGAAAGAAACGCTGCACCGCCAGGCCTTCGGCGCCGCCCCACCACAGACCCCACAGCAGCCCTGCGGCCAGAAAGCCGTTGTACAGCCCCTGGTTGGCGGCCAGCGTCTTGGTCGCCTGGGCCTGCTCGAGCGACATGCCGAATGCGCGCCGGCCCGCAGGCTTGTCCCACAGAAACATCTCCAGCACCAGGATGTACAGGTGCAGCAGCGCAATCAAGGCAGTCACGACAGTCGCGGCCAGGGCCATGGAAATCTCCAGCAAGGGCAATCGGGCCTGCAGTATGGAGGATAAGTGCCGCCCAGGCGCATCTTCTCTGCACGGCAGGGCCTGCCCCCATGCCTGCAGCGCTTTGCGGCCAAAGTTAAAATGGCGGGCTTCAGGCCCTCTGCCGTGCTGGCAGACCCATGGCCGCCCTTCTATCCTGGCCGGCCCGCCCTGCCTTCACGCGCACTCAATACCGTGTCATACGCCTCAGAAACCCGGCGCCGTCGTACGTTCGCCATCATCTCCCACCCGGACGCGGGCAAGACCACGCTGACCGAAAAGCTGCTGCTGTTCTCGGGTGCGATCCAGATTGCCGGTGCCGTCAAGGGGCGCAAGGCGTCGCGCCACGCCACCTCCGACTGGATGGAGATCGAAAAGCAGCGCGGCATCTCGGTGGCATCGTCGGTGATGCAGATGAGCTACCGCGACCATGTGATCAACCTGCTCGACACCCCCGGCCACAAGGACTTCTCGGAAGACACCTACCGGGTGCTGACCGCCGTGGACTCGGCACTGATGGTGATCGATGCGGCCAACGGCGTGGAATCGCAGACCCGCCGCCTGATCGAAGTCTGCCGACAGCGCCACACGCCCATCATCACCTTCGTCAACAAGTTTGACCGGGAAGTGCGCGATCCGCTGGACATCATGGACGAAGTCGAGCGCGAACTGGGCATGCCCTGCTGCCCCATCACCTGGCCCGTGGGCCAGGGCAAGTCCTTTGGCGGCATCATCAATCTGCGCACGCAGAGCATGACGGTGTTCACGCCCGGCAGCGACCGGGGGCCCAAGGACTTCGAAGTCATTCCGCTGAGCGATGGCGACAAGCTGCGCGCGCGCTTCGGCAAGGCTTTCGACGATGCCCTGGAATCCATGGAACTGGCCGTGGGCGCCTCGGCCGAATGGGACCATGAAGCCTTCCTGGCAGGCAAGCTGACCCCTGTGTTCTTCGGCTCCGGCGTGAACAACTTCGGTGTGATGGAAGTGCTGGACGCCGTGGTCGACATGTCGCCCCCCCCGGGCCAGCGCATTGCCTTCACTGAAGTGAACCGCACCCGCGAAGAGCGCGTGGTCAAGCCCGAAGACAGCGGCTTCTCGGGCGTGGTGTTCAAGGTGCAGGCCAATATGGACAGCAACCACCGCGACCGCATTGCGTTCGTGCGCGTGGCCTCCGGCAAGTACACCCCCGGCATGAAGATGAAGGTGCAACGCACCGGCAAGGAACTGCGCCCCACCTCCGTGGTCACCTTCATGTCCCAACGCCGCGAAGCAGTGGATGAAGCGTATGCCGGCGACATCATCGGCTTCACCATCCACGGTGGCGTGCAGCTGGGCGACTCGATCACCGACGGCCCCAGCCTGCAATTCACCGGTCTGCCGTTCTTCGCGCCCGAAATGTTCATGACCGTGGTGCTGAAGAACCCGCTGCGTACCAAGCAGCTGCAGCAAGGTCTGATGCAGCTGGGCGAAGAAGGCGCCATCCAGGTGTTCAAGCCCGATGTGGGCGGCAACATGCTGCTGGGCGCGGTCGGTCAGCTGCAGTTTGAAGTGGTGCAGCACCGTCTGAAGACCGAATACGACTGCGACGTGCGCCTGGAAGGCTGCCAGTACACCGGCGCCCGCTGGATCACGGCCAACTCCCCGGCCGAGCTGCGCGAGTTTGAAAACGCTTACCCCCTGCGCCTGGCGCACGATGCCGCCGACACGCTGGCCTATCTGTGCACCAGCCCGTATGACGTGCGCCTGGCGCAGGAGCGCTTCCCCAAGATCCACTTCCACCCCTTGCGCGAGCATGCGGGCCTGGCCCTGGGATCCGCGAACTGATCACCACTGGTGAGCGACACAGCCCGCATCTGCCAGGCACATGCGGGCTGGCTTATTTGGATAGAACTGTGAGCCAAGAATTTCTGCAACCCTTGTCTGCACTGCCGGTTCCCGCGAACGTGCTGGGCGTGCTGACCGATATCGACGACACCCTGACCACCGAGGGCGTGGTGCCTGCCCATGTGGTGGCGGCCATCGCCCGCCTCAAGGCAGTCGGCCTGAAGGTCGTGCCCATCACCGGCCGCCCCGTCGGCTGGAGCGTGCCATTTGCATCGGCCTGGCCGGTGGATGCCATCGTGGCCGAGAACGGCGCCGTGGCGCTGCGCCGCAATGGCCATGGCGGGCTGGACAAGCTCTACCAGCAGGACGAAGACAGCCGGGTCCACAACTTTGCGCGCATGCAGGAAGTGCTGAGCCAGATCGAGTCCACGGTACCCGGTGCCAGCCGCGCCACCGATTCCATGGGCCGTGAATGCGACATCGCCGTGGACCACAGCGAGTTCACCCACATGCCACAGGCGCAGATCGACCAGTGCGTGCAGATCATGAAGGCGGCCGGCATGAACGCCACCGTCAGCTCCATCCACATCAATGGCTGGTTCGGCGCACACAACAAGCTGGAAGGTGCGCGCTGGATCGTGCGCGAGCTGTTTGACATCGACCTGGACGCCACGCTGGGCCTGTGGATCTACATCGGTGACTCCACCAACGACCAGCTGATGTTCCAGAACGTTCCGCTGTCCGTGGGCGTGGCCAATATCGCGCGCTTCGTGCCGCAGCTGCACCACCTGCCGCGCTATGTGACCACTGCCGAGCGCGGCGACGGTTTTGTGCAGCTGGCCGACCACATCCTGGCGGCATAGACAGCGCTGGTGCGGGAAGAGCGGCCGGCACAGCCCTCCAGCGCCGTCTCCGTGACTTCCAACAAAAAGCCCGCAGCACCAGGTCTGCGGGCTTTTTTGTTGCGGCGCTCCGGCCTTGCACCGTCCGGAGGATGCCCCGGTTCAGTGCTGTGCTTCCAGCGTCAATCGATGCTGACCTTGGCGGTCTCGATCACTTTCTTGTACATGGCCGTGTCCTTGTCGATCAGGGCCTGGAACTGCGCGGGCGTGCTGCCGATGGCGCCAAAGCCCAGTTGCTCCAGCTTGTTCTTCACCTCGGGCGACTGCACGGCATCGGCAATGGTCCTGGACAGCTTGTCGACGATGGGCTGGGGCGTGCCCTTGGGGGCCAGCAGGCCCACCCAGGAATTCATCACAAAGCCGGGAAAGCCCGACTCCTCCATCGTGGGCACATTCGGCTCACCGGGCCAGCGCTGCTTGGACGCCACGGCCAGCACCTTGATCTTGCCGCTCTTGGCATGCGGCATAGGCACCAGCGCAGGGTCAAACAGCACATCCACCTGGCCGCTCATCAGGTCGGACAGAATCGGGGCACTGCCGTTGTAGGGCACATGCTGGGCGTTCAGGCCGTTTTCCTGGGTAAAGCGCGCGCCGATCATGTGGGCGCTGGCGCCGGTGCCGCTGGAGGCGTAGTTCAGCGGGTGGGTCTTGCCATACTCGGCCAGCTCCTTGGCGCTCTTCACCGGCAGCTTGTTGGCGGCAAACAGGAACATCGGCAGATCGGCCATGTGGCTCACTGCGATGAAGTCCGTGGGTTTGTAAGGCAGCTTTTTGTACAGCGACATGTTCACCGTGTAAGCGGCCAGCACGCTCACAAAACTGTAGCCGTCCGCAGGGGCGCGGGCCAGCTGCGTCACACCGATGGTGCTGTTGGCACCCGGGCGGTTTTCCACGATCACGGGCTGGCCCAGCTTCTTGCTGACGGCATCGAACACCGTGCGGCTGACGATGTCGGTCGATCCACCCGGGGTGTAGGGCACGGTCAGCTTGATGGGCTTGGTGGGCCACTGGGCCGGGTCTTGGGCCAGCGCCAGGCCTGCGCTGCAGACGGCAGCGGTGGCGATTGCGCCCAGGGTGAGCGTGCGGAAAGTGAATGCCATGTCTCTGTCTCTCGTATCGGGTGGCCGGCCGCGGTCCCTACGGATGGCGGCAATGTCATTTTTCTTATTAAGAAATGACATTTCAAATGTAGAACTGCGCCAGTGTGCCGCCATTGCGGGCAATCCCCTAGAAGGCGTCGCCTAGGCGTCAACCCACGGCAGCGCCGTCCGCTTTATGGTGGGCAGGGTGCTCTCTGCTCTCTCTGAGCCTGCGCATTCCTGTGCAGCCCCCATTCCCGATATTCCCCACGGCCATGCACGGCAGCTCCGCCGCTGCGTGCCAGACTGGTTCCAGGAGGTGATTCCCATGGCATCCGCTTCTCGCCGCGCCACCGTCCAGGCGCACCAAAAAACCCTCGACCTGGGCATTGCCGCCCCCCAGGTGGTGGCCCACCGCCTGGCCCGCATGGCCCTGGCCGGGCCGGTGCCCAGTGCGCGGGACCAGAAAGAGTTCGCCGGCATGGTGCTGGAAAAGCAGATGGCGTTTGCCCAGTCATGGTGGGCCGCCTGGAATGCCATGCTGCAAGGCCCGTGGAGCATGGCCTGGTCCACCTGGCAGACGGCGCTGTCCGGGGGCATGCTGGGTGGCTCACCCTGGGCGATGTGGAAGCTGGCCGAACGCAGCAGCGCCCCCATGGCCAAGGTGGTGAATGCAGCGCTCACCCCCATTGAACGCAAAGCCAGCAGCAACGCACGGCGACTGGCACGCACGCCCCTGGTGGACAAGCCGCGCAAGCGCAGCTGAGCACGTCACCGGCGCGGCGGCGCCTTATGCGCCTTCTGCGCTTCCCAATCGGCATCGCAGCCCGCGCCCGCCGCAATCCAGCGCCGCGCCAGCCGGGCCACCAGGCGCACGGCCCAGGGCTGCCGCCAGCCCAGCACCGCGCCCGGATCGCTCACCATGCCGCAGCGGTAGTGCTGCCCCGCTTCGTCCCACTGCAGGGCCTTGCAGGCCCCGGTGCGGCGGCGTGACACCCAGATGCCCAGCGGACAAGGCTCGGCCAGACAGCACAGTCCGCAGCCATTGCACGCTGCGCCCATGGCCGGTTTGGGCGGTGCGGCGGGCTGCAGGTAGATGGTGCGCTGTTCAGGGGCGGTCATGGTGGGCCGGATTGTCGCCTGGGTGGCGCGTGGGCATGCGCCGCAGGTGCTGCAAACGGTTTACGCCCGCCAGGGTGGCGGCAGCTGGGCCGCGTGGCGCAGGTCCACCCGGGCCTGCAGAAAATCCAGCACCGCCCGCGTGCGCGGCGGCAGGCGGTCCGGCTTGCCAGGGTAGACCGCATGGATGGGCTCGAGATCGCCGGTGTTGAAGTCTTCCAGCACCACCTGCAGGTGGCCGGCCTGCAGATCTTCCCAGGCATGGAACAGGGACAGCCGTGCCAGCCCGGCGCCTTGCACGGCCAGGCTGCGCAACACATCGCCGTCGTTCACACGCAGCACATCGCCAATTTCCACCGCCACTCGCCGGCCGTCCACCAGGAATGGCCAGTGCGGAACGGCACGCTGGTAGGTCCAGCCCAGCCGCCGGTGGGCAGACAGCTCATCCGGATGCAGTGGCACGCCATGGCGTGCCAGATAGTCCGGCGCCCCGACAATCACCTGCAGCGTGGCGCCCAGGCGCCGCGCCACCATGTCAGAGGGCGGCAGCTGGCCCCAGCGGATCGCAATGTCGATGCTGTCTTCCACCAGGTCCACCACCTGGTCGGTGAAGAGCAGTTCCAGCCGTATGCCGGGGTGCGTCTCCAGCAACGGCGCCACCAGCGGCACCAGCAGGCGCTGGCCGGTTGCGGAGCTGGCACTGATGCGCACCACCCCCTGGGGAGCGCTGCGGGCGGCCACGGCGGCTTCCAGCTCGTTCAGATCTGCCAGCAGGCGCTTGCCGCGCTCCACCAGTTGCGCCCCTTCTGCCGTCAGCTGGACACGCCGGGTGCTTCGCTGCAACAACTGCACCCCCAACCGGGCCTCCAGCCGCGACATGGTCTTGCTGACCGCAGAAGGCGACACCCCCAGCAACCGCGCCGCGGCCGACAGGCTGCCCTGCTCGGCCACCAGCACCAGCACTTCCAGCTCGCCAGAACGGTTGACCTCGCTGCCAGGAGCAACCAGCGGCGACAAACGGGGGATATCAGGCATGGCAGGCAATAGCGGGGTTATTTATTCCACACAGGCACAAATGCATTTCCATTATTCCATCTACACAAAGGAAGCCGCAACGCGCACAGTCACCCCCCTACCGTTTTCGACGTTTCACAGGACAATTTCCATGCCGCTCTCTCTTCTGGCCCTGGCCGCCGGTGCCTTTGGCATTGGCACCACGGAATTCATCATCATGGGCCTGCTCACCCAGGTCAGCAGCGACCTGGGCATCAGCATCCCCACGGCCGGCACCCTGATCTCGGGCTACGCCGTGGGCGTGGCGGTGGGCGCCCCGGTGCTCACACTGCTCACCCGCCACTGGCCCCGCAAGCGCCTGCTGCTGGGGCTGATGCTGATCTTCATCGCCGGCAATCTGGCCGCCGTCATCGCCCCCAACTACCTGTCGCTGATGGCTGCGCGCGTGCTGACCTCGCTGACCCACGGCACCTTCTTTGGCGTGGGCGCCGTGGTCGCCACCGGCCTGGTGCCGGCGGAGAAAAAAGCCTCGGCCATTGCGCTGATGTTCTCGGGCCTGACCTTGGCCACCCTGCTGGGGGTGCCTGCCGGCGCCTGGATCGGCCAGCATTTTGGCTGGCGCATGGCCTTTGCTGCGGTGGCCGCGATTGGCGTGGTGGCCTTCGCCATTCTGGTGGCGTTCGTGCCGCGTGACCAAGGCCGCCCTGCCGTGCCCCCGCTGCATCAGGAGCTGGCCGTGCTGCGCAATCTCCAGGTCTGGCTGGGCCTGGGCATCACCGTGTTCGGCTTTGCTGGTGTGTTTGCGCTCTACACCTATATCGAGCCGCTGCTCACGCAGATCACCCACATGGACGGCAGCCTGGTGGCACTGACGCTGCTGCTGTTTGGTGCCGGTCTGGCCGCAGGCAACCTACTGGGCGGCAAGCTGGCCGACCGCGGCGTGATGCGCGCTCTGGTGCTGAGCATTGCCACACTGGCCGTGGTGCTGGCCGCCGGCCGCTGGGCCTTTGGCCACAGCGCCGTCGCCATGGTCTATGTGGTACTGCTGGGCACTGTGGCCTTTGCCACCGTGGCGCCGATGCAGATGCGCGTGCTGCAGCAAGCCGGCGCGCAAGGCGCCAACCTGGCGTCCAGCCTGAACATTGCCGCCTTCAACCTGGGCAATGCCCTGGGCGCCTGGGTGGGCGGTCTGGTGCTGTCGGGCATCGGCCTGCTGTCCCTGGGCTGGTCTGCAGCAGCACTCACCGTGGTGGGGCTGCTCCTGGTGGGCTGGAGCCAGCGCCTGCCTTCCGCGGCCGGCGCCATGCCCGTGGCCGTGGTGGGGCACTGACATCGCCCCCAGGGAATCACCGGTCGTGCGCCGTTCCTGGGCATGACCGGCCCCAGTCGGAAGCCCCCTGGCATAAGGCCTGGTCTGGCACCCCGCACCGCCACACGCCAGGGTGCCCACAGGCACACCATCGCGTAGCCCTTGCCGGAAGGAGCCCCCTTGGCCTGCCGCGTCCTGCATGGTCGGCAGGCCATTAGGCTTTTCTCAGGTCCGTGCCAGCACCGGTGCCAAGGCCTTGCCGGTGTGGGTTCCGGCCCTGACCAGGTCTTCCGGCGTACCCGCTGCCACGATCTGGCCACCACCGGTGCCGCCTTCGGGGCCCAGGTCGATGATCCAGTCGGCTTCGGCAATCACATCCAGATCGTGCTCGATCACCACCACACTGTGACCGGCATCCACCAGGCGGTGCAGCACCCGGATCAGCTTGTCCACGTCGGCCATGTGGAGGCCCACCGTGGGCTCGTCCAGCACATACAGCGTGTGCGGCGCCTTGTTCCCACGCTTGGTGACGTCGTCGCGCACCTTGGTCAGTTCGGTCACCAGCTTGATGCGCTGGGCTTCGCCCCCGGAGAGCGTGGGCGAAGGCTGGCCCAGCGTCAGATAGCCCAGGCCCACATCCTTGAGCAATTGCAGCGGGTGGGCGATGTTGGGCATGGAGGCAAAGAACGCCACGGCCTCGTCCACTTCCATCTGCAGCACATCGCCAATGCTCTTGCCACGCCAGGTCACCGCCAGCGTCTCGGCGTTGAAACGCGCACCGTGGCAGGTTTCGCACGGCACTTTCACATCGGGCAGAAAGCTCATCTCGATGGTGCGCATGCCCTGGCCCTCGCACGCCGGGCAGCGGCCTTCGCCGGTGTTGAAGCTGAAGCGCCCGGCCCCATAGCCGCGCGCCTTGGCTTCCAAGGTGTCGGCAAACAGCTTGCGGATGGTGTCCCAGAAGCCGATGTAGGTGGCCGGGCAGGAGCGCGGCGTCTTGCCGATGGGCGTCTGGTCCACTTCCAGCACGCGGTCGATGACCTCGGTGCCGGTCACGGTCTTGGCACCCACCAGCTTGATGCGTTTGCCCGCCTCCATCTCTTCGCGGCCAGCCCGGGTGGCGTTCTGGGCCACCAGCGTGGCCACATTGGCCAGCAGCACATCGCGCGCCAGCGTGGACTTGCCAGATCCGGACACCCCCGTCACCGCCACCAGGCGCTTGAGCGGCACGCTGGCTTCCACCTCCTGCAGATTGTGCAACTGGGCACCCGCCACCGTCAGCCAGTGCAGCGGGCCGGCCGTGGACACCGGCTGCCCCAGCTGGGCATTGGCCTCGGCACTGGCGGCCTGCAGCGCCGCGGCCGCATCGGCCGCGATCTGTTTCTTGGTCCGCTTCTTGGGCTTTACGCCCTCGGCCGGCGCAGAGGCCGCATCGGTTCCGAGCGTGGCCGCATCCACCATCCCCAACACCGGGCGGCGTGCCTGGCAGGGGTGGCGCATGGCGTGCAGCAGATAGCGGCCCGTCTGCGAGTTGGCGGCCGCCATGATGTCGGCCGGTGTGCCCTGGGCCACCAGTTCGCCACCGCGCTTGCCGGCGCTGGGGCCGATATCGATCACATGGTCGGCGCGGCGGATGGTGTCTTCATCGTGCTCCACCACCACCAGGGTGTTGCCCTTGTCGCCCAGCTTGTGCAGGGCGTTCAGCAGGATGTGGTTGTCACGGGCATGCAGGCCAATGGTGGGCTCATCCAGCACATAGCACACGCCTTGCAGATTGCTGCCCAGCTGGGCGGCCAGGCGGATGCGCTGCGCCTCGCCCCCGCTCAGGGTGGGGGCGCCGCGGTCCAGCGTCAGATAGCCCAGACCTACCTCTTCCAGGAACTCGAGGCGGCCCAGGATTTCGGGCAGCAGATCGCGGGCAATGTCGGCCTCACGCCCTGTGGGCTGCAGCGCCTGGAACCATTCGCGCAGACTGGTCACCGCCATCTGGCCCAGTGTTGTCACCGACAGGCCGTGGAACAGCACGGCCCGGGCCGTAGGGTTGAGGCGTGTGCCCTTGCAGCTGGGGCAGGTGGTTTCCTGCAGGTCTTCCACCTCCTGGCCATCAAAGGTCAGCTCGCGGCCACGGTTGTCTTCGGCCAAGGTGCTGTCGTCGTAGACCTTGCGCTGTTCCTTGGTCAGCTTGACGCCCGTGCCTACGCAGTCCGGGCACCAGCCGTGCTTGCTGTTGTAGCTGAACAGGCGTGGATCCAGTTCGGCATAGCTGGTGGCACAAATGGGGCAGGCACGCTGGGTGGAAAACACCTGCAGGGTGCCCACGCCCTTGCCCTGGTCGGCGGCAGTGATCGCCGTTTCCAGGTTGTCGATGCCCGACAGCACATGCACCACGCCCTTGCCGATCTCCAGCGTTTTGGCCAGCTGCGTGCGCAGCACGGCTTCGTTGGCGGCAGTGACCTTCACGCTGGCCACCGGCAGCTCGATGGTGTGTTCCTTGAAGCGGTCCAGGCGCGGGAAGCCGGTGGTCGGTAGAAACGCGCCATCCACACGCAGGTGCGTGTAGCCCTTGGGGCGCGCCCAGTCGGCCAGCTCGGTGTACACGCCCTTGCGCGCAATCACCAGCGGCGCCAGCAGGCCGATGTGCTGGCCCTTGAAATGGCCCAGCAGCTGTGCGGCAATGCGTTCGGGCGTTTGCGGCTCCACTGCGGCGCCGTCGTGTACGCAGTGCTGGGTGCCCAGCTTCACGTAGAGCAGGCGCAGGAAATGCCAGACCTCGGTGGTCGTGCCCACGGTGGACTTGCGCCCGCCGCGCGACAGGCGCTGCTCGATGGCCACGGTGGGCGGAATACCCCAGACCGCATCCACCTCGGGCCGGCCGGCCGGCTGCACGATGGAACGTGCATAGGCGTTCAGCGATTCCAGATAGCGGCGCTGGCCTTCGTTGAACAGGATGTCAAACGCCAGCGTGGATTTGCCCGAACCCGACACCCCGGTCACCACATTGAACTTGCCGCGCGGGATGTCCACGCTCAGGTTCTTCAGATTGTGTTCCTTGGCATTGACGATCTCGATGGCATTCTTGGCCACGGAGGCCGAAGCCGTTGCGGCGCGCTTGGAACGCTCCGTTTTGGTGAGCATGGGCGCCACTTCTTCCACGCGCTGGCCGCCCACCCCCATGGCCTGGTCGTACTCGCGCAGCGCCTGCGCGGTGTGCGAGGCCTTGACCTGGCGCACCTCTTCGGGCGTGCCCTGGGCCACGATCTGGCCGCCGCCATCGCCGCCCTCCGGCCCCAGGTCGATCAGCCAGTCGCTGGCCCGGATCACGTCCAGGTTGTGTTCGATGACGATCAGGCTGTTACCGGCTTCCAGCAGCTTGCGCAGCGCGCGCATCAGCTTGGCAATGTCCTCGAAGTGCAGCCCGGTGGTGGGCTCATCGAACAGGAACAGCGTGCCCTTGCGCGCCAGCTTCTGTTTGGACTTGGACGCCGTCCGCGCTGCTTCGGCCAGAAAGCCCGCCAGTTTCAGGCGCTGCGCCTCGCCACCGGACAACGTGGGCACGGGCTGGCCCAGCTTCACGTATTCCAGGCCCACATCGACGATGGGCTGCAGCGCGCGGATCACGTCCGCATCCTGGCTGAACAGCAAGGCGGCCTCGGCCACGGTCAGCTCCAGCACATCGGCCACACTCAGGGCACGGCCGCCACGCTCCAGCGTGATTTCCAGAATCTCCGGCCGGTAGCGGCTGCCGTTGCAGTCCGGGCAGCGCAGGTACACATCCGACAGGAACTGCATCTCCACATGCTCGAAGCCCGATCCGCCGCAGGTCGGGCAACGGCCGTCACCACTGTTGAAGCTGAACTTGGCCGCGTTGTAGCTGCGCTGCTGCGACAGCGGCGTCAGCGCGAACAGCTCGCGGATGCTGTCCCAGGCACCCACATAGCTCACCGGGTTGGAGCGGGCCGTCTTGCCGATGGGCGACTGGTCCACGAATACCACATCGGCCAGGTGATCGGCCCCCAGCAGGCGGTCGTGCGCGCCCGGGCTGTCGGTGGGCTTGCCGAAGTGGCGCATCAGCGCAGGCGCCAGAATGTCCTGGATCAGCGTGGACTTGCCGGAGCCGGACACACCAGTCACCGTCACCAGCCGCTGCAGCGGGAAATCCACGTTCAGGTTCTGCAGATTGTGTTCGCGTGCGCCTTCCAGAATCAGGCGCGGCGTGGATTCGGTCACCATGCGCTTGATGCCGAAACCCACCTGCTTGCGGCCGCCCAGGTAGGCACCGGTCAGGGTGTCGGCCCGCTTCAGTTCTTCGGGCGTGCCGTCGAACACGATATGTCCACCCTTGGCACCGGGGCCGGGGCCCATGTCGATCATGCGGTCGGCAGCGAACATCACCGCCGGGTCATGCTCCACCACCACCAGCGTGTTGCCGGCATCACGCAGGCGGTGCATGGCCTGGGTGATGCGCTCCATGTCGCGCGGGTGCAGGCCGATGCTGGGTTCATCCAGCACAAACAGCGTGTTCACCAGCGACGTGCCCAGGGCCGTAGTCAGGTTGATGCGCTGCACCTCGCCACCGCTGAGCGTGCGGCTCTGGCGGTCCAAGGTGAGGTAGCCTATCCCCACATCCACCAGGTAGCGGAGGCGGGTGCCGATCTCCTCGTTCAGCAGCTTCAGTGCCTGCAGCTCGCCTTCGGCCAGGCCCATCTGGTCCGTGAGCTTCAGGCTGTCAAAGAACTGGCTCAGCCGGGTGATGGGCAGGCGCATCAGATCGTGCAGGTTCAATCCCGGCAAGGCCTGCAGCTGTGCGGGCGACCAGTCCACGCCCACCGGCATGAAACGCTGTTCGGCCTGCAGCACCGCATCGGCCTGCGGCTTGCCGCCGATGCGCCACAGCAGGCTTTCGGTCTTGAGCCGCGCGCCCTGGCAGGCCGGGCATTCCGTGTAGCTGCGGTACTTGGACAGCAGCACGCGGATGTGCATTTTGTAGGCCTTGGTTTCCAGGTACTCGAAGAAGCGGCGGATGCCGTACCAGGTCTGGTTCCACTTGCCGTTCCATTGGGG
Source organism: Comamonas sp. UBA7528 (assembly GCF_002479375.1). Taxonomy (NCBI): domain Bacteria; kingdom Pseudomonadati; phylum Pseudomonadota; class Betaproteobacteria; order Burkholderiales; family Comamonadaceae; genus Comamonas; species Comamonas sp. UBA7528. Next base: position 445,688 of record NZ_DLMU01000005.1, read on the forward strand.
CGAGCCGTCGATCACCCAGCGTTTTTGCTCGTCCGTGAGTTTGCTCCAGGCGATGTCGCGCGGAATGCCTTCGGCCTCGGCATGGCGCATCAGATCGTCCTGGATCTCCTTCCACGCCGGCGTCTGGATGGCCTTGATGGCGCCGGTGCGCAGCGTGAGCTTGTCGTTGGGAATCACCAGCCCCCAGTCCACGCCGATCACCCGCCCAAAGCCACGGCAGCTGTCGCATGCGCCCACGGCGGAGTTGAACGAAAACAGCGAAGGCATGGGTGCCGTGTAGCTCAGATTGCTTTCCGGGCAATGCAGGCCTTCGGAGAACTTCCACAGGGACTGTTCGCCCTCTTCCGGCATCACATACACCGTCAGCCGCCCGCTGCCGCGCTTGAGCGCCACCTCGATGGCCTCCATGGCCCGGGCACGTTCCACACGGCTGACGCGAAAGCGGTCGGCCACCACGTCCAGCACCTTGATTTTCTCGGGGGCCACGGCCTTGGCCTTCTTGCCCTTGGCCGGCACATCCGCTGCGGCGTGTGCGCGCTCCACCTCGCGCTCGGCCTGTACCTTGGTGAAACCGCTGGCCGACAGCCACTGCTCCACCTCTTCGGCCGAGGTATTGGCCGGCAGTTCCACCGGGAAGGTCAGCGCAATGCGCGGGTCGCCCGCGGCTTCGCAGCGCTGCTGCAACGCGGCGTAGATCGTCTCTGCCGTGTCGTGCTGCACCGGCAGACCGGTGGCGCGGTCGAACAAATGCGCAGCGCGGGCGAACAGCAGCTTCAGGTGGTCGTTCAGCTCCGTCATCGTGCCCACCGTGGAGCGCGAGTTGCGCACCGGATTGGTCTGGTCGATGGCAATCGCGGGCGGTACGCCTTCCACCCGGTCCACCGCGGGCTTGTCCATGCGGTCCAGAAACTGGCGCGCATAGGCGCTGAACGTCTCGACATAGCGGCGCTGGCCTTCGGCAAACAGCGTGTCGAACACCAGGCTGGATTTGCCCGAGCCGCTGGGACCGGTCACCACCGTCAATTCACCGGTGCGGATGTCGAGGTCAACGTTTTGCAGATTGTGCTGGCGTGCGCCACGGATGCGGATCTGGCCCTGGGTCATTGCGGTGTACTTTTCAGAAGGAGGCCGAACATTCTAGGCACCTGTACCGCATCCCTCGCGCATTCCTGGCCGGCGCTCTTCAAACAGGAGCAGCCTCTGCGCTTGCATGCTGCACAAATCGCGATGAGGCATCCCCTCCTCCGGCCCCAGGCAACAAAAAAGCCCCTGCGTTGCGACAGGGGCTTGGCAGCAGGCGCACGCAGCGCCCGCATCGGCTGTGTGGGCCTTACTTGGCTGCGGCTGGTGCAGCGGGTGCCTCGGCAGCCGGTGCGGCGGCAGGCGCTTCTGCGGCCGGAGCGGCAGACGCTGCAGGGGCGGGCTCCGGCACATGCACGGCATCGGCGCCGTGCTTTTCACCGCTCATATCCACCTTGTCACCGGCCTTCATGATCACGAACAGGCTCACTGCGGCAAACACCACAAAACCCACAACAATCTTCCACATGCTTTGTCTCCAATCATCTTGTGTACCAACAATGGCGCAATGGCCGGCGGGCTCTGGACCAAGAAAAAGGCCCTGCGTTGTTGCCAACGCAGGGCCTGCACCTTGAAGCAGACCAAGGCCGATTGAAACAGCCTTGGATTGCAAGCAGCTTACGCTGCCCGGTGATTAGAAGTTGTGGCGGACGCCGACGCCGAAGCTGGAGGCATTCTTGCCAGCCCCAGCCGTGCCCACACCACCGTAGGTGGCGTTGTCCTTGTTGTTGATCTTGGTGTAGGCAGCGTACACCTTGGTGCGCTTGCTCAGGTTGTAGTTGTAGCCCAGGATGAATTGGCTGGCACCGGTGTCATCACGACCGCCGATGTTGCCGGCGTGGCCGTAGCCCACGGCAATTTGCGAAGCACCGAAGGTGTAGCCACCGGTCAGGCGGAACAGATTGCGCTTGCCGAAATCGCCGAGTGCACCAAAGCCGCCAGTGCCAGTGGGGCTGATATCAAAGCCGACATTGTCCGAGCGCTGGTAGTAGCCGCCGATTTGGAAGTCGCCGATCGTGTAGTGGGCACGCAGACCATACTGCTTGGCATCGCCCAACTTGGTGTAGCCAGCACCCAAAGCCAGCGGACCGCTTTCCCAATTGGCAGCAACGTCATAAGCGTTCTTGTTGGCGTAAGGGCCGGTGGCATTGATGCCATCCGCCTTTTCGTGGAAGGACATTGCACCTTCCAGGGTGAAGCCACCCAGCACGGGTGTGCGGTATGCAATCTTGTTGTCATCACGCATCAGATAGCTGTACAGCTGGTCCGAGAAGAAGCCGGTGTCGTGGTTGGGCTCATCCAGCACACCGTAGTCAGCCACAGCGTAGTAGGACTCTGCAGTCCAGCGACCCAGGCGCAGCATACCGAAGTTGCCCGACAGGTTCAGTTCGCTTTGGCGCTTGAAGTTCAGGGGGCCGGAGCCATCATCCGAGCCAAAACCGGCTTCCAGCTGGAAACCCGCCTTCAGGCCGCCGCCCAGATCTTCCACGCCCTTGAAACCGATACGCGAAGCGTTGTTGAACATGCCGGTGGTGCTTTGATCACCGATCTTTTGACGTTCGATCGAGGTGTTCAAACGACCATAGATGGACACGCTGCTTTGAGCCAGAGCAGCCGAGGTACCGCACACGGCCAGAACGGCCAGCATCAGACGTTGGATCTTCATTGGATTTCCTTGTGGATGGTTTCAGTTCGTTGGTGCCAGCGGGGCCGAAGGCTTGAGGCGTTATGCCTTGCTTCTGACGGCTGCTAGGTAGACAAATTGTAGGTGGCATGTCGCCCAAAACCCTTGCCAGCTGGGCGCAAAAGCGGCATCTGATGTTTTGCAACAACACCGCGCACCACCATGCACCAGCCGCAAAAAGCAAACCCCGACGGCTTGCGCCATCGGGGTGCAGATTCATCCAGGCTTGCGCCCAAATGGTGCGTTTTCAATCTTCGGCGTAGATGTCCACGTCCTTGGTTTCACGCAGGAACAGGGTACCGATCACGGCCGTCGCACCGGCAATGATGATGGGGTACCACAGGCCGTTGTACATATTGCCGGTCTGCGCCACGATGGCGAAGGACATGGTGGGCAGCAGGCCGCCGAACCAGCCATTGCCGATGTGGTAGGGCAGGCTCATCGAGGTGTAGCGGATGCGGGTGGGGAACATCTCCACCAGGATGGCAGCGATGGGGCCATAGACCATGGTCACCAGCAGCACCAGATAGAACAGGATGACGACCATCATGACCTTGTTCATCTTGGCGGGATCAGCCTTCTCGGGATAGCCGTCGTTCTTCAGTGTTTCGCTCACAGCCTTGTTGAACTCGGCACCCTTGGCCTTCAGCTCGTCGGGGCTCAGGCCCTTGAGCGAGTAGCTGGGGATGGTGTGGCTGCCGATCTTGATCACGGCCGGCGTACCAGCCGGAGCGACTTCGCTTTCATAGCTCACCGAGCGATTGGACAGCGCTTGCTTGGCCACGTCGCAGGAGCTGGTGAACTTGGTCGTGCCGGTGGGGTTGAACTGGAACGAGCACTCGGCCGGGTCTGCCACGATCACCACCTTGTTGGCGGCCTGCGCGGCGGCCAGCGCAGGGTTGGCGGCTTCGGTGAGCATCTTGAAGGCCGGGAAGTAGGTCACCACGGCCAGCACGCAACCCATCATGATGATGGGCTTGCGGCCGATCTTGTCCGACAGCGTGCCGAAGACCACAAAGAAAGGCGTGCCCAGCAGCAGCGCGGCAGCGATCATCAGGTTGGCCGTCACGGCATCGACCTTCAGCTGCTGCGTCAGGAAGAACAGGGCATAGAACTGGCCGGTGTACCACACCACGGCCTGTCCGGCGGTCAGGCCCACCAGGGCCAAGATCACGACCTTCAGGTTCTTCCATTGGCCAAAGGCTTCCGACAGCGGTGCCTTGGAGACCTTGCCTTCGGCCTTCATCTTCTGGAAGGCGGGCGACTCGGACAGCTGCATACGGATCCACACCGAAATGCCCAGCAGCACCAGCGACACCAGGAACGGAATGCGCCAGCCCCAGTCTTGGAAGGCTTCTTCACCCACGGTGGTGCGCACCCCCAGGATCACGATCAGCGACAGGAACAGACCGATCGTGGCGGTGGTCTGGATCCAGGCGGTATAGGCGCCGCGCTTGCCGTGCGGTGCATGCTCGGCCACATACGTGGCCGCACCGCCGTACTCACCGCCCAGTGCCAGACCTTGCAGCATGCGCAGCACGATCAGGATGACCGGTGCCGCCACGCCGATGGCAGCATAGTTGGGCAGGATACCCACGATGAAGGTGGACACACCCATGATCAGGATGGTCACCAGGAAGGTGTACTTGCGACCGATCATGTCGCCCAGGCGGCCGAACACCAGCGCGCCGAAGGGGCGCACGATGAAGCCGGCAGCAAAGGCCAGCAGCGCAAAGATGAAGGCCGATCCGGCATCCAGCCCGCTGAAGAACTGCTTGGCAATGATGGCCGCCAGCGAACCGTACAGGTAGAAGTCGTACCACTCGAAAACGGTTCCGAGTGAAGACGCGAAAATCACTTTGCGCTCTTCGGGCGTCATGGGCCGGGCTGTGCCCGCCCCCTGCGCGCCGACGCCCTTTGCTGCGTTAATGGCCATGTTTGTCTCCTGATGTATGAATATGTAACGAGCCTTGGCGACAGGCACGTAAATTCACTATCCATCAGCAGATTGACACCGCTCTGACGTGATTCTTACAGAGATTGACGCCGAACTGAACCGGTTCTTACAGCTTCGGTGGCAACCCTAGGGCTTGTTTTCTTGATGTGAAAATCCAAGGGCAAACCCTGCGGCTTATGTTGCACTGCCGTAAGTGCAAGGTCAGTACTTCTACCCAGAATCGCCTGCGGTGTCGCAGTGAGCATTTATGCCTATTGCGGCACAGAAACAAACCGCAGGAGACATAACTCATGACCGATACCGTGGTCACCAAAATCCAGCGCAACCCGAAATATCTGGAGTTGCGCAGCAAGCGCAATCGCCTGGGGTTGGTGCTGACTGTGCTGATGCTGCTCGTCTATTACGGCTATGTGGCGCTGATTGCATTCGACAAGGAATTTCTGGCCCAGCCACTGAGCAGCTCCGGCGTGACCACCCTGGGCATACCCATTGCCCTGTTCGTGATCGTGTTCACCGTGGCCATCACGCTGTTCTATATCCGCCGCGCGAACAACGAGTTCGACCAGCTGACCCAGCAAATCCTGAAGGACGCCCAGTCAAAATGAAGAGCTCCATGCAACGCACGCTGGCAACCACGCTGGCGACCTCTCTCATGCTCTCGGCGACGGGCTCTGCCCTGGCCGCCGGTGGCGACATTGGCGACACCGCCAAGCAAGCCACCAACTGGACCGCCATCATTCTTTTTGTGGCCTTTGTGGCCGGCACCCTGTGGATCACCAAGTGGGCTGCCTCCAAGACCCGCTCTGCCGCCGATTTCTACACCGCTGGCGGCGGCATCACCGGCTTTCAGAACGGCCTGGCGATTGCGGGGGACTACATGTCTGCCGCATCGTTCCTGGGCATTTCCGCCCAGGTCATGATCAGCGGCTACGACGGCCTGATCTACTCCATCGGTTTCCTAGTGGGCTGGCCCATTCTGACCTTCCTGCTGGCCGAACGCCTGCGCAACCTGGGCAAGTTCACCTTTGCCGACGTGGCCGGCTACCGTTTTGCCCAAGGTCCTTTCCGCATGTTCGCCGCCAGCGGCACCCTGGTGGTGGTGGCTTTCTACCTGATCGCCCAGATGGTGGGTGCGGGCCAGCTGATCAAGCTGCTGTTCGGCCTGGACTACTGGATCGCCGTGGTGCTGGTGGGTGTGCTGATGATGGTCTATGTGCTGTTTGGCGGCATGACCGCCACCACCTGGGTGCAGATCATCAAGGCCTGCATGCTGCTGGCCGGCGTGACCTTCATGGGCTTCATGATCATGTCCAAGTACGGCTTCAGCTTTGAAACGCTGTTCGCCGAAGGCGTGAAGGTGAAGACCGCGATCGCAGAAGCCGGCGGCAAGGAGCCCGATGTGGCGGCCAAGCTGGGCCTGTCTATCATGGGCCCCGGCGGCTTCATCAAGGACCCCATCTCGGCCATCAGCTTCGGCATGGCGCTGATGTTCGGCACGCTCGGCCTGCCCCACATCCTGATGCGCTTCTTCACGGTGCCGGACGCCAAGGAAGCACGCAAGTCCGTGGGCTGGGCCACGGTGTGGATCGGCTACTTCTACATCCTGATCTTCATCATCGGCTTTGGCGCCATCACCATGGTGCTGACCAACCCCGAAATGGCGGACACCGTCAAGGGCGTCATCAAGGGCGGCGCTGGCACGGCCAATATGGCGGCCGTGCTGGTGGCCAAGAGCGTGGGCGGCGATGTGTTCTACGGCTTCATCTCTGCCGTGGCCTTTGCCACCATCCTGGCCGTGGTGGCGGGTCTGACGCTGTCGGGCGCTTCTGCCGTGTCGCACGACCTGTACGCCACCGTGTTCAAGAACGGCAAGGCCGACAGCGCGTCGGAACTGCGCGTTTCCCGCCTGACGACGCTGACACTGGGCGTCATCGCGGTGCTGCTGGGCATTGTGTTCGAGAAGCAGAACGTCGCCTTCATGGTGGCCCTGGCCTTCGCGATCGCCGCATCGGCCAACTTCCCCGTGCTGCTGCTGTCGGTGCTGTGGAAGGGCTGCACCACCAAGGGCGCCGTCATTGGCGGCTTCCTGGGTCTGGTCTCCTCCGTGGGCCTGACCATCGTGTCGCCCTCGGTCTGGGAAGCCACGTTCGGCAACCCTCCCGGCTCGGCCTGGTTCCCCTACACCTCGCCCGCCCTGTTCTCGATGACCATCGGTTTCGTGGGCGTATGGCTGTTCTCGGTGCTCGACAAGAGCGGCCAGGCGGACAAGGAACGTGCGGCTTTCGAAGCTCAGCAAGTGCGTTCGGAAACCGGGTTCGGCGCATCGGGCGCATCGGGCCACTAAGCCCCTCGCAGCGCGGCGGCTGCCGCGCTGGCGTCATGCAAAAGCCGGGTTCGAGAACCCGGCTTTTTTCATGCCCATGGCCTGTGGCCCCGCGTGACCTTGCGGTCCACGGCGCTTGTCACCGCACCACTGTCACCGCGCGCCCTGCAGCTGGCGCAGTTTGATGAAGGCCAGTGCGGCCATCACCGCATCGTTGACGGCATCGTGCGCGCGGCTTTGCGGCAGGCCGAGGTCTCGCATCAGCGTGTCAAAGCGCAGATCAATCTCCGGCGACTGCTGTCGGTGGGGTGGCAGCTGCCGGAATTTGTGGTCGTAGTAGAGCGCGGACACTTCGTTCCGTGGCTGCGGCAGCGCAATACCCAGCAAGGGCCGCAGCACCCGGTTGATCATCGCCAGATCGAACTCTAGGTAGTAGCCCACCAAGGGCCGGCTGCCGATGAAATGCAGCAGCTGCAGCACCGCATCCTGAACGGGCAGGCCCTGGGCCAGATCCCGCGCACGCAGCTGGTGGATGCGCACGCTGTCGGCGCTGACACCATGGGGCGGGCGCACCAGCAGCTCCAGCCGCTGGCTGGTCAGAATGCGCTGCCCCTGGATGCGCACGGCACCGATGGACACAATGTGGTCCCGGCGCACATCCAGCCCGGTGGTCTCGCAGTCCAGCGACACCCACTCGTCCGGCGGCGCCGGGTCCAGCACAAAGGCCAGGGCCGGATCGGCCAGCTGGCGCAGCAGCCGCTGGCGGCGCCAGCCCTCCAGCCAGTGGCGCAGCGGGTGCCACGGGTACGGACGCGTACTCACAGCGCATCCAGACGCAAACGCTGTTGCAGCAGCGTGCGAAAACGCCGCACCACCGCCAGGGCATCCTTGAGCAGATCCCGCTCCAGGCTGCTGAGGGTGGAAGGGTCCACCTCCCCCGTCACCGGCCGGTGGCGCTCGATCTCGGACAGGCCCGCCTGCAGCCGCAAGCCCATCAGCAGGTGCAAGGACTCTCGCATCTCTCGCCCCAGCGGGGCATCCAGGGTGCCATCGGCGACCAGCGCTTCGATGCGGTCCACCGTGCTGGTGGTGTCCACATGCCGCACCAGCGCCAGACTGCGCACGCCATGGACCAGCGGAAAGATGCCTGCTTTCTTCAGATGCACGCTGCTGAATGCATCGCTGCGGCCCAGCAAGCGGTTCCACCAGCCGCCGGATTCGCCGAAGCTGTCGATCACCGACGCAAAGCGGGCAATCAGGGCATCGTTGTCCGTGGCCAGACTCTGCAACTGCTGGCGCACCCCGGCCAGCAGCGCGGCATCACCGGCCACGGCATGGGCGTCCAGAAAAATGGCCAGCCGCATCAGGCTGTCGGCACTGGGCATCAGCAGCCATTCCCTGGCACGCTGGCCAAAGTCGCTGACGCTGCCGCGCCATTCCGGATTGTTCAGCATGATGTGCCCGGGGCATTCCGGGTAGCCGAAACGCTGCAGCACCGCCGAAAAGGCATGGCAGATGGCGTCCAGATCGGCCGGTGGCGTGTATCCATCGCGCAGCAACAGCCCGTTGTCCTGGTCGGTCTTGAGCAACTGCTCGCCGCGCCCTTCACTGCCCATCACGAACAGGCAGCTGTTGGCCACCAGATCGGCCGGTGCCAGCATCTGCCAGGCGCGCTCGAACAGCCGGGCATTGAGCTGCTGCACCAGTTGTGCCATCAGCGCGATGCGTGTGCCGCCGCGGTGCAGTGCCGACAGCAGTTGGGTGATCTGTGCGGCCGGTTGCTCCAGCGCCTGCAGGTCGCCGGCCTGCTCGATCTGCACCAGGATCAGGTGGGAATGGTTGGCCAGAAAGCTGAACAGGTCCAGCGCCTCCAGCATCCCGCACACCTGGCCGTCCCCGTCCAGCACCGCCAGCCGGTGCACGCGGGCGCGCAGCAGCAGTGCCATGGCATCCCCCAACTGGTCGCTGGCCCGTACGCTGATCACCGGACTGCTGGCGAACTCGCCCACCGCCAGCTGCGCCAGGGGGCGCCCGTCGAGGATGGCGCGCTGCAAGGTGGTATTGGAAAAAATGCCGATGCCCTGCGGTAGCCCGGACACCAGCACGCTGGTGGTGCGCTGTTCCTGGAACAGCCGGGTCACGCTGACGATGTCGGTGGCCGCATCCACCACATGGGCGGGGCGCACAAAGGCCTGCTCCACCCGCATCAGGGTCAGGGACTGCCGCTCATGCTGGTCGGCGCGCTGAGCCAGGGTCCCCAGCTTGTGGCCTAGATCGGCAAACAGCAGCGCACCGAACGCCGTGTTGCGCGCAATCAGCTCGTTGACGGTCTCATGCGCCAGCTGGTAGGCCACCAGCTCTTCGACCACCACAAAACGGCTGCTGGCACGCCCCGCCACGAGGGCCCGGCCATCGAAGCAGTCTTCGGGCCCGTAGGAGGCCAGCAACTGCTCGCCCTCGGTCTGCTCCACATGGCCTTTGATGATGACAAACAGGTGGGTCGGCGCCATGCCCCGGTCCAGCACCACAGCACCCTCGGGAAAGTAGGCGATGTCGACGCCGCTGCGGACCAGGGCCTGCTCGTCAGGCGTCAGACAATCGAACGGGGAAACGGCGAAATTGAAGGCATTGGGCATAGCGCAGGCATTCAAGCCTGCAAGCCTTGCTCCACGCTTGCAGCCGCCTCCCAGCGGCCTTGGGTGAACCAGCCTCCGCCCTGCAGATAGTCCCGCAGCATGGGCAGGCCATCCACCCCGAAGAAGGTGCGGCCGTCCACGCTCACTGTGGGAACGCCGAACACGCCCGCGGCTGCGGCCTCTTCGGTATTGGTGCGCAGCAGGCCCTTGGCGCGCTCTGCGGCCTGCGCATCGGTGCGCAGCTGCGCCGCCAGGCGCTCACGCAAGGCGGCGATGCGCTCCGCCCCCAGTACGTCGCCCCCGCCTTCCCACACATGGCGGAACAATGCGTCCGCCGTGAAGCGGTTGATGCAGCCGTCCTCGCTGCACTCCAGCGCCAGACGCAGCAGGGGCAGCGGGTTGAAAGGGTGGCGCTGCGGCATCTGCAGCGTCGTGCCTTGCGCATGTCCCAGCCACTCGGCATGGCGGTAGGTCCATGCCCGCTTCGGAGGAATACCGGCAGGCCCGGGGTTGGCGTGCTGCTTCAACAACGCGCCCAGCAACACCGGACGGTAGCGCACATGGCAGCTGATGCCCTCCAGCTGCGCAGGCAACTGGGCGAACGCCAGCCAGGCATAGGGCGACACAAAATCCAGATAGAACGTGATCTCGCGCATCTGCGCCTCCCTGTGCCGCTAGGGCGTTATCCGACTCACAACGTGGGCTGCGCCATGCCGCAACGCTGCAGCACGGCGCCCCAAATCTGGCGCTGCGTGGCGGCATCCGACTTGCCCCACTGGCGCAATTCATCCAAGGTGCGCAGGCAGCCGACGCAGTGGCTGCGGTCGTCATCCATGCGGCAGACCGAGATGCAGGGCGAAGGCGGTGCCTCCACGGCATGGGCGTCCAGCAGGCCCTGACCCAGCACGGTGCGGGCCTTGTCCAGCAAGGCATCGGGTGGCAAAGGACAGCTCATGCGACCTCCCCGGCCGGCAACTCCACCACATCCACCACCGGCGCACCGGTCAGCTGCTGCAGCGCCGCCATATCCAGCGGAAACACCGCATGCGGATGACCGGCCGCCGCCCACAACACCTCAAAGCGCGCCAGGCTGGCGTCGATCACCGTCACCGGCGGCTGCAGGTGCGCCACCGGGCTCACGCCGCCAATGGCAAAGCCGGTGCGCGCCTTCACATAGTCGGCATCGGCGCGCCCCACCTTGCCCACCAGGGCCGCCAGCTTCTTCTCGTCCACGCGGCGGTCGCCGGCCGCCACCACCAGCACATGGGCACCATCTTCCTTGCGCTTGAAGACCACGCTCTTGGCCACCTGTCCCACGGCAATGTCCAGCTGGTCCGCTGCTTCCTGCGAGGTTCGGGCCGCGCCATCCAGCATCTGCGGCCCATGGGCATGACCGGCCTCCTGCAGATAGCGCGCCACGCGCTGCACGCCCTCGGGCAACTGGTGCAATTCCGATCCGCACATCACACGGCCTCGCAGACTGCGCTGCTCGCGCGCTTGGCCAGCACGGCCTTGGCCACCCGCGACTGCGTGGGGCGACCCAGGTGCTCGCTGATGAACGCTCCGGCATCGATCAGCTGGTCCAGATCGATGCCGGTGTCGATGCCCATGCCGTGCAGCATGTAGACCACGTCTTCGGTCGCCACATTGCCCGTCGCCCCCTTGGCGTAGGGGCAGCCGCCCAGACCGGCCACCGAGGTGTCGTACTGCCACACGCCCATGGCCAGTGCGGCCAGCGTGTTGGACAGCGCCTGGCCGTAGGTATCGTGGAAATGGCCCGACACATCGTTGATGTCGAAATGCTGCAGCGTGGCTTCGATGGCCTTGCGTACCTTGACCGGCGTGCCCACGCCAATCGTGTCGGCCACGCCGATGTGCTGCACGCCGATGCCCTTCATCAGCCTGGCCAGATAGGCCACGCGCTCCGGCGCCACCTCGCCCTCATAGGGGCAGCCCACGGTGCAGCTCATCGCACCGCGCACGTAGATACCGGCGGCACGGGCCGCTTCCACCACGGGCGCAAAGCGCTCGATGCTCTCGGCAATGGAGCAATTGATGTTCTTCTGGCTGAACGCCTCGCTGGCCGCGCCAAACACCACGATCTCGTCGGGCCGGGACAGCACCGCTGCTTCGTAGCCTTTCAGGTTGGGCGTCAGCACCGAATAGCGCACACCCGGCTTGCGCGCGATGGCGGCCATCACCTCGGCGTTGTCCGCCATCTGCGGCACCCATTTGGGCGACACAAAGCTGGTGACCTCGATCTCGGTCAGGCCTGCATTCTGCAGACGGTGCACCAGTTCCACCTTGACGGCTGCCGGCACCGGCTGCTTCTCGTTCTGCAGACCGTCGCGGGGGCCGACGTCGACCAATTTCACGCGTTGGGGATAACTTGTCATGGCTGTCTCCTGTTCAGATTCACATCGTCGGGCGGTGCGCAAGCGGGTAGCGGGTAGCGGGTCATCGTGGCGGTATCCGCTGCAAGGCCTAAGGCGTGGCAGCGGGATGCTGCTGCGCCACCTGCGCAAACCAGTCATCGCAACCGTTGTGCTCTGCCGTGGGCGGATAGGGTCCGTCACCCGACGGACTGACATGGCTGGCCGCGCCCTTGTCCACCGCATGCACCTGGTAGCCCAGCAGATCCTGGACCACGCCGGTATAGAGCAGATTGGTTTGGCGCAGACTGCCATCGGGGGCCACGGCGTGAGCGGCCACTTTCTGCAATTGTCCCCACCACTGCGGCTGCTGCTGGCGCAGGGCGGCATTCCCCCATACCAGCAACGGGACTTCGTACGCGCTGCGGGTGCTGCCATGGGTGTAGGAACCTCCGCATTGCGGGAAATTCTGTCCATGGTCGGACACATACACCAGCGCGGCCCGCACCCCTTCAAGGGCGTTCAGCCGGGCAATCCAGTCGGCCAGCAGGCTGCTGGAATAGGCGATGCTGTTGTCGTAGGGGTCTTCCCACTGCGCAAAATCCTGCGGATAGCGCTTGTTGACCCGCGGGTGACTGCCATACATGTGCAGCGTGATCAGCGCAGGTTGCCCCGCCGCCCGTTGCTGCAGGCTGCTGGCCAGCAGCTCCGTCAACGCCCCGTCCTGCAGGCCATCCTGCAGGTTCACAAACCGGTCGGAACGCTGGCGGAATGCCGCGTGCGCAAAACTCAGCGACATGCCCGACGCACTCTGGTTGCTCAGCGTCTCCACGCGGAAGCCGGCGGCCCGACCTTGGTCCAGCACGGTCACCACGCCGGACTCCGGCATCTCTGCCATGCGCTGCCCCGTCAACAGCACCGGAACCGTCTTGCCGGTGTTGTTGCCATTGGCCGTCACCGGCAAGGCCACCAGCCCGTCACGCCAGGGGCGCAACGCTGCATTGGTATCGTTGCCCTGGTAGCCCAGCAGGGACCAACGCTGCGCGCTGGCGCTTTCGCCGATCACCATCACCACCACATCGGCCATGGGCGGTGCAGCGGGAGGCGCCATGGGCGGAATGCGGTAGATCGATTCGGCGGCATGGGCATACCGCGCGTACGACTCGCCCAGGGTCATGGGGTACACCCGGTCCACACGGCGCAGCGTGCCCTCCAGGCCATAGCCCTTGGCCACGCCGGTGGTTGCCAGCACACCCCACACCAGCCAGCAGACCCAGCCCACCCCCCGCAGCACCCGCCCCGTCAACAGCGGCGCGCGGCGCCACAGGTGCACGGCAGCAGCCACTGCGGGAAGCAGCCAGCACAGCAGGCTCGCCAGATCCTGCAGCCGGTAGGAGCTGGCGTACTCCCAGGCTTCCATGGTGGAGGCACCCAGCACCGAATACCAGAAGAACTCGTCCGGCGCCGAACGCACGGCGTAGAAATAACCCAGATAGCAGGCCCCCACCAGCACCAGCAGCCATGCCGCCACGCGGGTCAAGGGGCGCCACAGCAGGCAACCGCACCACAGCAGGGCCGACAGCACCACATCCCCCAGGGTGCGCGAGGAAGGCCACATCCACACCAGAGGCAGAAACAACCACAGCCAGGCCAGGGCCGTCAAGCCGCCTCCCCACCGGGGGGCCGGGCGGCGGTCATTCAGGGGTGCCAAAGTGGCGTGGGGACGCATGTTCATTCCAGGATTCCAGCTGCACAACGGGCCGCATTGTTGCCCACTCGGGCCTGCTGTGCGGCCAAATCCGCCATCCCCCTCGTCAGGTCATCGGGTCAATACCCGCGCCGCGGGTCGACCATGCCCTTGACGGGCTTGCCCTGGCTCAGGTCCACCACCTTGCCGACGATCTGGGCAATGCTTTCATCGCGCAGCGTGCGGGCAGAGGTATGGGGTGTCATGGTGATGCGCGGTTCGGCCCAGAACGGGTGGCCGGCGGGCAGCGGCTCCTGGCGGAACACATCCAGCGTGGCCCCGGCGATCTGGCCTTCGGCCAGCAGCGCCAGCAGGTCGTCCTCCACCAGATGCCCGCCACGCGCCACGTTGACCACATAGGCGCCGGCTTGCAGCTGGCTCAGATTCTGGCGGTTCAGAATGTTTTCGGTCTCGGGTGTCAGCGGCAGCAGGTTGATCAGTACCTTGGTCTGCGACAGAAACTCCGCAAAACCATCGCTGCCGTGCAGCGTGCGCACACCGTCCACCGCCTTGGGCGAGCGGCTCCAGCCCAGCACCGGAAAATCAAACACCGTCAGCGCCTTGGCCACGCGTTCGCCCAGCACGCCCAGGCCCATCACGCCCGCGGTGAAGTCCTCGCGCGTGCGCGGCTTGCGGAACGCCCATTTCCCGGCGCGCATATCGGCCTCATAGCCATCGAGCTCGCGGAAATGGCGGATCACCGCCTGCGTCACATATTCGGCCATCTGCACCGACATGCCGGCATCGTCCAGGCGCACCACCTGGGCGCTGGCCGGCAGCTTCAGCTTCATCAGCGCATCCACACCGGCGCCGATGTTGAACAGCGCTTTCAACCCCGGCTGCTCGTCCATGAACTGCTGGGGCGGCGCCCACACCACGGCATAGTCCGCCTGGGGCGCGCCTGGCGCCCACACGCTGATGTCCGCATCCGGCAGCGCGGCGCGCAAGCCTTCCAGCCAAGGTTCGGCCTTGGTGCCCGTACAACAAAAAGTGACTCTCATGGCGCGCAAGCGTAACCGGGTTGGCAGGGTGGCGCTGTCATCGGCAGCGCAAGCCCTTGGCAAAAAAAGGAGCTGCATGGGCTCATGAAGACTGGGTTTCCAACAGATACGGCCCCCATCCTTCGGCAGACGCGCAGGGCGCACACTTTTCGATGGCGGCCATCACCGCTCGCCATGTGCGCCCCAGCCGCGCCCTCCGCCATTCAAGCCGCCACAGTAGTGGCGCTGGTGATGCGGATCAGCTCCGCCCCTTCCGCCACCTGGTCGCCGGGTGCGTACAGCAGCTCCTGCACCACGCCATCGGCTGGTGCCGCAATGGTGTGCTCCATCTTCATGGCTTCCATTACCGCCAGCGGCTGGCCCTTGGTCACGCTGTCGCCGGCCTGTACCGCAAACGACACCACCTTGCCGGGCATGGGCGCCGTCAGGCGGCCGCCTTCGGCGCCGCTGTCGCCGGCATGGGCCAGCAGATCGACTTCGGTCAGCTGGGCACTGCCGGCCGGGGTGAACACGGTCACGGCTTCGCCCTGCACATAGACCTGCACGGAGCAGCGCTGCGCACCCAGCTGCAGATCCAGCCCACTGGTGCCCACAGCACGCCATTGCAGTGTCTGGGCTTCACCTGCGGCCTGCGCCCCCACTTCGGTCACGCTCAGCTGCGCCGGGGCGCCGCCTTGGGCGTAGGCCAGCGTGGCCGCCAGCTCCATGCCCTGGTAGGCAAACTGGAAGTAGCGCTGCGAGCGGCCATACATGCTCCAGCCGTCACGCTGGCTGAAGGGGTCGGCCGTCTGGGTGGCTTTTTCCTGCTCCAGCGTGGCGGCCACGGCAGCGGCAATCGCCAGCTGGCGGCCCACGTCATCCTGACCGAACAGCACGGCACGCTCCCGCTCGATCAGCGCCGTATCCAGCTTGGCCGTGGCAAAGGCCGTGCTCTTCACCACCTGCCGCAGGAACTGCACATTGGTGGCCAGGCCCACGATATGCGTTTGCTGCAGCGCCGCATCCAGCCGTGCCAGCGCCTGGGCACGGTCGTCGCCATGCACGATCAGCTTGGCGATCATGCTGTCGTAGAAGGGGCTGATGGCATCGCCTTCCCGCACGCCGTCGTCCACGCGCACATCGCCGATGGCAAAGCTGGTGCAATCGGGCTTGCGGTAGACGTTCAGGCTGCCGGTGGCGGGCAGGAAGTTGTTTTCGGGGTTCTCAGCGCAGATCCGTGCCTCGATGGCATGGCCGATGATCTTCAGCGCGCTTTGCGGCTTGGGCAGCGGCTGCCCTGCCGCCACCAGCAACTGCCAGGCCACCAGGTCTTCGCCCGTGATGGCCTCCGTCACCGGATGCTCCACCTGCAGGCGGGTGTTCATTTCCATGAAGTAGAACTGCATGGCATCGGGCTGGTCATAGCCGCCGGGCTGTTCGACGATGAACTCGACTGTGCCCGCACCCACATAGTTCACGGCCTTGGCGGCAGCCACAGCGGCTTCGCCCATCTTCTTGCGCAGCGCCTCGGTCATGCCGGGGGCAGGCGCCTCTTCCAGTACCTTCTGGTGGCGGCGCTGTACAGAGCAATCGCGCTCGAACAGGTAGACGCAGTTGCCATGCGTGTCGCCAAACACCTGAATCTCGATATGGCGGGGGCGCAGCACGTATTTCTCGATCAGCACGGCATCGTTGCCAAAGCTGTTGATGGCTTCGCGCTTGCACGACTCCAGCGCAGCAGCAAAGTCCTCGCTTTTTTCCACCAGGCGCATGCCCTTGCCGCCACCACCGGCGCTGGCCTTGATCAGCACCGGGTAGCCGATACGGTCCGCCTCCCGGTGCAGCATGGCGGGTTCCTGCCCGGCGCCATGGTAGCCGGGCACCAGCGGCACCTGGGCCTTTTCCATCAGCTGCTTGGACTCGGCCTTCAGGCCCATGGCACGGATGGCACTGGCGGGCGGGCCGATGAAGACCAGGCCAGCGGCCGCGCAGGCATTGGCAAAGTCTTCGTTCTCCGAGAGGAAGCCATAGCCGGGGTGGATGGCCTCGGCCCCTGTCTGCCTGGCCGCCTCCAGAATGCGCTCCCAGCGCAGATAGCTGTCCTTGGGCGCACTGCCGCCGATGTGCACGGCCTCGTCGCAGGCCGCCACATGCTTGGCGTTCGCGTCCGCATCCGAATACACGGCCACGGTGCGCACGCCCATCCGGCGGGCGGTGGCCGCCACGCGGCAGGCAATTTCACCGCGGTTGGCAATCAGGATCTTTGTGAACATATTGTCTCCAGGATTTTGGGGTCTTCTCAGGCGCTTGTGCCCGCTCAAATTGCACAAGCCGCCAAGTCTTTAGATCTCTAGGTCTTTGGCAGTGCGTCTGCCTCGGCACCGAACCAGCCACGCAGGCGGCGGACCGCCCCGCGCACAAAGCGCCACAGCATCCAGGTCACCACCCACATGGCGATCACCACCACCACCAGCACTACGCCGAACACCAGCGGGTGGGACAGCGCCAGCCAGATGGCGCCGACGGCCGTGGTGTCCTCCACCAGGCTGGCACCCACATTGGAAAACGGCTCCGGGCTGGTGTTGATCAGCGCACGGGTGCTGGTCTTGGCGGCCTGGCTGGTGGCCGCCAGCGTGCCGCCCATCAGTGCGGCCACCGTGGCCATGGTGGCGTTGTCGGCACCGAACACGCTTGCAGCCAGGGCCGCCCCGGCGGGCACGCGCAGCACGCTCTGCAACAAGTCCCACAGCGAATCCACACCGGGGATCTTGTCGGCCAGGAACTCCACACACAGCATGCCGCCACTGGCAAACAGCAGGGCCGGGTGTTCCAGCACATGCAGGCCGCCGGGCAGCACCACCAGGCCGGTGGCGCCCAGCAGCCCCACCAGGAATACCACGATGTAGAGCCTGAAGCCGCTGGCCCAGCCCAGTGCCGCAGCCAGGGCCAGCAAACTGGCCATGTCCATGCCGCTCAGGGCCTTGCCCGCCGTGTCCGCCACCGCGCCGCCGGCCGATGCCATGGCATCGCCCGCCTGGCGTGCCGCCTGCTCCACCGCCTCGCGGTCGGGGTGCAGGCCCACACGGTGCAGCCATTGGAGGAAGGCGTTCCAGTACTCGGTCATGGCCGTGCGCTTTCAGGAAGTCAGAGACCTCTCACGACAGCCAGGAAGGCTTGCGCTTGCTGAGAAAGGCCTGCACGCCTTCCTTGCCTTCCTCGCTGGCGCGGATATCGGCAATCACCTCCACGGTGGAAGCGATCAGCTGGGCGTTGATTTCCCGCTCCGCCACGTCCAGCACCAGTTTCTTGCAGCTGCGCACCGCGTCCGGCCCGGCCACCAGCAGCGCCTTGAGCAGGCTGTCCACGGCATCGTCCAGTTGCTCGGCCGCCACCACCTGGTGCACAAAGCCGATGCGCAGCGCTTCGGCCGCATCAAAGCGTTCGCCGGTCAGAAAGTAGCGGTGGCCGGCACGCGCGCCCATGGCCCGCAGCACATAGGGGGCGATGGTGCCGGGCACCAGACCGATCTTCACCTCGCTCAGGCAGAAGCCGGAGTTCTCTGCCGCCACCGCCATGTCGCAGGCCGCCACCAGGCCCATGCCGCCGGCATAGACATCGCCCTGCACGCGGGCGATGGTGGGTTTGGGGCAGTGGTAGATGGTGCGCAGCATCTCGGCCAATGCGCCCGCATCCTGCAGGTTCTCGGCACGGTCGTAGTCGGCCATGCGGCGCATCCAGTTCAGGTTGGCACCGGCACAGAACGCCGTGCCTTCCGCCGCCAGCACGATGGCGCGCACATCCGGGCGCTCGCCCGCCACACGGAAGGCCTCGGTGATTTCCACAATCACTTCGTCGCTGAAGGCGTTGCGGATCTCCGGCTGCGTCAGCGTGACGGTGGCCACGCCGGCGTTGACGGTCAGGGTCAGATAACGGTGAGTCATGGCATCCTCCCTTTCACATGCGGAACACGCCGAACTGCGTGTCCTCGATCGGTGCATTGCGGCTGGCCGACAGGCCCAGCGCCAGCACGCGCCGGGTGTCTGCCGGGTCGATCACGCCATCGTCCCACAGGCGGGCCGTGGCGTAGTAGGGGTGGCCCTGGTCTTCGTACTGCTGGCGGATGGGGGACTTGAAGGCCTCTTCCTCCTGCGCGCTCCAGCTGCCGCCCTTGGCTTCGATGCCGTCGCGCTTGACGGTGGCCAGCACACTGGCCGCCTGCTCGCCGCCCATCACCGAGATGCGCGCGTTGGGCCACATCCACAGGAAACGCGGGCTAAAGGCGCGGCCGCACATGCCGTAGTTGCCGGCGCCAAAGCTGCCGCCGATGATGATGGTGAACTTGGGCACCGCCGCCGTGGCCACGGCCGTGACCAGTTTGGCGCCGTGGCGGGCAATGCCTTCGTTCTCGTACTTGCGGCCCACCATGAAGCCGGTGATGTTCTGCAGAAACACCAGCGGAATCTTGCGCTGGCAGCACAGCTCGATGAAGTGCGCGCCTTTGACGGCCGACTCGCTGAACAGAATGCCGTTGTTGGCGATGATGCCCACCTGCATGCCTTCAATGCGGGCAAAACCGCAGACCAGCGTGCTGCCGAAGCGGGCCTTGAACTCGTCGAACTGGCTGCCGTCCACGATGCGGGCAATGATTTCGCGCACATCGAATGGCTTGCGCGTATCCACCGGGATCACGCCGTACAGTTCCTGGGCGTCAAACAGCGGCGCTGCCGGCGTGCTGTCGCCCGGCGCTGACGCCTTGTTCTTGTTCAGATTCGCCACTGCCTGGCGGGCCAGCGCCAGCGCATGCATATCGTTCTGCGCCAGATGGTCGGCCACGCCGGACAGGCGCGTGTGCACATCGCCGCCGCCCAGGTCTTCGGCGCTGACCACCTCGCCGGTGGCCGCCTTCACCAGAGGGGGTCCACCGAGAAAGATCGTGCCCTGGTTCTTGACGATGATGGACTCATCGCTCATGGCCGGCACATAGGCACCACCAGCCGTGCAGCTGCCCATGACCACGGCAATCTGGGAAATGCCCTGGGCGCTCATATTGGCCTGGTTGAAGAAGATGCGGCCGAAGTGTTCGCGGTCCGGAAACACATCGTCCTGGTTCGGCAGGTTGGCGCCGCCGGAGTCGACCAGGTAGATGCACGGCAGATGGTTCTGCGCGGCAATTTCCTGGGCGCGCAGATGCTTCTTGACCGTGATGGGGTAGTAGGTGCCGCCTTTGACCGTGGCATCGTTGCACACCACCATGCAGTCCACGCCGCTGACGCGGCCGATGCCGGCAATCAGCCCGGCACCCGGTGCATCGTTGCCATACATGTTCAGGGCGGCCAGCGGCGCCAGCTCCAGAAACGGCGTACCCGGATCCAGCAGGCGCTGCACGCGTTCGCGCGGCAGCAGCTTGCCGCGTGCCACATGCTTGGCACGGGCGGCCTCACCGCCCCCCAGTGCCACCTGTTCACAGCGCGCACGCAGGTCGTCCACCACCGTCTGCATCGCAGCGGCATTGGCCTGGAAATCCGCGGAACGCGGGTTGAGTTGTGTCCCCAGAATGTTCATCGTCTACCTTTGCGGGTTTACCCTAGTTTTTCCCATGGTTTTTGCTTCTTTCCGATACGCGCGCGCCGGGTGCTCTCACAGAAAATGCCCCCATGCACACCGTTGAAACCGTCCTGCTCGTGCTGATGCTCGGTGCCGTCACCGGCATTGCCGCACGCTATATGCGCGCCATTCCGCTGCCCCTGATCCAGATTGCCCTGGGCGCCGTGATTGCCTGGCCCCAGAAGGGGCTGCACATCAGCTTCAATCCTGAACTGTTTCTGCTGCTGTTCATTCCGCCGCTGCTGTTTGCCGACGGCTGGCGCATTCCCAAGCGCGAATTCTTTGCCCTGGCGCGTCCCATCCTGCTGCTGGCCTTCGGCCTGGTGTGCTTCACGGTGCTGGGCCTGGGCTACTTCATCCACTGGATGATTCCGTCCATCCCGCTGACGGTGGCCTTTGCACTGGCGGCCGTGGTCTCGCCCACGGACGCCGTGGCCGTATCGGCCATCACGCGCAACCTGGGCATGCCGCACAAGACCATGCACATGCTCGAAGGCGAATCGCTGCTGAACGATGCGTCCGGCCTGGTGGCCGTCAAGTTCGCCGTGGCCGCCACGCTGACCGGCGCCTTCTCCTGGGGCGCCGTGGCCAAGGACTTCACCTGGATGGCCGTGGGCGGCCTGGGCATTGGTGCGCTGATGGGCTGGGGTTTCAGCACCGCGCGCGATGCCATCACCCGCCGCGTGGGCGATCTGGCCGCCACGCAGATGGTGTTGCTGCTGGTGTTGCTGCCCTTCGCGGCCTACCTCGCGGGCGAAAAAATCGGGGTCTCGGGCATTCTGGCCGCCGTGGCCGCCGGTATTGCCACCAACTTTGCCGATCTGGACCGTGGCAATTTCATCTCCGAGCGCCTGCAGACCGAGGGCACCTGGAGCATGGTGGAGTCGGCCTTCAACGGTGCCATCTTCCTGCTGCTGGGCCTGCAGCTGCCGTCCATCATCGGCGTGACCTTGCTGGACGCCGGTGACGACTGGTGGAAGCTGGTGGCCTATGTGGTGGTGATTTCCTTTGCCCTGCTGCTGATGCGCTGGGTGTGGATCACGCTGGGCGTGCACGGCGCCCTGCGCCGCGCCCACCAGGAGGGCAAGATGCTGGAAAAGCCCTCCCACCTGCTGAACCTGGCCACCACCATGGCCGGCATCCGCGGTGCGGTCACGCTGGCGGCGGCCCTGTCCATTCCGGTCCATATGCGCAGCGGCGTACCTTTTCCCTCGCGCGATCTGCTGACCTTTCTGGCCACCGGAGTGATTCTGTTCACGCTGATTCTGGGCAGCATCGCCCTGCCGCTGCTGCTGCGCCGCATGCCCGCGCACGAAGACACCGAGACCCAGCACGAGGAGCGCAGTGCCCGCGCCGCGGCCTGCAAGGCGGCCATTGCCAGCCTGACCATGACCGAGGAAGAAGCGCAAAAGCACGACGAAGCCTGGATCGCCCAGTACCAGGAAGTGGTGGGGCGCATCACCCAGGAGTACCGCAACCGCATCCACCTGCTGGACGACAGCGGCGTGGCCACCTCTACCGAAGCCCAGCGCGACACGCCCGAAATGGTGCAGGAGCGCCGCCTGCGCTATCTGCGCGAGATGGAACTGCGCCTGCACTGCATTCACGTGGAGCGCGACACCCTGTACGCCGAGCGCCAGGCCCACCGTATCAACGACGAGACCCTGCGCGCCATGGTCAGCGAGCTGGACATGTCGGAAGTGGCGCTGCGCAAACGCCTGGTGGTGGCCCGCCGTGCCGCCGGCCTGACGCCCCTGCCCCACGCTGGCGGGGCGCACTGAGCGCCACGGCGCGCAGCCGGGGGAAGTGCGACGGGCCGTGCAGCTCATGCCGTGCGGTCCGTGGTCAGCTGCAGCTGTTCCACCATCTCTTCGCGGATGCGGAACTTCTGGATCTTGCCGGTCACCGTCATCGGGAAAGCGTCCACAAAGCGGATGTAGCGCGGCACCTTGTAGTGGGCGATCTGGCCCTGGCAGAAACTGCGCACCCCGTCCTCGTCCAGGCTTTCACCGGGCTTGGCGATGATCCAGGCGCACAGCTCCTCGCCGTAGCGGCTGTCGGGCAGGCCCACCACCTGCACATCCTGGATCTGCGGATGGCGGTAGAGAAACTCCTCGATCTCGCGCGGGTAGATGTTTTCGCCGCCACGGATCACCATGTCCTTGATGCGGCCGACGATGTTCACATACCCCTCGGCGTCCATGGTGGCCAGGTCGCCGGTGTGCATCCAGCCCTCGGCATCGATGGCTTCGCGCGTCTTGGCCTCGTCCCCCCAGTAGCCGTGCATCACCGAATACCCCTTGGTGCACAGCTCGCCCGATGTGCCGGGCGCCACCGTGGCACCGGTGTCGGGATCGATCACCTTCACTTCCAGGTGCGGCTGCACCTTGCCCACCGTGGCCACACGCTTTTCCAACGGCGTGCCGGCATCGCTCTGGCAGCTGACCGGGCTGGTCTCCGTCATGCCGTAGGCGATGGTGATTTCGGACAAATGCATGTCGCGCACCACACGCTTCATCACCTCGATGGGACAGGGCGAACCGGCCATGATGCCGGTGCGCAGCGTGGACAGATCGAACGTCTGGAACTGCGGGTGCTGCAGCTCGGCAATGAACATGGTGGGCACGCCATGCAGGCCGGTGCAGCGTTCGGCCTGCACCGCTTCCAGCACGCTCAGGGCATCAAAACCGTCGTTCGGGTAGACGATGCAGCTGCCGTGGGTAAAGCAGGCCAGATTGCCCAGCACCATGCCAAAGCAGTGGTACAGCGGCACAGGAATACAGAGACGATCTTCGGGCGTCAGCCGCATGCATTCGCCGATGAAGAAACCGTTGTTCAGGATGTTGCGGTGCGTCAGCGTGGCCCCCTTGGGGAAGCCCGTGGTGCCGCTGGTGAACTGGATGTTGATGGGATCGGTGTTCTGCAGCGTGGCTCCGATCTGGTCGATGCGCACATCCTCGGCATGGCCCTCGGCCAGCAGATCCGAAAAGCGCACCATGCCGGGCTGGTCGTCACCTTCGTCCGCCACGTCGATCCACACCACGGTGCGCAGTGTGGGCAGGCGGGCGGCCTCCAGCTGACCGGGCGTGTGGTCGGACAGCTCGGGCGCCAGCTCGCGCAGCATGCCCAGGTAGTCGCTGGTCTTGAACTGCGGCATGGCCACCAGCGCCTTGCAGCCCACCTTGTTCAGCGCATATTCCACCTCGGCCGTGCGGTAGGCCGGGTTGATGTTGACCAGGATGATGCCCACCTGCGCCGTGGCCAGCTGCATCAGCACCCATTCGGCGTTGTTGTGGCTCCAGATGCCCACGCGGTCGCCCGGCGCCAGCCCCAGGCCCAGCAGTGCGCTGGCCAGTTGGCGGGCGCTGCGGTGCAGCTCGGCATAGGTATAGCGCAACCCCTGGTGGCGGCTGACCAGGGCCTCACGCGCGGGCTGGCGTGCAGCCATCTGCGCAAAGAAGTCACCAATGGTCTGCTCGATCAGCGGCTGGTCGGTCGCACCGCGTGCATGGCTGGTGGACAAAAGGGTGGCGTCCATGGGAATGTGTCTCCTGCTGCCGGCAGCGCTGCGTGGCGCCGCCATGTCGATAGGTGGGTTCAGGATACGGGTCTCTCCTGCCCAGATGGCGTCAGCAAGGTTGCAATAATTGCCACACCATGTACACGCCCAGCCTGGTCCCCGAGACCGCCTCCGCCCTGCACGCCTCCCCTGCACTCACGCCCATGGCCTTTGTGCAGGCCGTGGTCTGGGCCTATGCCAAACGCGACCTGGACCCGATTGCTGCACTGCAAGCGGCACAAATTGCGCCAGAACAGGTGGCCAAGACCCGCGCCCGCATCACCGCACTGCAGATGGAGCTGCTCTGCGCCCATGCCATGCGCGAGCTGGACGACGAAGCCCTGGGCTGGTTCGGCCGCCGCCTGCCCTGGGGCAGCTACGGCATGCTGGCGCGCGCCAGCATCAGCAGCCCCACGCTGGGCCTGGCCATGGCGCGCTGGTGCCGCCACCATGGGCTGCTCAATGACGATGTCACGCTGGAGCTGGTGCGCCACAGCGAACTGGCCGAGCTGCGCCTGCAGGAGCGGCGCGACCTGGGCCCGGTGCGGGAGTTCTGCACCGTCTCGCTGCTGCGCAACGCGCATGGCGTGGCCAGCTGGCTGATCGACGCCCGCCTGCCGCTGCTGGAAGCCAGCTTCCCGTTTGCGGCACCACCCCATGCCGACGCCTACCCGCTGATGTTCCCCGGCACGGTCAGCTTTGACGCCCCCTGGGCCAGCCTGCGCTTTGAAGCCCGCCTGCTGGACCTGCCGCTGGCCCGCGACGAAACCGCGCTGCAGCAGATGCTGCAACGCGCCCTGCCCATCCAGGTACTGCCCTATCGCCGCGAAAAGCAGTGGAGCGCCCGCGTGCGCCAGCTGCTGGTGGCCGACACCCAGTTGCTGCACACCGCCGACACCCTGGCCCGCGCCCTGCTGGTGTCACCCCGCAGCCTGCACCGGCAGTTACAGGCCGAAGGCCAGACCCTGCAGGCCCTGAAAGACAGCGTGCGCCTGGACCGCGCCACCACCTTGCTGCTGCGCAGCGACCGCCCGCTCAAACGCATCGCCCAGGCCTGCGGCTTTGCCAGCGACAAAAGCTTTCTGCGCGCCTTCAAGGCCTGGACCGGCCACAGCCCGGCGGAATACCGGACGCTGCACCGGGTGGCGGACTAGCAGCGCCTGCAGGCCGGCGCTGCGGCCATGCGCACCGGCAGCGCTCCATTGCAAAGCGACTGGATCAAAGCTCCTGGGCAGCGGGCTGCGGATCCCCCATCGCACGCAGTCAGCCGTCCCCCCTCCAACACGGCACGCTGCTGCACGAGATCACGGCCCTGCGGCGTGCCATGTCCCATGAACCATCCCGCGCAGACAGGCCTCTGCCACACCGGCTATGGAAATGGCGCCACAAGGAACCGTGCTGCAGCCCATGTGCGCATGGGCCTCCGTGGCAAACGCCAAAGAACAAGCTTACCCAATTGTTAAATTTTGTAATTTTTACCTTACAGTGCACTACCGTTCGTCGCTGCGCAGCGCATGCGGCAGCGGGGCTGGCAACCCATCAGCCCCGGAAACACTGGAACTCCCCTTCATGAACCGCATTTACCACAGCATCTGGAACGCCACCTTGGGTACCTGGGTGGCAGCCCCCGAAACCGCACGCACAGGCGGCACCAGCCTTCGCCGCGCCCGCCTGGCACTGTCTTTTCCGTCGGCCGACCTGCCTGCATGGAAACCCTTGGCCGCCGCGCTGGCAATGGGGCTGATGAGCATGGGCGCTGCGGCCTATTCACCGCCCGACATCGATGTGGCTGCGGGCGTCAGCGAGACCATGACGGCAGTCAACTACCCCGATAACGAGTTCGCTGGCGGCAACATTGCCGCCACCGGAACGCTGGACGTCACCAGCGGCTACACCCTGATCAACGCCTATGGCACGTTGAACAACGACGGCACACTGAACAACCATGGCACGCTGATCAGCTTGGGAACGTTCAACAACCATATCGACGGCCAGTTGACCAATGAAGGCGGCGACGAACTCCGTAACAAGGGCACGCTCACCAACGACGGAACACTCACCAACAGTGATGGCCAGTTGGTCAATGACGCGTTCGGCACGCTGAACAACAACGGCACGCTGATCAACAGCGTCGCCAACCAACTGAACAATTACGGTACGCTAAACAACAACACTGGTGCCACGCTGAAGAACACTGGTGGTACGTTGACCAACTACCACACGCTGAACAACGACGGCACCTTGACCAACAACGGGTCGCTGAGCAATGCCAATGATCTGCAGGCCTCGCCTGGCAGCGGGCTGTTCAATACCGGCACGCTGATCAACAACGGCGTGCTGTACAACGGAACCACAGGCAATGCGAGCAGCGTGCTGCGCAATGAGGGCACCTTGACCAACAATGGCTCGCTGGTTAATTACGCCTCGCTGGACAATGCCGGCACCCTGACCATCAACGACATACTGACCAACCACGGCACACTCACCAACAGTGGCACCTTGCACCTGTCCAATGCTATGCAAGGCTATAGCGGGCTGGTCAACGCCGGCACTCTGTTCAACAGCGCCAGCGGTCAACTGGACATCGACAGCGGTAGCCGGCTGCACAACAACGGCACGCTGACCACGGAAGGCACGATCAGCAACGCAGGCACCCTGAAAAACAACGCCACGGGCACCGTGTCCGTTGGTACCGGTGGCACCAGCGGTACGCTGGTGGGCAATGTGGTCAACGACGGAACCTTGGTCTTCAACCGCAGCGACTCAGCCGTCTATGCTGGCGCAGTCTCCGGTACAGGTACCTTGCAAAAAGATGGCGCCGGTTTCCTGATCCTGACTGGCAACAGCAGCAGCTACAACGGCGCTACCGTGGTGGCAGCAGGTACCTTGCTGCTGACCGACACCGGCAAACTGGGCGGCAATCTGACCGTGGCCAGCGGTGCCACCCTGGCCGGTATCGGCAGCCTGGGCGGCACAGGCAGTGTGACCACCATTGAAAACGGCGGCACCATCGCCACCGGCCTGATGGCGGCTGCCAGCACGCCTTACGGCACGCTGCGCGTGCTGGGGGACCTGGTGATGCAGGCCGGCTCCACCTATCTGGTTCAGACCGATCCCAACTCCGACAGCAGCAGCCTGATCAAGGTGGCAGGCACGGCCACACTGGCAGGCAGTGCGCTGCATGTGGGCGTCCAATCCAATGCCGCCACCGACTACCAAGTGGGCAAAACCTACACCATCCTGAGTGCCAGCCAGATCAACGGCACCTTCAGTTCGGTCACTTCGAACTATGCCTATCTGGATGCCGCCCTGGGCTATCTGCAAACCAATGACACCACCACCGACGTGACGCTGCAGCTGCAGCGCAAGGGCAGCAGCACGGGAGGCGGCGACATGGGCTTTGCCGAGCTGGCTGATACCCGCAACCAGTCCTCCGTGGCCAACGCCATCGGCAGCCTGCCCAGCAGCAGCGCCCTCTACCAGTTTGTGGAGAAGCTGCCAGCAGGCACACCGGCGGCAGTGCTGGCCAGCCTGTCCGGCGATGTGCAGGCCAGCGTGGGCAGCAGCCTGGTGGGCCTGGGGGCCTATGCCCCCAGCGTCAGCGGCCAGCATCTGCGCAACAACATGACGGCCGGCTTCCGTGCTGGCGCCCCGGTGGCGCAAAGCGACGGTCCGCTGCCCGCATCGGCCTGGCCTTCGTCCAAAGCCCTGCCTGCCTGGGCCGAGGTGGTGGGCCACTGGCAGCGCTATGAAGGCGACGGCAATGCGGCCCAGCTGAAGCAGCGCACCACCGGCCTGTTCCTGGGTATGGACGAGGAAGTGGGCACCAGCGGCTGGCGCCTGGGCGGATCGCTGGGCTACACCCAGGCCGACGGCAAGGTGGCAGACCGCTCCTCCGAGTCGGACGTGAACAGCTACAGCGCAGCCGTGTACGGCGGCAAGAGCTTTGGCACCGGTACCGGCCCGCGCATCAATGTGCTGGGCGGCCTGGCCTACACCTGGCACGACATCGAGACCACACGCAAGGTGCAGAGCCTGGGCCAGACCCTGAAGGCGGACTACAGCGCACACACAGCACAACTGTTTGCCGAAGTGGGTTACGCCATCGGCCAGTACGACAAGGTGGGATTCGAGCCCTTTGTGGGCGTGAGCCTGGGCCAGCAGCGCACGGGCAGCTTCCAGGAGCGCGGCGGTTTTGCGGCGCTGCATGGCAGCAGCAGCACCGACGACCTGGCCAGCACCACCTTGGGTCTGCGCGTGCACAGCGACATCCAGCTGGCGGGCAAGGAAGGCCGTGTACGTGCCACCGTGGGCTGGCGCCATGCGTTTGGCGATGTGGCCCAGTCCAAGACCATGGCGTTTGAAGGCGGCCAGAACTTCACCGTGGCCGGCGCACCGCTGGCCCGTAACACCGCCGTGCTGGGCCTGGAGGCCGATGTGGCCCTGTCCCGCAGCGCAGCCCTGGTGCTGGGCTACCAGGGCGAGATGGGCAGCGGCCAGCGTGACCACTCCGCGAGCGTGAAGCTGCGCTGGGCTTTCTAAGCGCGGAGCGCATTGCGTGCAAACCCCTGCCGGTGCACACCGGCAGGGGTTTTTTCATGGACAGAGCAGAAGCGGGGCAGCAGCTCTCCGAAGACCAGGGACTCGCCCCCTGCAGGCGATTCGGACGTTCTGCGCCAGCCCTGCGGCGACACCCGACGCATCACCGCATCACAGGATGCCCAGCAGCCGCGGCAGATCCGCCATATCGTCAAACACATGGACGGCACCGGCTTCCAGCAGCTGCGCAGGCGTGGAATGCGCGCCCACCTTGGGGCAGAAACCCCAGACCGTGGCGCCGGCACGCACGCCGGCGGTCAGGCCGGGGACCGAGTCTTCGATCA
This sequence comes from Comamonas sp. UBA7528, assembly GCF_002479375.1. Taxonomy (NCBI): domain Bacteria; kingdom Pseudomonadati; phylum Pseudomonadota; class Betaproteobacteria; order Burkholderiales; family Comamonadaceae; genus Comamonas; species Comamonas sp. UBA7528. The sequence continues at coordinate 474,513 of NZ_DLMU01000005.1, forward strand.
CCAGGCAGCGGGCCGGATCGGCCTGCACGGCGGCGGCGGCGGCCAGGTACACATCGGGCCAGGGCTTGGTGCGCGGCAGGTCGTGGCCGCTGAAGACATGCTCGCCAAAGAAGGGGGACAGGCCCACTTTCTCCAGCTGCATCACCACCTTGGGTTTGTCGGCACCGCTGGCCACGGCCATCTTGCCGGCCAGGCGGGTGGACAGCTGGGCCACGGCAGACACTGCCCCGTCGATCGGCTCCAGCTCGGCGCGCAGGCGCTGGTTGCGACGCTCGTAGAACTCGGCCATCCAGGCGTCCGTCAGCGGCTGGCCGGTTTCGGCTTCGATCAGCGGCGCTTTGCTGCGCACGGTGTGGCCGACAAAGACGCGCATGCATTCTTCTTCGCCCAGCGCCCAGCCGGATGCATTGAGCATGCCGTGCAGCACGCGGTTGGTGATGGTTTCGCTGTCGACGAGCACGCCGTCGCAGTCGAACAAAATGGCTTCAAATTGCATAGCTGTCTGTGTGCGCACCCAGCGCGCTGTCACCCCATGGCATCAAAGAATCAAACGCTTCCCACTGCATGCAGCGCAGGGGTAAAACGGTCAGGCCGCCCAGGGCGGCCCGCTCAGAACTGCGCACCGTCGACGTAATACCAGCGCCCCGCTTCCTGCACAAAGCGGCTGCGCTCATGCAGTCGCACGGCGCGTCCAGCCACGCGAAAGCGGGCCACAAACTCCACCTCGGCAGTGTCTGCACCGGTGGCCACAAAGTCCTTGACCTGCAGACCCAGCCATTTGGCGCCGGGCTCGAATGTCAGCTCAGGCGGACGCTGGCTGCTGTGCCAGGTGGCCAGCAGATAGTGCACGTTCTCGCACACAAAGGCGGTATAGCGCGAGCGCATCAGGTGCTCGGCGTCCGGTGCCGGTGCGGTCTCCCAGTGGTCGATGAAGCGGCCGCAGCACGCACTGTAGGCCAACGGCTTTCCCTTGGTTTCGCGCCCGCAGGGGCAGGCCGTGGAAACGGCGATCCCTGCGGTGCTCACTTCAGCGCCCCGAACACTTTTTGCAGCAGCGCGCTGCCGGCACCCACGGGATCGCGGCGCAGGGCGCGTTCCTGCTCGCCAATGGTGGTGAACAGTCCATCCAGCGTCTTGCCGGTCACATACTGGGCCAGATTGGCCTCTTCGGCTTTCAGCAGGCCGAAGCCCGCTGCCTTGCCCGCCAACTGGTTGTACTGCGCCACCAGGCCGAGCTTGTCCGTTTCGCGGGTGACGATGGGCAGAAAGCGCTCGGCCAGCGGCGCACGCGTCTTGCTGGCAAAGAACTGGGTGACCGAGGTGTCACCGCCGCCCAGAATGCTTTTGGCGTCCGCCACCGTCATGCTTTGCACGGCCTGCAGCAGCACCGCCTTGCCTTCGGGCACCGCTGCTTCGGCGGCGCGGTTGAGCGTGGTCTCCAACTCCTCCACCCGCTGGGCCATGCCAAAGCGCCTGAGCAGCTTGGCGGCATCGGCCAGCTGGCCCGGCAGCGGAATGCGCACCTGCGGGTTGGACAGAAAACCATTGGGCTTGCCCAGCACCGACACGGCGGCTTCCGCCCCCTGGGTGAGCGCGGCTTTGACGCCGCTGCTGGCTTCGGCATTGGTCAGTTGGGACAGGTTCAGCGCCTGTGCCTGGGACCATGCGCCCAGCAACAGGGTGCCGGCAAAGCCGGTGGCGGCATGGTGAAAATCGCGTCGCTGCATGGACGGAGGGCTCCTGAATGCGGTGGCGCGGCCGGTGTGCGCGCCCAGCCCGGGATTGTTGCAGACCGCTGCACCGCCGGCCGGGGCACGGCGCCATGGCCGCGCTGCGCACTGCACCATGCGCAGCGGGCCGCGCCCAGGCCCACCGCAGGCACTGCCCCGCAGAATGCGGTGCCTCAGCATCGGCTACGCGCGGATCAGGCCGCCACCAGGTGCATGTCCGGCTCACCCACATGGGCCAGAAAACGGGCCATGGCCGCTTCCACCTCGGCCGGGTGGGTCAGGTGGGGTGCATGGCCTGCACCGGGAATCTGCAGCCAGCGGCCATTCGGCAGCTCCTGCGCCATGGCCTGGGCGCGCGGGATGCTGACACAGACATCGCGCCCGCCATGGATCACCAGTGCCGGTTGCTCCAGCGCAGCCACCCGGCCGGTCAGGTCATCGCGCCCGGCAAAGGCGGCAAAGCAGCGCAGCAGCTGGGCGGGTTGCCAGCACGCCCACTTGGCCTGCCATTCGGTGATGCCATGCCAGCCGGCATCGACCAGCCGGTGGGCCACGCCCTTGGCCATGGGGTCGGACAGTCCCCCGGCCGCCCACTCCTGCACCAGCGAGGTATGGCCGGGCAGCTTTTGCGGGTCTTCGGTGCTGGCCTGCGTGCCCATCAGCACCAGCGCGCGCACCCGTGCGGAATGGCGCAGTGCACAACGCAGCGCCACCTGCCCACCCTGCGAGACGCCCACCACCACGGCCTTGCGGATGTCCAGATGCGCCAGCAGCGCGTCCAGGTCATCGGCCAGATCGTCGTAGCTGAAGTCCTGCAGCGGGCCTTCGCTGCGGCCATGGCCGCGCGCGTCCCAGCTGATGCAACGCCACTGCGATCGGAAGCGTTGTGCCAGCCCATGGAACATGCTGCCGTCCATGAGAAAACTGTGGGCAAACACCAGCGCCGGCTTGGCGCCGTGGGTGTCTTCGTAATGGATGTACTGTCCGCGCAGGTTGGTGATCGGCATGCGGTGCTCCGCAGGCGGTTTGTATTGCAACGCAACATTCAAGACATCATTTTTATCGACCCCAGCATCCGCCTTTGCTGGTGTGCATGTCATACCCTTGCCTGTACTGTAGCGGGCAAACACCCATTGCGGTACACCGTCCGGGCACCGTAATCGTGGGCTGTACCACCCGCATTCGGACCATCGGATAATGGTCCCATGGCACTGCTCGCGGAAGGCATTCTGAAGACGCACTGGGACCAATCGGTTCCGGTCAATCTGGCGCGCCTGGCCAAGGCCATGCGGCTGGTGGTGGCGCTGGGCGATACGGGCGAAGCCTGTGCCGTGCTGGACATCTCACCGCAACGCAAGGCCTGTGTCACCATCGGCCGCCAGCACCCCATCACCTTGCAGCGCTATGGCGTGGCCCATGCCATCGCCCACCTGGCACTGCACCACCTGCGCCCCGGCATGCAGCGCGCCATCTGCATCAGCGGCAGCTACCACGCCGATCACAGCCAGCGCCAGGACAGTGAGGCCAACGACTTCGCCCTGCAGTTGCTGATGCCCGAATCCGTGCTGCGCTTCACCGTGGAGGGCGGCCATGCCCGCACGCTGCAGGAGCTGGCCCATCTGTTCGAGGTGCCGGAGATTCTGGTCAAACAGCGCCTGGCCGACCTGGACCTGCCCATTCCCAAGACCCTGGCCCAGCGCCTGGACCCCAGCGTGGCCTGGGACTGATTGCAGCCCTGCCGCACGCGCTGCCGGCAATCCGCGTTATCGTGGCCCCATCCTGGGTTCAAGGAGCATGCGATGTGGCAGTTGGCAGTCCCCTGGTGGGAATTGGTCGTGCGCGGTGTGGTCGTGTACCTGTTCCTGCTGGTCTTTCTGCGCCTGACCGGGCGGCGCCAGACGGGGCAGTACGCACCATTCGATCTGGTGCTGCTGCTGATCCTGTCGAACGCCGTGCAGAACTCCATGAATGCGGGCGACAACTCCCTGACAGGCGGTCTGGTCAGCGCCGGCACCTTGATCGGCTGCCATGTGCTGCTGGCCCGGCTGAGCTATCGCTACCCGCGCCTGCGGCATTGGATCGATGGCCGCCCCAAGGTGCTGATCCGTGAGGGCGTGGTGCAGCAAGCCCTGCTGCGGCAGGAGCAGATCACCGCCGACGACCTGTCCGCCGCACTGCGCGCCAACGGCTGCCTGAACGCCCATGCGGTGGAGCGCGCCACCATCGAAACCAATGGCCAGATCACCGTGGTGCTGCGCCGCCGCATCCCGGACCTGGACGGGATCTGAAGCGCAGCACCCAGGACGCCGTCCACACCATGTTCACCCCTGCGGCGCCAACGTGCCCAGAAAAGCCTGCATGGCGGCGTTGACCAGCTGCGGGTGGGTCAGATTGGGGGCGTGGCCAGCCCCCTCGATCTCCACCCACCGGGCGCGCGGCAACGCATCGGCCATGGCACGGGCCCGTTCCAGGGTGATGGCACGGTCCTGCGTGCCGTGGATCACCAGCGCCGGCGCACGGATCTCGCCCATGCGGGCCGAGATATCGTCGCGCGCATCCAGCGTGGCAAAGCATTGCTGCAGATTGGCCGCATCCACCCCCTGCCAGATGCGCTTCCATGCGGCTGCGTCCTCCCAGCCGTCGCCCAGGATGGTGCGCTCCAGGCCGGTGGCCATGTCCGCATCCAGCCCTTGTTGCGACCAGCGCGCCACCACCGCCTGGTGGGCCGGCATCTTGGCGGGGTCCTCGTTCAGCGCCTGGGTGTCGATCAGTACCAGGGCCCGTACACGCTGCGGGTGGGTCAGCGCCGCGCGCAGCGACAGATAGCCGCCCTGGGACATGCCCACCAGCACGGCACGCTCCACACCCAGGTGGTCCAGCAGCGCCACCAGATCGTTCGCCGAATCGTAATAGCTGAACGGCGCACACTGCCCCGGCGTGGCCGTGGCGCCATGGCCGCGCTCGTCCCAGCTGATGCAGCGCCAGCCATGGCGAAACGCGGCCACCTGGGGCGCAAACATGCGGTGATCCATCAGCAGACCGTGGGAGAACACCAGGACGGGGGCACTGCCTCCTGTATCTTCGTAAAACAGGCGCTGGCCGTTGACGGTGGCAAAAGGCATGCAACTTCTCCTGGGCATGGGTCCAAAGCTGCATGCTGGCCCCAAGCCACTGCGGGCCGCCACCGTGCCAACCCCGGGGGCGCGTCACCGGCAGGACAGGCCTAGCACGCGTGCTGCAGCGGCGCTGGCAGCGCCGCCAATCCCGTACTGCCGGCATCAGCCTGGGGCCCCCGCGCCGCAGCCCTGGATGCTGCGGCGCACAATCCCGCCGACCATGTGCCCCTTTCCCTGCCCGCTGCCTGTGGCGCTGCTGCGCCCGGTGTCCCATCCCGTTCTTTGCACTGCAGCGCGGCATCCCACGCCATGAACGCCGGCATGCGATGGGGCATCCTGTGCGGCGTGGCGGCAGGGGCGTTGTGGGGCCTGGTGTTTGTGGTGCCACTGCTGCTGCCGGACTATCCCGCGCCGCTGCTGGCATTTGGCCGCTACCTGGCATTCGGCCTGATCGCCCTGCCCCTGGCCTGGTGGGACCGCACGGCCCTGGCCCAACTGCGCCGTGCCGACTGGCTGCAAGCCCTGCGCCTGGCCGCCATCGGCAACATCACCTTCTACCTGCTCTTGACCAGCGCCATCCAGCTGGCAGGGGTTCCCCTGCCCACCCTGATCGCCAGTGGCGCGCTGCCGGTGGCGATTGCCGTGGCCTCCAACCTGCGCGCCGGTCGCACAGCCCTGCCGTGGGGCCAGCTGTTTCCATCACTGGGATTGATCCTGGGCGGTATCGCGCTGGTCAACCAGCACGAACTGCAAGCCCTGCGGCACAGCAGCGCCAGCCAGCTGGAAAGCTACGGTGTGGGCATCGGGCTGGCCTTGATCGCCATGCTGTGCTGGACCTGGTACCCCATCCGCAACGCCGCCTGGCTGCGCGCCCACCCCGGCGTTTCATCCCGCACCTGGGCAACAGCCCAGGGGCTGGTGACGCTGCCCATGGCGCTGGTGGGTTTTGCGATTTCCTGGCTGTGGCTGCAGCAGGACGGGCTGGGCTTCACCACCCCGCTGGGGCCGCGGCCCTGGGAATTTGTCTGCGGCATGTTCGCTGCCGGCCTGGTGGGCTCCTGGCTGGGCGCGCTGTGCTGGAATGCGGCCTGCCAGCACCTGCCCACCACCATGTCGGGCCAGTTGATCGTCTGCGAAACCCTGTCCGCCCTGGCATACAGTTTTGCACTGCGCCAGCAGTTCCCGCCGGCCGAAACCCTGGCGGGCATTGCCCTGCTGGTCGCCGGCGTGCTGTGGGCTCTGCACAGCCGGGGGGCACGGCCCCCGCAGGCAGCGCCAGCAAAGCGTGCCCCCCAACGCACCCTCCTTCAGCCGCCGCACTGAAGCAGCCGCAGCAGGCGGCCCACAGAACCGCCGCCTGTGCCCCCGGCCGGCTTACGCCAGTGCCCGCTGGATGATGATTTTCTGCACGTCGCTGGTGCCTTCGTAGATCTGGCACACCCGCACATCGCGGTAAATGCGTTCCACCGGGAAATCGCTGACCACGCCATAGCCCCCCAGGGTCTGGATGGCCATGCTGCAGACACGCTCAGCCATCTCGCTGGCAAACAGCTTGGCCATGGCGGCTTCCTTCAGACAGGGTCGGCCGGCATCGCGCAGGCTGGCGGCGTGCCAGATCAACTGCCGGGCCGCTTCGATCTGCGTCGCACAGTCTGCGAGCCGAAAACCCACGGCCTGGTGGTTGAAGATGGGCTGGCCAAAACTCTCGCGCTCCTTGCTGTAGGCCAGCGCGGCCTCGAATGCTGCACGCGCCATGCCCACGCTCTGCGCGGCAATGCCGATGCGCCCGCCTTCCAGTGCGGACAGGGCGATCTTGTAGCCCTCGCCTTCGGCGCCCACCCGGAGGGAGGCCGGAATGCGGCACTGATCGAAATTGATCTGCGCGGTGTCGCTGGAATGCTGGCCCAGCTTGTCTTCCAGCCGCGCCACCTGGTAGCCGGGGTTACTGGTGGGAACCAGAAAGGCGCTCATGCCCTTCTTGCCGGCGGCCTTGTCGGTGACGGCAATCACAATGGCCACATCGCCGTTCTGGCCGCTGGTGATGAACTGCTTGACGCCATTGATCACATAGTCGTCCCCGTCTCGGGTGGCCGTGGTACGCAGCGCCGATGCGTCGGAGCCCACATGCGGCTCGGTCAGGCAGAACGCGCCCAGCATGGCCCCCTGCGCCAGCGGGCGCAGCCATTTTTCCTGTTGCTGGGCATTGCCGTACTTCATCAGGATGGCGTTGACCGGGCAGTTGGTCACGCTGATGACGGTGCTGGTGCCCCCGTCGCCGGCCGCAATCTCTTCCAGCACCAGGGCCAGACTGATGTAATCCAGGCCCGCTCCGCCCAGCTCTTCCGGCACGCAGATCCCGTAGGCCCCCAGGGCCGCCAGGCCCTGGTGCACATCCTTGGGAAAGTGGTGTTCCTTGTCCCAGCGCGCTGCATGGGGGGTGATTTGCTCGCGCACAAAGTCGCGCACCGCATCGCGGATCATTTCCTGGTCAGGGGTCAGCAGCATGTTCTTGTCTCCAGCCGGTGTTGTTGTAGGTCATCAGAGCCAGCGGCTTGTGCTCCGGCCATGCACACAAGCCGCCTTGGTTTCAGTGGCTAGCCATCCAGCCGGTGTCCGTTGCGGTGCAGCAGATGGCCGCCGTCCTCGGCAGAGACCTGCGCCAGCGTCTGCACCAGGGCCTGCACGCTTTGCTCGACGGTGATGGTGGCACCGAGGCCACCCATCTCGGTCTGCACCCAGCCGGGGTCCAGCGCCACAATGCGGGCACGCGGCCACTGCGGCTGGCTGCTGGCCACCACCATGTTCAGTGCGGCCTTGCTGGCGCGGTACAGCCAGGCATCCGGCTCCGCCTCGCTCAGGCGCGACATGCTGCTGCTGACCAGGCCGAACACGCCGCCCGCTGCCTCGACCAGCGGTGCCACCTGGGGCAGTGCCTGCATGGCGCCCAGCACATTGGTGTGCATGACGCGGTCAAACTCAGATTGGCTGGGGGGGACGTCGGCGGGCAGATCGCTCCAGACACCGGCCACGTACAGCGCCAGGTCCACCGCTTCACCGTCCAGTTGCCAGGCCAGGCCGCTGACGCTGGCGGGATCGGCCACATCCACCACCAGCACCTCCGCACCTTCGCCCCGCAGGCGGGTTGTGTCGGCAGGATTGCGCACGGTGGCAATCACCCGGTGGCCTTGTGCCACATAGGCTTGCACCAGCCCCAAGCCGATGCCGCGCGAGGCGCCAATGATCAGTACCAAGGCCATGGAGGCTCCTGTAAGAGTGAAAAGAAATGCGGTGGGCACATCGGCGCCAGCGCCCTGTGCGGGTGGGCTTCAGCCAATGCTGCCCCCGGGTTGCTCGGCAGCGATCTGCACCCGGTAGCGGTGCTCCATCTGCTCTTGCGTTTCGGTGGGGGCGGCCATGCCGATCTGGGAATGGATCATCTGGTTCATCGTCGGCAGCACGTTGCGCGCCACCTGGGCTTCGGCCTGCCACAGCCGGGAACGCATCAGCGCCTTGGCACAGTGCAGATAAGCCTCCTGCACCTGCACTTCGATCACCAGCTTGGGGTGGAAGTGCGGGCCGGCAAACAGCGCCGTGTAATGCCCTTCGTCACGCAGCTTGGCCGTCCCGTTGACGCGCAGCGTCTCGTTGATGCCGGGCACCATGAACAGCAGGCCGATGCGCGGATCGCGCAGCAGATTGCTCAGGCTGTCCAGCCGGTTGTTGCCGCCGGCGTCGGGAATCATCAGCGTGCGGGGGTCGGGGGCCTTCACAAAACCGGGAGCCCCGCCCCGCGGCGAGGCATCCATCAGGCTGCCGGCGTTGCCCCCCGTGGCGATCACACAGAAAGGCGACAGCGCAATGAAGCGCAGGCAATGCCGGTCCAGATCGACCTGCTGCTTGAGCAGGGCCCGCTCGGCCGGCATGGCGTACAGCTGCCGCAGCTGCTCTTCACTGGTGATCATGGTGCTCCTCCTAGGCCTGATCGGCCGCGTGACGGTCCTGGCGGTGGATGGCGCCGTACATGCCCAGGTATTCGCGCCAGGACGGGTCGTATTCCAGCGCCAGCGCCGCTTCCAGACCGGGCGCATGCTCGGCGGCCAGCTGGCGGGCCAGCTGCGCGGCGGCATCCGGGTCGTCCACATAGAAAGCCGCCACCCGGAAGTCCATGCCTTCCATGCGCGTGAACGCCAGAATGCCGCGCTGCTGCCGCAGCAGCTCGGCGTCCAGCGCATCCTGGGCGTCGCGGGCGCTGTCCAGGCTTTCCTGGCTGTCGATCGGGAAGCGCAGCGTCAGGAAATAGGACAGATCGGCGCGGGTGGCCAGGGCATGGGCGCTGTCGTGGAAGGTCAGCAGATCCGGGGCATCGTCCTCATCGGCATCCCGGGAACGCACTTCCAGCGAGATCCAGCGGTCGTTCTCCTCCTGCGGGAAGCTGTAGGTGCGGCCCAGCACCTCGCGCTGGAAGGCATCGAACACGGCGGGAAACTGCGACAGCGGCGAGGCCTCGGCGGCTGCTTCCACAAAGTCGACCGGCCCCACGCGCACGGAAAAATCCCACTCGCCCAGCACATGGTCCAGCAGGATGAAGGCCATGTGCCGGGCATGCTCCTGCATGGCGTCCGGCACGGCCTTGGCGAACGCCAAGTCCAGGCCGATGATGCCGCCCGCGTCATAGGGCGCCACCAGCACATCGTCGCAGGACAGCTCGAAGTCCTGCATCCCCATGGCAAAGTTACCGCTGGCCGTGCGGCTGCGGAACGCCTGCACGGTGTAGCCCTCCAGGCGGGGGGCCTGACGCACCAGCGCCTGGGCGTTCTCAAACTGTTCGATATTGCCGTGGGCCGTGACCACCAGGCGGGCACAGGCCTGGGCCGGCACGCCTTCCAGCTCCAGCGACAGCCCGGGCGCCTGGCGCTTGAGCAGCGCATTGGCCTCTTCGACGAAGGCGCGGCCATCCAGCGCCTCCCATGCGGCCAGCTGGCCGGAAAATTCAGTCCAGAAGGCGGCAATCTGTGGGGCGCTCAAGGGCGCGGCAGCATGGCGGTCGTCTTCGGGCAGTTCTGCTTGCATACGGAAATCCAAGGAAAAAAGGCCGCAGGCAAGGGAAACCGCGCATACGGCCGGTGGCACATGGGACGACTGTAAAGCAAGCCGCCCTGTGCCCCGCGCCGGGAAACGGTGTCAAGCGACGCCGGGACGCGGCCTCCACCACCCCGGCCGCCCTCATGGGCGGCAGGGACGGCGCTCACACCAGCTCGATGGCCATGGCCGTGCCTTCGCCGCCACCGATGCACAGCGTGGCCAGGCCCTTCTTCTTGCCATGGGTTTGCAGCGCGTGGATCAGCGTGACCAGAATGCGCGCACCGCTGGCCCCGATGGGGTGACCCAGGGCGCAGGCACCGCCGTGCACATTGACCTTGTCGTGCGGCACCTTCAGCTCGGCCATCAGCGCCATGGGCACCACGGCAAAGGCTTCGTTCACTTCCCAAAGGTCCACATCGTCCACCTTCCAGCCGGCCTTCTTCAGCGCTTTCTCGGTGGCGCCGACCGGGGCCGTGGTGAACCATTCGGGCGCCTGGGCGTGGCTGGCATGGGCCACGATGCGTGCCAGCGGCTTGCAGCCCAGCTGCTTGGCCGTGGATTCACGCATCAGCACCATGGCGGCCGCGCCGTCGTTGATGCTGGAGCTGGACGCGGCGGTGATGGTGCCGTCCTTCTTGAACGCCGGCTTGAGGGCGGTGATCTTGTCCAGCTTGGCCTTGGCCGGGCCTTCGTCCACACTCACGGTCACATCGCCCTTGCGGGTCTTGAGGGTGACGGGGGTGATTTCGGCGGCGAACGCACCGCTCTGGGCAGCGTGCTGTGCGCGCTGCACGCTGGCAATGGCAAAGGCATCCTGCGCCTCGCGGGTGAACTGGTACTTGGCCGCGCAGTCTTCGCCAAAGGTCCCCATGGAGCGGCCGGCCTCATAGGCATCTTCCAGACCGTCCAGCATCATGTGGTCATAGACCTTGTCGTGGCCCATGCGGTAGCCGCCCCGGCCCTTTTTCAGCAGATAGGGCGCATTGGTCATGCTTTCCATGCCGCCCGAGACCATCACCTCGCGGCTGCCAGCGATCAGCTGGTCGTGGGCCAGGATGGTGGCTTCCATGCCGGCGCCGCACATCTTGGACAGGGTCACCGCGCCGGTGCTTTGCGGCAGACCGCCCTTGAAGCCGGCCTGGCGGGCCGGTGCCTGGCCCTGGCCCGCCATCAGGCAGTTGCCGAACAGCACTTCCTCGACCTGTTCGGGCCGGATGCCGGCGCGCTGCACGGCGGCTGCAATCGCAGCACCGCCCAGGTCATGGGCGGCCAGATCGGAAAAATCGCCCTGGAAGGCACCCATGGGGGTGCGGGCGGCGCTGACGATGACGACGGGGTCTTGGTGCATGGTGATCTCCTTGGGTTGTTATGGATATGCGAGGGAAAGCAGAACCGTTGCAGACGGCCTCAGCCGACGGCATCGGCGGTCAGACGACGGGTTCTGTCGTAGGGAAAGACGTCGTGCATATGGCCTTGCTGTATGCGTTCCTTGTGCCCTTGCCAGAACGACGGCTCCAGCAGATCGGCGTGGTGGCGCATGAAGACCTCGCGCACGGCGGGGTGGCCCAGCAGAAAGGGGCCGAAGGTCTCGGGAAACACGTCGCGCGGTCCGACATGCCACCAGATTTCGCCGGACATCTCGTCCTCTTCATTGCGCGGCGCAGGCACGGCGCGGAACTGGCAGTCGGTCAGGTATTCGATCTCGTCATAGTCGTAGAACACCACCTTGCCGCCGCGCGTGACGCCAAAGTTCTTCCACAGCATGTCGCCGGGAAAGATGTTGGCCGCCACCAGCTCCTTGATGGCGTTGCCGTACTCAATGACCGAACGCTCCATGTTCGCCTTGGCGCGCGGGTTGTCCAGCCCGGCATCGAAGCATTCCTGCAGGTACATGTTCAGCGGCACCAGGCGCCGCTCGATATAGACATGGCTGAGGATGACCTCCTGTTGGCCGTCGCCATCGCGGTCGCTGATCTCCAGCTGGCTGGGGGCGAACGCCTGGATCTCGGCAATCAGCGCGTCGGAAAAGCGCTCGCGCGGAAAGGCCACCAGGCTGTACTCCAGCGTGTCGGCCATGCGCCCCACCCGGTCATGCTGCTTGACCAGTCGGTATTTGCTCTGCACCAGCTCGCGCGTGGTGTCCTTCGGGGGCGGAAACTTGTCCTTGATCAGCTTGAACACATAGGGAAAGCTGGGCAGGTCGAATACCAGCATCACCATGCCCTTGATACCCGGCGCAATGCGGAACTGGTCGCTGGAATGGCGCAGGTGGTGCAGAAAGTCGCGGTAGAACAGCGTCTTGCCCTGCTTGGCCAGGCCCAGGGCGTTGTAGATCTCGGCGCGGGGCTTGCGCGGCATCAGGCTGCGCAGAAAGCCCACATAGGCGCTGGGCACGGCCATGTCGACCATGAAGTAGGCCCGCGCAAAGCTGAACAGCCCGTGCAGATCGTCCTCGCCGAACAGTGCCGCATGCAGCACCAGCGTGCCTTCGTGGCTGTGCAGAATGGGAATGGCCAGCGGCAGCTCGGTGTAGCCGGTGATGATCTTGCCCACCAGGTAGGCGCCCTTGTTGCGGTAGAACAGGCTGGAGAGCACCTGGATCTGGAAGTTGGCCCGCAGCATCAGCCCCTCCAGACGCTGCTGCACCCGCACCGTCAGCGCAGCGATGTCGCGCTCCAGGTCTTCATACGGGCATTGCAGCGCCAGGTCGGCGATCAGTTGCTGCAGGATCTGGGGCAGGGCCTGCAGCGACGCCGGGTAGTAGGCACGGTAGGCCGGCGCATCCCCGGGATCGCGGCTTTCCAGGTACTCGGTGCTGACGGCCGGCCGCACAAAGATGAAGTTGTTGTGGAAATGCGTGCGGTGCAGGATCTTGGTGGTGACGGAGTTGAAGAAGGTCTCCGCCAGCTCGGGCTGCAGGTGGTCCACCATCAGCCCGATGTAGTGCAGCTTGACCTGCTGCCACACCGGCATGGGCAGCAGCCCGGCGTGGAATTCCGCCTCCAGGCGTTGCACGCATTCCGTGACCCGCAGGTCATAGAAGGCAATGCGCTCGCGCTGGGCGCATTGCTGGCCGTTCCAGTCGGCCTGCTCGAACCGGCGCTTGGCCCGGGCGGACTCGGCCCGGAACAGCTGGTAGTGGCGGTTGAAACCGTCCATCATCGCCTGGGCGATGTCATAGGCCTGGGGGGCATCCAGTCGCTGCGGGAACATACAGATAGCTCGCGGTTCAGGGGTGCTCTACAAAAAGCCCAGGCCCATGCCTCAGGCGGCGGCGCCCAGCCAAGGGCGCCTCGGGATCAGTCGCGCTGGCGGGAAGCCACCATCTCGACAGCCTTCTGGTGCACTTCGTGCAGGCCGCCTTCGCCCGGCACGGTCATGTGCAGGTTGGTGATGTGGCCGTTCTTCAGGCTGTAGCACCAGCCGTGCAGCGCCACCTTCTGGCCGCGGGCCCAGGCGTCCTGCAGCACCGTGCTCTGGGCCACATTCATCACCTGTTCGATGGCGTTCAGCTCGCACAGCACATCATGGCGGTGTTGCACGGGCGTGGCCTTGATCAGGTCGTAGTGTTTGTCGCGCACGTCGCGCACATGGCGGGTCCAGTTGTCGGCCAGACCCAGGCGCACGCCTTCCAGCGCCGCCAGCACGCCGCCGCAGCCGTAGTGGCCCACGACCATCAGGTGTTCCACCTTCAGGTGGTCCACAGCGTACTGGATGGTGGTCAGCGCGTTCAGGTCACTGGGCACCACCACGTTGGCCACGTTGCGGTGCACAAAGACTTCGCCCGGCTCCAGGCCGGTGATCTGGTTGGCGGGCACCCGGCTGTCGGAACAGCCGATCCACATGTACTTGGGTTTTTGTTGCGCCATCAGCCCGGTGAAGAAACCGGGGCGGTCGCGCTCCATCTGGGCAGCCCATTCCTTGTTGTGCACAAACAGGTCATCGATGGAGGTACTGGTCGTCATGTGGCGTTCCTTTGTGGTTCTGGGAAGCGGCGCCGCCCACCCCTGCTCAGCAGGTTTCGGCAAACAATTCGCGGCCAATCAGCATGCGACGAATTTCGCTGGTGCCGGCGCCAATCTCATAGAGTTTCGCATCTCGCCACAAACGACCGAGCGGGTACTCGTTGATATACCCATTGCCGCCATAGATTTGCACGCCCTCGCCGGCCATCCAGGTGGCTTTTTCCGCGCACCACAGAATGACGCTGGCGCAGTCCTTACGCACCTGGCGCACATGGTCGGTGCCCAGCATGTCCAGGTTCTTGGCCACGGTGTAGGCGAACGAACGGCCGGCCTGCAGCACGGTGTACATATCGGCCACCTTGCCCTGGATGAGCTGGAACTCCCCAATGCTCTGACCGAACTGCTTGCGGTCGTGGATATAGGGCACCACGTTGTCCATCACGCTCTGCATGATGCCCAGCGGGCCGCCGGTCAGCACGGCGCGTTCATAGTCCAGGCCGCTCATCAGCACCTTGGCACCGCCGTTGACTTGGCCCAGCACGTTCTCGCTGGGCACCTCCACGTTCTGGAACACCAGTTCGCCCGTGTGGCTGCCGCGCATGCCCAGCTTGTCCAGCTTCTGCGCAATCGAAAAGCCTTTCATGCCCTTTTCGATCAGGAAGGCCGTCACGCCGCGCGCGCCCAGCTCGGGCTCGCTCTTGGCGTAGACCACCAGGGTGTCGGCATCCGGGCCGTTGGTGATCCACATCTTGCTGCCGTTGAGCAGGTAATAGCCGCCCTTGTCCTCGGCCTTGAGCTTCATGCTGATCACGTCGGAGCCCGCGCCGGGCTCGCTCATGGCCAGGGCCCCCACATGCTCGCCGCTGATCAGCTTGGGCAGGTATTTGGCCTTTTGCGCTGCATTGCCGTTGCGGTTGATCTGGTTCACGCACAGATTGCTGTGCGCGCCATAGGACAGCCCCACCGATGCGCTGGCGCGCGAAATCTCTTCCATGGCCACCATGTGGGCCAGATATCCCATGTCGGCACCGCCATATTCTTCCGACACGGTGATGCCCAGCACGCCGAGATCGCCGAACTTGCGCCACAGGTCCATGGGGAACTGGTCGCTACGGTCGATGTCGGCGGCACGGGGGGCAATTTCGCGCTGTGCAAATTCACGCACCGCGTCGCGCAGCGCATCAATGTCTTCGCCCAGCTGGAAGTTCAGGCCTGGCAGATTGCTCATTCTTTGTCTCCTGGTGATAGGTATGGCGAGAGGCCGGTGGCTGTTCTGTGCAGCCTTATTTGCCGGCGATGCCGGAACGCCCCTGCACGGCCATCAAGGTGCAGTGCATGGTGGCGGCCAGTTTTTCTACTCCGTTGTCGATGGCATAGGCCCGGCCTTCGGCCACCACGATGGTGCGCCCCGGCTTGAGCACCCGGCCTTCACAACGGAAACGCTGGCCCTTGGCGGGGGCCAGCAGATTGGTCTTGAATTCGATCGTCAGCACCCCGGCGTCTTCCGGCATCAGGCTGAAGCCGGCATAGCCGCAGGCCGAGTCCAGGGCCGCCGACAGCATGCCGGCATGGATGAAGCCATGCTGCTGCGTCAGGCCGGGCGCCCAGTCAAAGCTGATGTCCACTTCGCCCGGCGCCAGATGCGTGAGCTGCGCCCCCAGCGTGCCCATGGCCCCTTGCTGCGCAAAGCTCTCGCGCACCCGGTCCAGGGCGGCTTTGTCTGCGGCCATGGTGTCTCCTGTTCATTCTTTACGTTGACGTTAACGTCAATCGCATTATGAGACCTCATTGCCCCCCAGCTTGTCAAGTAGTTGACGCGCTTCCGCCTCATGCTCCATGACTTCTTCCAGGTTGGCCTGCAGATCGGCCAGGCGCTCTTCCAGCTGCAGACGGTGCGCACCCAGCACCTGCAGAAATTTTTTCAGCTGCATGCCCGTGTCCCGTGGGCTGTCGTACATATCGATGATTTCCTTGGCTTCCGACAGCGACAGCCCCAGCCGCTTGGCCCGCAGCGTCAGGCGCAGCCGGGTACGGTCACGTGGGCTGTAGACACGGTTGCGCCCGCCGGGGCCGGTGCGCTCGGGCTGCAGCAGCCCCATGTCCTCATAGAAGCGCATGGCACGGGTGGTCAGATCGAACTCTTTGGCCAGATCGCTGATGCTGTAACTCACAGACGCGGAAGGGGAAGACTCGGTATGCATGGGCTCAACAGTACGCGAAACGCCCGATTGTGCCTGTCACCCGTGCCCGCCGGTAGCGGGTCAGCACCCGCCCGCTTTGCTGCAGCATTGCGCGCCAATGCCCGCTTTGCAGGTTAGGCTATGCCTCTTTGTATTTGGATTGCCGGAACCGCACCATGTGCCAGCTGCTTGGAATGAATTGCAACACCCCGACGGACGTGCGCTTTAGCTTCAGCGGCTTTGCACAGCGTGCCGGCAACACCGGCGATCACACCGACGGCTGGGGCATCGCCTTCTTCGAAGACAAGGGCCTGCGCCATTTTGTGGACCATGAACGTGCCATCGACTCGCCGGTGGCCCAGCTCATCCGCCAGTACCCCATCAAAAGCCAGAACGTCATCGCCCACATCCGCAAGGCCACGCAGGGCGTGGTCAGCCTGCAGAACTGCCACCCTTTCGTGCGGGAGCTGTGGGGCCGCAACTGGGTTTTCGCCCACAACGGCGATCTCAAGGGCTTCGCCCCCAAGCTGCACGCCCACTTCCACCCCGTGGGCAGCACAGACAGCGAACTGGCCTTCTGCTGGATCATGCAGGAGCTGTGGAAGTCGCACGCCGGCGTGCCCAGCATCGAAGAGCTCACACTGACCTTGCGTGAACTGGCCGCCCGGATCGCGCCGCACGGTACCTTCAACTTCCTGCTCTCCAGCGGGGAAGCGCTGTGGGCCCATGCCACCACCCACCTGTGCTACACCGAGCGGCGCCACCCCTTCGCCCAGGCCCACCTGGCCGACGAAGACCTGAGCGTGGACTTTGCCAGCGAAACCACGCCCAACGACCGGGTGGCCATCATCGTCACCAGCCCACTCACCAAGAACGAGCAGTGGAACACCTTTGAAAAAGGCGAGTTGATGGTGTTTGTGGACGGCCAGCGCCGCATGTGATGCCGGCGCCGCTCCCAGGGCAGCACCTGGGACAGTGCCCAGGCCCCGAAGGCGCCTGCCGATGCCGGATGCGGCTGCAGTACTTTCAATTAGTGCCTTCAGCCATTCCCCTCATCCCATAAATAAAAAAGAGCACGCGCAGCGTGCTCTTTTTTATGGGGTTGTCTGTCTGCAGATAAACGACGGCGGATTGAATAATGGATGGGCCTTGGCTGGGCCACATGCATTTCTGCACCGCCAAAAACAAAACCCCCAGCCT